>JBBJME010000023.1:0-42987 GCA_037719765.1 Planctomycetaceae bacterium
CGACACCCGCGAACCCGGATTTGCCCCGATTTCCCCTGTTTTTGCTGTCTTTTTTGAAAGCCGCCGAAAGGACTTGAACCTTCGACCTACGCTTTACGAAAGCGTCGCTCTGCCAACTGAGCTACGGCGGCAATGAATGACGATGTTTCGTCCGTTCACGCCGGAACTGTAGCCATATGGACGCATCATCGCAAGATATCCAGGCTGTCGTGAGACAATTTATGCAGCCAGATCTCGGCTTCAGTTCGGAGTGCATTTGACCAATTCCCGATTACGACAGACAAGTCTCATGCTGCACATGCCACATCCCGGGTTCAATCAATGGCCAATACGAATCGTATCAGAGGTCGGGGATATCATGGTCACGGAAGTCCATGAATGAACCATTCCGAATTCATCCTTTCCCTGGGAAGGGTGCGCGACAGGGATCGTCACGTGGTGGACTTTTGAGCGGTGGATTTTTTGGAGCCGACGCTGCGACGCAGGCCTGAGCGGTTCTTGGCTCTTTCTTTCCAGAACACCGAAAGCGGGTCGGTTCCACTAAGATTGTCCGCGCGGAGCTGAATCACGCTCTGGCCACCGGGTTTGCTCCAGAACTTTTCGGTCCCCTTCATCCTGAAATTCAGTTCCTTGATCGCTGACTCCATGTGACTGCTCGTGATCGGAAGCCCCAGCTTGCGATACAAAGGATAATTCATCCGCGACTGTTGATTTTGATAATACGTCAACGCTCCGCTCACGATTTGCCGAGCGCTGGTCGGGCCATCTTCGTCGGTTGGCAATCCCAGTTCCGACTGTCGTTTGACCAGAGCCGCGATCACCTGCGAGACATCCCCCGACCACAGCCAAGACATCCATTGGCAATACACGGGCGTTCCTTCGGCTTCCGTTCGGTCGGCCATCGCTGCGGCGAACAGGTACGTCACGGCATGGATGATGTCCAGCACGGCAATGAACTTGAACGCGCGGAAGTGCTTGTCGAAGATCGTCCAGATCCACGAACTGCCATCGCCGACGAACGCTTTGAACTTCGCCTGAAACAATCCCAACGACCATGCATGTGCCGCCAGTTTCTCGCCCAGGTGACGGCTGTTTTCCAAAGTCGCAACCAGGTCTCGCGTGATCACTTTGGGACTCATCGGAAGATCGTCAGCGCTATCGGCTGCGGCCTGATGTCGGGACGCCGACTGCTGTGCGGCCGCCACGATTCGTTCCAGATCCGACAGTGTCCGGGCATCGTCGAGATTGATCTGGCAATCGTCGGCGGTGTCGATTGCCGGGTCGCTTACCACGTGCGATGCGTTGATGGAGCTTTCGTCGGCCTCTGAAAGAACGACCTTTTCCGTGGCTTTTTTGCCAATTTCACGAGTCAGCGTTTCGATCTGTTCGATGTTCATCAGAAAGCCGGGAACCTGCGGACACGGATCGACAGCATCGGGAGAAGCGGCCACATCATCACGACGGCCGCCCAGTTCCAGACACAGCCCGGCCTTGTCTTCAAACCAATGAGTGCGACGATCACCTTCGCCTGACTCGTTCTTTTCACAACGCTGATAACGACCGCCAT
This sequence comes from Planctomycetaceae bacterium, assembly GCA_037719765.1. Classification (GTDB taxonomy): domain Bacteria; phylum Planctomycetota; class Planctomycetia; order Planctomycetales; family Planctomycetaceae; genus SXXK01. The sequence continues at coordinate 1,568 of JBBJME010000023.1, forward strand.
CCGCCATCACGGCGGCCGAAACAGGAGACCGAACATTCTTCGGGCCAGCCAGTTTTTCTGTGAGAGTCAATGCTTTGAAGGCCACCACTTCCTGATCTGCTTCCACCAGACGTTCGGCTCCGATGCGTTCAGTGATGCGTTCCAGACGTTTATGGCCCAGCGAAATGTCCAGCAGCTTTTCGATCGCCACATCACCCTGCCGAAAAGACTTCAGCAGTGTGCCGAGGTACGACACTTTTTCCAGCAACGATGGCGAAAGCGCTTCGTCGACATCAAGTCCCAGCGCTTTGGCCTGAGGGGAAAAAATCTCGACGGGATTTCTTCAGTCGAGTCTTCGGTTGTTTCCATTCGACTTCGCCAGCAGGCGTGTCGAGGGTGGTTTCGTGGTGGCGATCTTTATCAATAATCACCACCTGTTCGCCGTCACAATCGAAGGCCTGCGGCGGTATCTCACCATCGGCTTGATGCTGGACCGACTGCTGCATGAACACGCGAGCCAGTTCCAGCCCGACCTGCATCCCCTGGTCTTCGATCTGAGTAAACCGAGTGCCCCATTCCGGGCAGGCCTGTTCGCCATAAATGTGTTCCCGAAGCTCTCGGGCCACTTCGGCCAGTTTGCTGGCGATTTCAGGAGGCAGTGTGTTTGAGGTGCGTGCCATTGAGACATCCTTGTCTGTGGCGGGAGGGGAAAAAAATTTTGGGTATCGTACCAGCGACAAAGATTTCCCACGACACTAATCACTCGCCAAACCAGCCCACTTGCTCCAGAGTCACGGGTATTTGTCGATTACTGATCTTGACATTTTTACACCCCGCAGGCCACAAACGAACCCTGTCGCGCACCCCCCTGGGAAACATTCATTGGGCAAATCTGGGCAGGAATCTGCAATCCAACTACAATCCCGGTTCGGCAATGCACCGACGTACAGTTAATGGGTCCCTGCGGCAATGGATTGTTCTGATGGAATTCTCACGGATCGAACAATCTCGCCCCGCAACATCGGCAAAAATACGGCTTGCGTTCCTCACGGTTTTCCTGTGCGTGAACCTGCCGACGTTGGTCTCCGCCGCCGAAGCCGCCGCGACGGGGACGAAGTCGATGCTCAGTCCAAGGGAAATGCTGGCCGCAGGAGGCATGATCGGCTACGTCATTATATTCCTCAGCTTTCTGATGGTGGCATTGATTGTTGACTTTCTTCTCACCATCCGTCGCGCTGCGTTCATCACTCCGGGGCTGGCCGAAGAAGTCCATAAGCTCTTAGCCGAACGCAAAGTGCCGGAAGCAACGAAATTATGTGAAAAGCAGTCGGGGTTCCTGGGGCGATTATTGTTTGCAGGGTTGCAGGAGAGTCAACTGGGTTACACTGCCATCGAGAAAGCGATGGAAGATACCGCTGCCGAACATTCGGCGCGTTGCTATCGTCGCATCGAACATCTCTCGGTGATCAGCACGCTCGCTCCGATGCTGGGCCTGATGGGTACCGTCTGGGGCATGATTCAGGCATTCATGGAATTTGAAATGAAAGCCAATCCGCAGATCTCGGAACTGGCACCAGGTGTTTACAAAGCCCTCGTCACGACTTTGCAGGGATTGGCCGTTGCGATTCCTGCAACGGGGGCATTGGCCTTTTTTCGCAGTCGAGTCGAGGAATTTTCGATGGAAGCCTCGTTGCTGGCGACGCATGTGTTCGCTGATTTCCGCCGCGCAAATCAACTGCGAAAAAAGACCCGCCCCGGTGCGGATACTGATGTCTGAGAGGCCGTGCTGCCGCTGGCGTCGGTCGCTCAAAGTCCTAGTGAAGGCTTGGAAAAGGGGGCAGGAAACAAAATCCAAAATGCCCAAAGGGTGCTCCGCACTATTTGTTCCTGACCCCTTTTCCAAGCCGCAACGCCTCGTTTTATGATTGACAGAGCACTAGCGTAAGCATCAGCTATTCGTAACGTAAGAACCTGCGACGTTGGTTCAGGAATCGAGCTAATTTTTCAGCCCATAACGGCTCAATGTCATTCACGCTGCGGCCCGCTTCGATCGCTTCGACAGTCTTTCCGCTGCAGAGAAGTGTGTTGAGATTCTTCCTGTCCCACTCTTCGCTGTACATTGCTTTCAGGCTGCACATGAGCTGGATGCCGGTTGAAAGAGGGTGAAACTTGGCGCGATCTGTGATGATAATGTGCACACCGTTGCAGGTTTCGCTTGTGTATTTCGACGACGCAGGAACAAAACGCACGGGCACGAATCGAACTCCGCCCAATCCCGCGTTGTTCAGATGCGCAGCGAATCGGCGCGCCTCGATCCATGGCGCGCCGACCACCTCAAACGGTGTCTCCGTTCCGCGTCCAACCGACACGTTCGTCATTTCAAGCAGTCCCACGCCGGGATACAGGATCGCCTGAGTCAGACTGCGCATGTTGGGTGATGGATTAGTCCACAAGAGTCCCGTCTGATCGAACATTTGATTTCGCTGCCAGCCCTCGACCGGAACGATCTCCAGATCCACATCCAGCTTCAATTCGGCGCGAAACATCGACGCCAGTTCACCGGCCGTCATGCCGTGTCTCACGGGCAATGAGTGAAAACCCACAAAGGATTCATCGCCTTCATCCAGTACCGGCCCCTGCACATCGACACCACTGATCGGATTGACGCGATCCAGTACGACGAACCGAATTTGATGTTCGCCAGCCGCTTTCATGGCGTTTCCCATCGTTGAAACGTACGTGTAGAAGCGACAGCCGATGTCCTGAATATCAAATATCAGTGTGTCGATCCCTTCCAGACTGTCCGCCGTCGGAATTCGTGTCTCGCCGTACAGACTGAAGACTTTCAGTCCCGTCACGGCGTCTTGTTGGTCGCCGATTTTCGGGATATCGAGTTTCCCTTCCAGTCCGTGTTCGGGACTGAAGAGTGATTTCAGCGTGACACCATCGGCCTCATGGATCAGGCGAATCGTGCTGACGCCATCACGATTCAGCCCCGTTTGATTTGTGATCAGTCCAACGTTGTGGCCCTTAAGTGTCGAAAAGCCGCTTCGTTCCAGAACATCGATTCCATTGAGCACATTGACTTCAGGTGCCGGGCGAACTTCACGATCCGTCGTCTGGAGAATCGCAGCACTTGCGATCGTTCCGATGCGACCGATGAGTGGATTCACAAGGCCCTTGCCGTTCGGATGAACGCGGTTCGACAGAAAAATGACATACAGATTCTGCACGGGGTCAATCCAGATTCCGGTGCCCGTGAACCCGCCATGTCCGAATGCCTGCGACGACATCAGGTCGCTGCGATTCGATGAATATCCTGTCTTCACGTCCCAGCCGAGGGCTCGCCGTCCGCGCGGAATCTCAACAGCGGTGGTCATCAACTGATAAGTCGACTGATCCAGAATCTGCACGTCGTTTAGCCGCCCGCCGCCGAGCATCATCGTGGCATAGCGGGCCAGGTCGTCTGCCGTGGAGAACAGGCCGGCGTGGCCAGCGATGCCATTCAGCGCGAACGCCCGCGGATCGTGAACTTCTCCCTGCATCCATTGCCCTTCCCGCAGCTCCGTCACGGCTGCGCGCGCCTTGAGTTCGTCGTTTGGCAAGTAACCGGTTTCCTGCATGTGCAAAGGATGGAAAATCTGTTCCTGAGAGAACTCATGCAGATTCTTGCCGCTCACGGTCTTCACAACCTGACCGAGTACGATAAAACCGACGTCGCTGTAGGTGAAACTTTCACCGGGGGCGGCTGTTGGCCTGAGTCCGTAGATTCTGGCAATAGCTTCGTCGCCTCCATTGGCATAATCGCTCATTGAATTGTCAGCAATGAGTCCGCCTGTGTGCGTCAGCAGATGGCGAATGGTGATTGTTTCTTTGCCGTTCTGAGCAAACTCAGGCAGATACGTGGCAACGGTGGCATTTGGATCCAGTTTGCCCTGTTGAATGAGCGCCATCACACTGGTCGCCGTTGCGATGGGCTTTGTGAGCGACGCCAGATCAAACACCGTATTCACCGTCATCGTCACTTTTTCTGGTTGCACCTGGCGAAACCCGTAAGCGCGACGAAACGCAATCCCTTCGCGGCGACCAACGATCACGACGCAACCGGGCATCTTGTCCTGTTCCAGCCCTTCCTGGACAATATCGTCAATCAAATTCAGTGGAGCCGCATCCATGCCGACGGCTTCAGGTTTACGCAACGGGATCTCTGGTGGCGATTGTGCAAGCAGCTTCGGCGACATCATGAACAGCACGAGAAAAAACAGATATTTCATCTGTATGAATTTTAATTCCATGAAGAATGCTTTCTGGCAGGACCTCGGGCATGAATGTCCAAGCTACGGTAATCGCGCTTGACTCGGAGAGTCAAGCTTCGCCAATCTCACGATTGCAGGTCAGCTGTTTTGAGCGATCCTAATTGGACATCGCCATTTTTTTGGCGGTAGTAGCCCGAAGCGTCGGCGAGGGAACGACTTCGGTAGCGTCCCTCGCTGACGCTTCGGGTTGCAAAAAACTCGGTTTCTCGAAAAAGTGGCGATGTCCAACTAAATGGATACTAGCGAACGTCGTTGCTTGCCGCATCTCGGTCAGAATCAAATGCTATGGAGGCGATCAGACCGAAAGAGATTGTCGCAGCTGCGCCAATCGGTGCATACCATGGCCAGGCAATCGGAGTCCAGAATTTCACGATGCACAACACCATTGTGCCCTCAAGCATCCCAATCATCGCACTCATCTGTCCCACGCGCTGCGTCAGCACTCCCAAGGCGAAAACGCCCACCAGGATCCCGCTGGAAAATCCGGCAATGGCCAGTGCATTGTCGATCACACTACGTTCCAGGTGAATGGCGGCAATTGCCAGCCCGATCTGCAGAACTCCAAAGACAAGGGTCAGCAGCCGACTCAGGCGAAGCTGCGTGCGAGGCGTTCCGACATCCTTTAAAAAATCATTCACAACCGCGCCGGCAGACGAATTCAGCGAACTGCTGAGAGTCGACATGGCCGCTGAAAACACAGCCGCCAGCATCAGGCCCACCAGTCCGACAGGCATCTTCTGAACGATAAACGCAGCAAATACTTCGTCACTGCGATCAAACCCGGGACTGTTTGGCTGCGCTGCATAGAACGCCGCCAGGGCAATGCCGAGAACCAGAAACAAGGAGAACTGAAGGAATACAACAAGGCCGCTCATCACCACCGCTTTCGCAGCCCCGAATTGACTACGAGTACACAGATAACGCTGCACCATCATCTGATCTGTGCCATGTGTTCCGAGCGAAAGCAGAGAACCGCCAATCAATCCGGCCAGAAGCGTATTGGCCTTCGTGAAGTTGATGAATAAGGAATACGGTTTCGATGCATCAATGCCTGAATCGAAGAACGCCAGTTTGTTGTGTTCTGCTGCGAATCGCATCAGTTCTGACCATCCGCCGGGTACCATCCCAATGATTAACACCAGTGCTGCGAGACCGCCGCTTAAGTAAATCAGCAGTTGAATGCAGTCACTCCAGATTACCGCCTTCATGCCACCCACGAAGGTATAGGCAATTGTACAAACGCCGACAATAATGATACTCTGCGGCAGCCCAATGTCCGCCACTTTTTCGACCACGATCCCCGCGAGCAAAAGCCGCAGGCCGTCGCCAAGATTCCGGGTCACCAGAAAAATGAGCGATGCTGTCTTTTGCGTGACTCCGCCGAATCGCTTATGCAGCACTTCGTAAGCCGTGAAGAGATTCCCTTTGAAGTAGAGCGGAATCAAATGAGTGGCAACGATCACTCGACCCAGGCAGAATCCAAGGGCAAGTTGGAGGAACTGCAGATTGCCGCCTTCAACGAAAGCCGTCCCAGGCACGCTCAGGAATGTGGCAGTACTCGTTTCCGTCGCCACAATCGAACCCAGCACAGCCCACCATGGCAGACTGCGATCACCCAGCAGATAGTCCGAAACGGTCCGATTGCCGCGTCCGATCCAGAATCCCATCCCTGTCAGGATTGCGAGATATACGGCCACGATTGCCGCGTCGATGGACGAGATTCTGAGTGCGAGTAACTCAGAGAAGCCGTAAATCATCAGTCGAATGATCCTTACTCGCTCAGTTTGATTTCGTACAAAGTGGGCCAGTGCTTTCCGGTGACAAACAACCGTTGGGATTTTTCGTCCCAGGCGATGCCGTTCAACACGGCCTCGCGATCGTTTTTGACTTCCCGGGGTCGCAGGTGTGATAGCTCAATCCATTCGGTCACGCTGCCCGACGCGGGTTCGATACAGGCGATGCGGTCTTCGTACCAGACGTTGGCGAGAATTCGACCGTTGACGAATTCCAGTTCGTTCAGTTTCGTAATCGCTTTGCGGCCGGACTTAACGCGAACTGACTTCTCAAGCTTGAACGTATCCGGGTTGATGAATCGCAGATCGGAACTGCCGTCGCTGAGGATCAAAGAGTGACCGTCGTGTGTAAGTCCCCAGCCTTCACTCAGCTTCGGATCAATGTCCCGATAGCGGACATAACCGGTGCTCTGCAGCGTCCTGGCGTCGTAAACCAACATATAGCCGTTGCGCCAGGTCAGTTGATAAACGCGGTCCTTCCAGATCGTGATCCCTTCGCCGAAAACGTCATCGGAGTTTTTTTGATCGCTCACGGATTTTCCGGTATCGATATTCACGAGTCGCAGCCGTGATTTCTGATACTGCCCCGTGCCTTCCAGCAAGAGTCCTTCGTACATCACCAGACCCTGGCAAAACGCTGTGCGGTCGTGAGGGTACGCTTTGACCATGACCGCTTTTGTCACCGGCGGAGCGGCAGATTCAGCAGTTGGTTTTGGCAGCAGGAGGGCTAAACCTGCTGCCAGGGCGGCAATAAACAATACGGCGATCGGCATCACGGTCCTCCATGACCGATGCGGCCTGGCTGCCGCTCGCGTTCTTGAATCGGGTTTCGCCTGTGTGTTGGTGGCAGGCACGATTGAAGATCTTTTGGCTAAGGCGACGGACATGGATGTCCATCCTACAGATGCTGCAAGAACCGCAAGTTATTTTGCTTCGGCTTTGCCGTGATCGGCGTTATCTTCATGCCCTTCATGATGAGCTTCTTCAGCATGAGCATGCTCATCGTGGTCGTGACTATGCGGTTCCAGTGCGTGTGAGAATGGTTTGCCGTCCATTGTCGCTTCGAGATGTCCGTCGAGTTGCTCTTCACCTTTGACTTCAGCCGGAAGATCGGCACCACTGATGACCCAGCGAGACGCAGTTTCGTCAGTTTCACCATCCAGCGGCATTGGTTTCGATGGCAGATCTTTGTGAACATCACCGACATGCAGTTCCAGAGTCACATTCGAAGCGGGTTTTGCTTCACCGACTTCGGCACCATAGAAATAGACGGTGATATCCCGCGAGGCGGTGTCGAACACCAGTTCGGCATGATGCGCGTGCGCATCATCCATTTCCAGAACATGTCCGCCGTGCTTGCCGACATCGCCATGATCATGGTCGTGAACATGCTCCTTCGTTTCGCTCAGTGGAGCTTGTTTGTAATCCTGATACTCCGTATCTTCACAGCCCATTGCTCCAAACGTCGCAATTGCCAGAGCCATGATCCAATGTCCATTTCGCATGAGAACTCATCCTTACTTGCGTCGACCGCAATTGATATTCGCGCGACGGTAAAATGTCCAAAACCGAATTTGCCACGGGGATTCACAGTTCGAATCTCCAAAAATCTTAGGATTATGCCGTTCGTCAGTACAGGCTTGACGCGAAATTGTTGCGTTTTGAGAAGTGAATCTCCGGATTGTCACAAACCACGAACCCCGCGTTGATCAGGATTGACCCGACTCGTCTACAATCGTGGCCACGGGACGCAACGACAAGCGGGAAGCTTATCCCGGGTTTAAATCAATGGCCCGTCGCCCCGGCGTCGGTGATAAAAAGTGGTGATCGTGAATTCTGATTCACCACATACTTCTTTTTACAGGACAATCCTTCAATGCAACTCATCGAAGATGCTGGTGGAGATCCACGCAACGCCCAGTTTTTGTGTCGTGCGTGTCAGCTGGCTTACTTGCCAGAAGCAGCCGGCGTTAAGGGATTTCGAGACGTCCTTGGATTGTCAGCAAAACTACTGAGCGTCGATAATACACAGGTTTACGTTGCCGAAAGTTCGGATCATCTGGTCGTGGCGTTTCGTGGTACCGAGGATCCCACCAGCATCGAAGGCCTCAAGGACTGGTTGCTCACCGATGCCATGAATCTGTTGGTCGTGCCCGAGGGACGGCTGGGACATGATTTGTCGGCAGCAGGTGTCGGAGCCAAGTTTCATAAGGGTTTTGTCGATGCGATTGCGGAAATCTGGGAACCGCTCCGTAATGAAGTCGAAGCGAAAATGAAACAGTCTGACCGACCGCTGTGGATCACTGGTCACAGTCTCGGCGGAGCCCTCGCATTATTCGCCGCCTGGCTGCTCGAGCGACGTTTCGTGGCTGTCCATCAGATTTATACGTTTGGTGCGCCGATGATTGGCAATCAGAAGGCCAGTGATGCCTTCAATCGCAAATTCTCCGGAAAGATTTTCCGTTACGTTAGTGGCCGGGATCCAGTACCCAAGTTGCCTGGATTAAGTCTCGTGGCAAACGAATTTGCGCATGTGGAATCAGCCTGCGTCCTTGGGACAGACCCCATGACAAACCTTTCACAATTCGTCGGAGCCATCGGGTCGCAGGCTGTCAAGGGGTTGATCGCGGGCAGCCTGATCGATGATGTCTGGAAACATGTCAACGAGCAGGTCTCGGCCCATTTTCTGGATGCCTATGATGGACTGCTGAAGAAGTAGGGAATACAGACGCACCATGAAATCAATTGCATTTGTCAACGGAACAGTTGTACTGCCCGACCGTTTACTTGACGACGGCATGGTCTGCTGTGACGACTCGATGATCGTCTCCGTCGGGCAGCGCGGATCACTGCCGAACGACGTTGAAATCGTTGATGCGAAGGACGGAGTCATCGCTCCGGGTTTTATCGACCTGCATGTCCACGGCGGCGCTGGGGCAGACTTTATGGACGGCACGCCGGAAGCCGTCATCACCGCCTGTGCAGCGCATCTGCGACACGGTACCACGACGATTTTTCCGACAACCACGACCGGAAATTCCCAGCAGATCATGGACATGATCAACGCCTGTGCGGTGGCGAGGCAGCAGCTTTCCATGCAGCCTGCCAGGGCAGCTCGCATCGCTGGCGTCCACCTGTATGGGCCGTACTTTGCCGAAGATAAGGTCGGCTGTCATGCGGCCGATGGTCGCCGAAGTCCGAATGTCACTGAGTTTCAGAAGTACTTCGATAGCGGACTCGTCCGCATCGCGACTTGTGCGGCGGAACTTCCGGGAGCCGATGCGTTGTACAACATGGCTCGCCAACACAACTGCCTCATCACCTGCGGGCATTCAAACTCCACATGGAACGAGATGCAGGTTGCGTTCGATGCCGGGATGCGACATGTCGATCACTTTTGGTGCGCGATGAGTTCCGTGCCGTCGATCAGGCAGCGCTGCAACGTTCCCATGCAGGGCAGCATGGCGGAATTCGTATTGATGAATGCCGAGATGAGCACTGAGGTCATTGCTGACGGTTGTCATCTGGCTCCTGAATTGCTGGAGTTTGCCTTTCGCATGAAGGGCGCTGAACGACTTTGCCTTGTGACCGACTGCAATCGAGCGCTCAATATGTCGCCTGGCGAGTACCGCTTCGGCAATGCCACAGACGGAACGATGTTTCAGAGCGACGGAAAAGCGGGATGGGCACCCAATGGGAGCCTGGCGAGTTCCATTGTCGGAATGGATTCCATGGTGCGTCACATGAAAAGAAGCACGTCGGCAAGTCTGTCGCAGGTAATCCGCATGGCCAGCCTGACTCCCGCAGAGCGATCCGGAATCGCGCAGCAGACCGGCAGTCTGGAAGTCGGCAAGCAGGCGGATATCCTGGTCCTGGATAAAGGACTGAATGTTGTTGACGTGTTCATAGGTGGCCAGAGGGTTTCCGGCTAAGATTTTGTCCAGGGAATTCAGACCCTCATTCCCCGGACAATTCGCAATGAACCCGCCAATTTCGACCCCCAGCGAAACAATCCTGTTCGTCACCGGACGCCTTGCGGAACCAGGACTGCGCGAAGTTGTTGCGGGCATCGCTGAGAAACTGGGATTTCGTTTTGAAATTGCCGTCCCCGGCATTCAGGTCGCCGCACTGCTGCATGTTAGTCTGTTGATTAAACGTCTCACCGTTCCACCACATATCAATCGCGTGATCCTGCCTGGCTGGTGTCAGGGAGACATTTCTGCACTGGAACTGCATTTCGGCAAGACATTCGAACTTGGCCCGCGCGACCTGTACGACCTGCCGGAATACTTCGGACTCGGCAAGCGTCGTGCGGCGGATCTCAGTCGCTATTCCGTCGAGATCCTCGCGGAAATCAATCATGCGACGCGCATCCCGCTTGTAGAAATTGTCCGCGAAGCAAAAGCGTTGAATAGGTCCGGAGCGAACGTGATCGATGTGGGCGGCGTCCCCGGCGAAAGCAGTGCGCGCATTTTCGAGATCGTGACGACTCTTCGCAGCGAGGGACTCCGGGTTTCGATCGACAGTTTCGATCGCAAGGAAGTCGAACAGGCGGTCAAGGCCGGTGCGGAACTTATCCTGAGCTGCAATCATTCCAACATCGACTGGGTTGCAGAACTTGGGGTGGAGGTCGTTGCGATCCCGGATGTGCCGCAGGACCTGGATTCTCTCGTTCGATTAATTGAACGCCTGCGTGATGGCGGCACCGCATTTCGAGTTGATCCGATCATTGAACCGATCGGCATGGGGTTTACCGCATCGCTGCAGAGATATATTCGTGTTCGCGAAACGTATCCGGACGTGCCGATAATGATGGGCATCGGAAATATCACGGAGCTGACAGAAGTCGATTCAGCCGGGGTTAACATGATCCTGGCGGCAGTGTGTGAGGAACTCGGAATTCAAAGTGTGCTGACGACGCAGGTGATCAACTGGTGCCGTTCGTCCGTGGCGGAATTCGATGCGGCCCGCCGTTTAATGCACTATGCCGTCGCGGCCAGAACAATTCCAAAGCATCTGAGTTCCGCACTCGTAATGCTGCGTGATGCTCGATTGAAGCCGAAGTCAGCGGAATCCCTTCAGCAACTCGCAGCCGCATTGACAGATCTCAATTTTCGCATTTACGCGGAAGCCGGTGAACTGCATCTGATGAATCGACACGGCCACTGGCACGGACAGGATGTGTTTCGATTGTTCGAACAGGCTACCAAGAGCCTCGCCGCGACCAGCATCCTCGGCAATCTCCCATCGCCACGGCCCGAAGTTCCGATCGATGCCGGTCATGCCTTCTATCTGGGCTATGAACTCGCTCGAGCAGAAATCGCATTGCATCTTGGCAAACAATACACTCAGGACGAACCGATGCAATGGGGCCTCCTCGGCCCAACTCACGCCTCATCCACCGTCGCGCGGCATGCGAATAACCCGGAAGAGAAGACGTCGTAGTGCTTCAACGGACGAACTGTCTCTGGAGTGCGGCAACTTGTCGCCGCTTCCTTTGTGATGCGTCGTGTCAAAGTGGACAGAAACAGCGGTAAGTATCAGTACGGAGCGCAGGAACGCAGTTTTGAACGAAATCAAGAACGGACAAAGCGGCGAGAACATACGAACCATACTGGGAAAATCAAAGAGAAGCCCGCTTGACTGTCGCATGTACAGAGGTTAACTTGGGTCGGTCTAATTCAGGAATTTGCCGAGATTCTCATTCGTTTTCTGGGAATTTACTGTCGATTCCGTTCCTTTGATTCATTTCCACTATTGAAAAGGGTTGTCAATGAAATTATTCAACGTTTTGAAGCGCAAAGGATTCACCCTGATTGAACTGTTGGTAGTGATTGCGATCATTGCCATCCTGATTGCGCTGCTGCTGCCTGCAGTACAGCAGGCTCGTGAAGCGGCACGTCGAACGCAGTGCAAAAACAATCTGAAACAGATTGGCCTTGCTCTGCACAATTACCATGACGTCTATGGCGTCCTGCCGCCGGGACGCACGCGGAACACGTACTCGGGTATTGTGGAGTCCTGGTACACAGGTAACATCGCCTGGTTGCCTCGCTTGCTTCCTCAGATCGAGCAGGCAAACATTTATGCCGGAATTGACTGGAATCTTGGACAGGGTACTTCCGCAACTGATGGTCATGGTGGTGTGAACGGGGTAAGTCCAACTGGTGCTCGACGCCGTATCGTTCCAGCATTCCGTTGTCCAACGGATCCCGGGAACGGAGGTGTGCCATGGACGACTCCTGCTGGGGTCAGAGTTTCCGGACAGACTCCAAGTACGGCCTACGCTTCAGGTAATTACGTGGGAAACGTCGGAATGACGACTCGATTCAATAAGAATCCGCCGGGGATCTTTGGTCAGAACACAAATACTGGATTTCGAGACATGACCGATGGCACATCAAACACACTGGCGGTCTCCGAGATCGTGATCGGATTCTATCGCGAAGATCAGAATGACACCGGAAATAATACGATTTGTGCCGTAGGAGCGAAAGAGACCACCACTACGCGACAGGCTGGATACTCGTGGTTCTATTCATTTTTTCCGCAAGCTGCGTTTTTCAACACCTACGTGGGCCCAAACAACAAGCTGTCTCTTGATTGCGGTGTGAATTCGGACCGCGTCAACGCGGCGGCTCGTAGCCTGCATACCGGTGGAGTTCAGGCTGGGCTGGGCGATGGAAGCGTTCGCTTTATCAGCGAAAACATCGATCTCGGCACATGGAATAATCTTGGCAACAAGTCAGATGGCAACGTCCTGGGTGAATTCTGAGCGATTCTCTCCGGTGTGGAACTCTGCATCGGAGATTCGGGTCACGAAAACAAACGGGGGACAGTTGTCCCTCGTTTGTCTGTTTTGACGGCCCAACAATTCAGCGCACTTTTCCTGCGCCATTTGTGAGGCATTTACCCGCAGTGCGGTTGCAACTCCTTTGGGCTCATTGAAGCCATAGAAATGACTTTGTAATGTGTAATTACGTTGTTCGTTGGTTAGGGCTTTCGCTTTTGACGGTTTCCAGCGTTGGTTGTGGCGGAAGTGTGGCTCCGGGTGTTGCTGATGCCCCGGATGAACCCGCTCCGGTACTTACCCCCGAAGAAGCAAATACGGAAGAGGAATCTGCTGCAAACGCTGGTGGTGCTGGTCAGTAGTAATAGTAAAACGTCAAGCCGGGAATTCGATTGACCTCGCCGCACCCCGGGCTTGCGATGCTTTCTCATGGCAGACCAGTGCGGAGACTGTACCCGTGAAATCCAGATCGCTCCTCGGCTGGGCCGTGGGAGTCACGTTGCTTCTGGTGCAGCGCCCGCTCTTTGCTCCGAACCTGTGGTGGGATTTGTCTCGCGGGCGTGAAGTTGCTTCCGGGACATTCACTCCATGCCGCGAGTTACTGTCGCTGGACCTTACGAACGAAGCGGACTGGTGCAGCGGTCTTCCGTTCTACGTCGTCTGGATCTGCGGTGGCATTCACTTCGTGTCTGCCGTGCCGCTGCTGGTCGCGGCAGCACTTTTACTGATCGTGCGTCGTCGTGTTTCGGTGATCCACGGTCAGGCGATTTTTATCGTAACGCTTCCGTTGTTTTTTTGGACGATTCGGGATGGCCTGCAGCCTGTCGCACAACTGTTTGATCTGTTGGGACTGGCGGCGCTGTGGCATGTCATCCATTGCGACATGTCATCTCGCGGACGTCTGGCTTCACTTCTGCTGACGTTTACGGTGTGGGGAAATCTCGGGCCGCGACCCATCTGGGGGCTGCTTTGGTTGCTCTGCCTGGACACGAAAGCCCGCTCCGGAAACGTGCCACCATCGGCAGATCGAGGGAAAGACTGTACACAGTTGTCTTAGGTTCGCTGACGCTTCAGTCGCTGATTGCCGCGTTTGTTGGAGGCATAATGACGCCGCGCGGACTGTTGACATGGCGGGATTCTGCAATCCTCCTGTGTCCACCGTCATTTTCAAACAGGGGATCGAACGGCGAATCCACCTGGTACGGAGCCTTTCAAAACAGTCCGTGGACCACTACGGAGTGGGCATTTGCGCCACTGTGGTGCCTGTGGGTTGGCATGAAATTCTGGAATTCAGACGCATCATTGTTCGGACGGGGCGATCCACGGCAAGCCGCTGGCCATAGATCTTTTCCGCGATTACTGTTGGGAATTGCAAGGTGTTGCGTTCCCCTGGCAGTGGCTCTGTTGTGTCAAGAGAACCTGCCGATCTGCGGTCTGTGGATTCTGCTGGACATGATGCAGCCGAGTGATTTGCCATTAAACCGTGTCAGAGTCACCACCGCTTCCCGACAACGATTGGGGTTAGCCGCGATGGCAATCCTGGTGTTATGCCCGGTCGTGATCGATGCGAGTGGTCGCGGATTGACGCCTTACCGCCGGTTCGGCTGGGGAATCGCTCAGGAAATCGATCCCCGTTTGCTTGATGCTCAGTTGCTTTCCGTTCCAGCGAAACGAGTCATCGGCTGGGCTCCGGACGGACGGTCTGTTGGTTTGGCAGCGTGGCTCGATGGCAATGTGCTTATGGCCGATCATCCGCAACGGGCGCTGCTCGGTGGTCGTGCGCCGCTGCATTCAGCCCTGATCACGGACCTACTTGGAGCTCACCGTGCCCGGTATCGACGCGATGATGGAACGTGGGGAGGCTGGGTGCGACAGATGGCGGATTGGCGGGTGAACCTGGTATTCGTTCCCGTCGAAATGCGGCTTCATCGGGAATTGACGAAGACGACCTGGCGTCCGCTCGATCTTGGCTCGCCCGCGGTGCCCTTTGTCTCGGCCGACGATGCGCGGTACTCTGAGGCGATCCTGGAAGCAATGGCACAACAGGGATTCGTCGAACTTGGTCCATGGCAGCCAACCGTACAAATCTACAATGGCCAGGGTTGGCGATTCGATGGTGTGGAATTCTTCGGCGGTGGAATCGATCCGGCCGCCGCAATTCGTCAGTCGCAGTTGTTTCGGTCGATGGACATTCCGCTGGCCTCGCTGCGCGTGCTTCTTCCAGTGCGGCAACAAAGTGGAAATCGATCGCTGGCCGAAGAATTCCTTGCATGTCAAAACGACCTGGCTTACCAGGAATGGACGACGTTCGGTAAGGCCAGCTATTTTCGACGGCTGGTGGTGACTGCTTTGACACGCGAACAGACCACCTCCGAAGTGCCCTGGTTGACACTGAAATCGGACGAAGATTCGGACGGTGCCGAAGCGTGGAGTATCTGTGTCGCATTTTACCTGCAGGGCCGCATCTCAGAGGCCGTCAATGCGCTGCCGCTTGCGACATCGGCGCAGCACTTTGCCGCTGCGATGCTGTGGCTCGAACTTGGTGAATCCGGGCACGCCCTGAAAGAGCTGGAACATTTGCTCTCCACGAGTGATCATCAGGCCGTGTTGATTGCGGCGAAGTACTGGCATCAACAAGTTGGCCAGTTCGGTGGCCCCTGAAGCGGAATTCCATCTCATGCCAAAAATACTGCGAGATTCTCCCGACACCGTTGCCTTGCTGCGCCTGATCCTGTTGCTCGTCGTACTGCTGCTGGGAGCTGCTCATGCCTGTTCGGAGCGTGGGAGGGTACCATTCCTTTCGTCGCAAACAGAACTGCCGAAACCGGTCGTACTCAGCTCTGCTCCACAGGTTTCGGAGCGACGTTGTGCCGAGTGCCATTCCGATATCACCGATGCGTTTTCAAAGGTTCCGCACGCCCGAACGCTGACCCGTGCGACCAGGGAGGATGTACTCAAATGCTTTGCCGGACGTTCGTTTCACCGTGATTCATCTGAATTGGACTTCCATTACCGATTCGAGGATGACCGCCTGTTGGTTTCCACGCCTGCCTACGCGCGGGATCTGACGATCGAATGGGTCTTCGGTTCCGGCACACATGCTCGCACACCTTTGATCACATGGACTGATGACCAGGGAAACACATCGGCGATTGAGCACAGCGTCAGCTGGTATCCTGATCAGAAACTGGGCGTAACGCTGGGAATGGAAAAGTTGAAAGAATCGAATGGAATTCTCTGTCTCGGTCTCCCTCGGTCATCTGCGGAAACGATCAACTGCTTTGGCTGTCATTGCACGCACGTCCCCACAGACGGCAAACGGATCCTGTTCGAGGGGATTCAGCCCGGCATCGGATGTTCACGATGCCACTGGAACACAACACAACACGTTCACGAAATGGACCTCGGACTTTCCACCACGATCGAACGGTTCTCCCGGATGACACCACAGGAGTCCATCGACCGCTGCGGAGAATGCCATCGCCGCGCCGACGAGATGGGTGGAGAAATCAGACCTGAGGATGAGACGCTTCCTCGCTTTGCGTCTGTCGGGCTCGTTCAAAGTGCATGTTTCAAGCGACAGGAAGAGGTGCTGCCCCTCGGCAATCAGCTCGACTGACTGTACCAGTTGCCATGACCCGCATCGCCCCGGTTCCCGTATCGCGCATTCACACGGTGATTTGCCTGAATTATCATGACTCCTCCCATAACCGAGCAGTCGACTGCTCAGCCGCCACGCGAGACGACAACTGCCTGAGTTGCCACGCCTCAACTTCCGGCAAATGAACACATGCAGTTCACGGACCACTGGATTCGGGTGCGCCAAAAAGGAGCCGCAGGCACCTGTTTTGCCAGGCCCCAAATAAATACCGACGGCGAATATTCGGCGGTAAATGACTTGTCGATGACTTACTCAAGATTGATCGCCGATGCGAGAAGTCTGTTCATATATGGGCCTGTCTATTCGACCTTATGCACTCGCCCGTCTTCCATGTTGATGACACGGTCAGCGATGTCAAGAATTCGTGGGTCGTGCGTCACCATCAGAATGGGGCAATTGCGACTCCTTGCCAGTTCCTGCAGTAACATCACCACATCGCGTCCTGAATGACTGTCGAGCGCAGCGGTTGGTTCGTCGGCGAGAATCAGTTTGGGACTGGTGACTAATGCTCGCGCGACAGCGACACGCTGTTTCTGGCCGCCTGAAAGTCGAGCCGGAAAGTAGTCAAGTCGATCACTCAGTCCCACGCTTGTTAATAACTCCACGGTAAGGCGTGAGGCTTCGCTGTGACTGACATTCGGATGCAACTGAAACATCAGTTCCACATTCTGTCGGGCCGTCATGAACGGCAGCAGGTTGTGCTGCTGGAAGATGAATCCGATCTCACGGCGAACATCAACAAGTTCATGCATGCTGGCAGTGTGCAGAGATCGCGACAGAACATCCAGTTCCCCATCCCGCACTTTCCGCAGCGCACCGATCAGCGTCAGCAACGTCGTCTTACCACTGCCACTCGGACCTGTCAGCAGAACAATCTCGCCCGCCGCAACTTCCATGGTCACATCAAACAGCGCTTGTTTCTGAAGATCACCTTCGCCAAACCAGAAATTGACATGCCGTGACGAAATCACCGGTCGTGCTGCAGGTGTGTCAGTCATCGAAGTAAGATCTTTCTTTATGCGATCTGCGCGCGCGGCAAACGTCAGAACACATCAGCCGGGTCGGCCGTTTTGACTTTTCGGATCGCGATCATCGCTGACAAACCGCACATCACCATCGTCAGCATAAAGACGCCGACTGCGCGCCCGAACGTCATCGAAAACTGCATCTGAATGGCATTGGTCGCCACTCGATACAAGCCCAGAGCAAGGACGAAGCCTGGAAAATACCCCAGCAATGACAGAATCAGTGCCTGACTCACTACCATGCGTAACAAATATTGATCGCTGAACCCCATCGCCTTCAACGTCGCGTATTGCGGCATATGGTTTGTCACTTCCGTATACAGAATCTGATACACAACGACAAACCCGATAAAGAAGCCGATCGCTGCACCCATGCCGAAAATAAAGTCGATCGGCGCATTCTCCCGAATGAACTGGATCTCCGCCTCAATCAGTTGATCACGAGTCAGCACTTTGGCTTCCCGACCAACATAGTGACTCAACTGGTCACGCACTTCTTCCGGATTTGCACCGTCCTTGAGTCGAATCAGCCCCAGATCGACGGAGCCCGACTGACGATCAGGAAACATCCGCTGAAAGTTGGCAGGTGACATGAACAGGTTTCCATCGGAGTTGATGGAAATTCCAACTTCAATCGAGTCGATCAGCTGAATCTTGCGGAGGTTCACCTCTACATTCAGGGGTCCATGCTCATTAAGATACTTCCCCACTGGTCCGTAACTTTTTCGGCTCAGGCTGTCAAAGAGGACACGATCGGTCAGCTCCAACTGGTCTGCAAATCGCTCGATCCCGGGAAGATTCATCATGGGCGAATGCGGGTTGATTCCATAGATGCTGACCGGGAATTCAAGTTTGTCCCATGGATTCCGGAACCTCCCCTGACCCATATACATTTCACCAATTTCCACGACATCGTCCGATGAGCCTATGCGATACAGCAGACGCCGCGGAAACTGCGCTGACGCAAAAATCGTTTTCGTTCTTGGACTGACGACGACAAGGTCAGCTGTCACGCGTCTCGCCACGGCGACACTGTTATCCATCGCTCCCTGTCGAATGCCAAGCTGGACCAGCATCAGCATGACGGCCACAACCACTCCAGCCGCAGCAACAGCAAGTTTCACCTTGTTGTGACTCAACTGATACCAGGCTAAGAAAAAACTGGAATACATGGGTTATGACAACGATTTTACGAGAGCACGTTGAGATGGCTGCCAGTTGAAGGTGACGCTATCGAATGTGAGGAGTTTTTGAAGTCACATCCATGTTGCTGCTGTTGAGGCTCGGTCGGGCATCAGATGGCTGCAGACAAAAACTGATCTCAACGCGAGCATTCGACAGTCGAGCCACGCGTTCGAGATGTGCGGCATCCAGGTTCACGCGAACTTCCACGACTCGCGCATCTGTGTCGCTGACCGGGTCATTTGTCAGCACGATCTTTCGCGCCACGATGTGTCCAATCTCTGCAATTCGCCCGGTGAGGACCTCCGTCGATGCATCAAGTTTGATTTCTGCGACCAAACCGACTTCCAGAATGGAGACATCTGCTTCGAAGACTTCTGCCACAGCCTGCATCTGACGCACATTGCCAAGATCCAGAATGCCCGCGTCACTCACGCGTTCACCTGGATGGGTATGAATTCGCAGAACTCGTCCTGCGACAGGTGACCGCAATTGGGAGGCATCGGCATCCGCATCGGCTTTCGCGACAGCCGCTTCCGCTGCGATCACCTCTTTTTCCGCCACAAGAATATCGACGTCACGAATCTCGCGAAGACTTGCCAGTTGAGCAGATGCACGCCGCTTCTCCAGTTGCAGGCGGTCATACTCCCATTGTTTCTGATCAATCATTTCGATTGTCGTGGCATTTCGTTTCTGCAACTCCCTCACGCGTAACAGTTCACGATTCGCGACTTTTGATTGTTCTTCCGCCAGTGACACGGCAGCCTGCTGAGCCTCAATATCTCCCGCCTTAACGCCGGCTTTAATCTGCAGCAAGCGGGCTTTCGCCGCTTCCAGCAGTGCCTGCGATTCCTTTAAGGCCGCAGCCCGCCTTGCCTGATTGTCCAGGACAGCCAGCGTTTCACCGGCTTCAATCTCGTCGCCCTCTTTCACCAGGAGTTGTTCGACAGTCGCTCCTTCGTTACCGGATTTCGGCATCAGCTGCAAGATTGTACCAACAGGCTCCAATCGCCCCAGCGCGTACACATGTGTCCGTTCTTGAGGCTGTAAAATGTTGATTGCCGTCGCCGAAAAAGCGGCAGCGCGAGACTTAAAGTATGTAAACGCAGTCACCACACCAATCAGGATCGTGAGCAGCACAAACCAAATCTTACGGCCGCGGGAAGCGTGCGATTTTGAAGCAGTGGAATTCATGGATTTTCCCTTTGTGCACTGGCTGCATCACTCAACAAACGTCCCTGAGGCAGGTTCGATACGACAGCATCCTCCTCCAACTTCGCCCGAATCCGCGCCCGCAGCGTTTTGCCCACTTCCGCGATCATGGCGTCGTTGCTATCTATGAGACCCATGAACTGCCAAAGAAACAGGCCATCGATCGCCAGCCAGACCAGGATCTGTTCCATGCCATCATTCGGGTCACTCATAAAACGCTTGCGCATGCGAGCCGCAACTTCTCGAAGAGGCAGCATTGCGGCCGGACTCGTCACCGCTCCAGCCAGCATGGCCATAAAGAAGCGACTTAGCACGTCGGAAGAAATGTCTCCGGCATCCGTCCCCGTGTCAGATTCTGCAGACTCAGGAAACAAACAATCCAGCATACAGCGGGCCCACCGCAATCGTGGCTCCGGATCATCAACCACGCGGCGCATGAGCATGGTTTCACATTGGTGACTAAAGTAGTCCAGCACGCCACGAACCAACTCATCCTTGCTTGGAAAGTGGTACATAACGCCGCCCTTACTGATCCCGGCCTGCTTTGCGACGTTGTCCAGTGTCATCGCCAGCAGACCGTCGCGGATCGCAAGTTGCATCGCCGCGTCGCAGATTTTGTCTTTCGTAACCGTCGTCGCCATCGTGAAAATCCAACCAGAGGGTTTGTTTTACTGTACCACTCGGTCTGTTGCAGGAAACCCGTATTTTAATGCATTACCCGCGTTTTTCGCAATTCGGAATCTGGATAAACAACTCACCGACCAGGGACCGTGACCAACGGTCGGTTGTTGCTCGCAGTGCGACTGGCGTATTATCAGCCTTTTCCTGGCCATCTCATTCGCACGGTGCGTTTTCTGATGGACTGAGTCTGAATGAATTCGGTGTACGTAAAGGTCAAAAGAACGCGGCGATCGTCGGACAAAGAGATGCGAATTCAGGGAACAATGTCACAATGAGAAACTTTGTAAACGCAACGCTGATATTGTGTTCTGGTCTCGTCGTTGCGGGAGATGTTCATGTCGCGATCGGGCAGGAGACTCACCAGGCGGAAAGTTACATCCGACTGCATTACACCAAGCACGAGTATATGGTTCCAATGCGTGACGGTGTGAAGCTCATGACGTCGGTCTTCGTTCCGAACGATACGACAAAGTCCTATCCGATGCTGATGAAACGCACGCCATACAACGTCGCGCCGTATGGTGAGGATAAGTATCCGTCGAAGCTGGGGCCGAGCGAGCTCTTTATCACGGCTGGCTATATCTTCGTCAATCAGGATGTGCGCGGACGATTTGCATCCGAAGGCAAGTTCACGCAGGTGACGCCTCACGTGCAGAACAAGACGAAACCGACGGATGTTGATGAGAGTTCGGATGCTTATGACACGATTGAGTGGCTCCTGAAGAACGTGCCAAACCATAATGGTCGCGTCGGTATGTACGGAATTTCTTATCCCGGCTTCTATGCCGCTGCGGGCATGATTGACGCGCATCCGGCGCTGAAGGCGGTTTCGCCACAGGCACCCGTCGGCGACTGGTACTTTGACGACTTCCTGCACCATGGTTCGTTTTTTCTGGCTCATGCGTTCAAATGGCTGAGCGGCAATGCGACGGAACGATCCACTCCCACGACCGAAGCTGCCAGGCCATACGTCTATCCATCGCCCGACGGCTACAAGATGTTTCTGGAAGCAGGTTCGATTGAGAACATCGATAAACTCTATCTGAAAGGTACAATTCCGTTCTGGCAGGAGATGATGCAACATCCCAATCGTGACGAATTCTGGCAACAGCGTGCGTTGATTCCGCATCTGAAGAACGTCGCCCCGGCAGTCATGACCGTGACCGGCTGGTACGACGCAGAGGATCTGTACGGATCGTTTAAAACGTATCAATCCATTGAACAGCAGAATTCAGAGGTCAACAGTGTACTGGTTGTCGGCCCATGGCATCATGGTGGCTGGGCTTCTGTGGATGGTGACAAACTCGGGAATGTGACGTTCGGGTCAAAGACTTCGGCATTCTATCGAGCCGAGATTGAACTGCCGTTCTTCGAAAAGTACCTGAAAGATAAGGACTTCCCGGCACCGGCTGAAGCCACAGTCTTTGAAACCGGTTCAAACGTCTGGCGGACTTTTGACCACTGGCCACCGCGGACGACGGAACCGAAGCAGCTGTTCCTGCATGATCAGGGAAAACTGGATTGGAAGGCCCCGGACAGCAAGTCGGACGCAAACCATGAGGAATCCAATGACGTCTTCGTCAGCGATCCGAACAAGCCCGTTCCATACAGTGAGACCATTACTCCCCGAATGACGATCGAGTATATGGTCGATGACCAGAGATTCGCCTCGCGTCGACCGGACGTGCTTACGTATCAAACAGATGCGTTTATAGAGGACACAGTGCTGGCCGGTCCCATTGAAGCGGACCTGTGGGTTTCAACAACCGGGACTGACGCCGACTGGATTGTCAAACTGATCGACGTGCATCCGGATGCTTCGGAATCCACGCCACTGGCTGGCTACCAGATGCTGATTCGCAGCGAAGTGATTCGCGGAAGGTTCCGCAACGATTATGCGAAGCCGGAACCTTTAGTTCCTGGTGAGCCGACACGCATCCGTTTTGAACTGCTGGACGTGTTGCATCGCTTTCGGAAGGGGCATCGCCTCATGGTGCAGATTCAGAGCACATGGTTTCCGCTGGTCGATCGCAACCCGCAGAAGTACGTTCCAAATATTTACTTCGCGAAGCCGGACGATTTTCAGAGCGCCACTCATCGAGTCTTCAGATCGTCAGCCCACCCGACTAATCTAAAAATTGGAATCTTGCCAGTCATGTAGGCGAGTCTGAAAAAACAAGTGCCGCGATTTGAGCTCGGCTGGAATCCAGGATCAGGACAGACTCCTGGCACCGGTCCGTCCAGAAACTGGCGCAAATCTCGCCACCGCCAGATCAACGATACGTTCCGCAGCGCGGCCGTCGCCGTACGGATTGACATCGACCTGCATCGCGGCATAGGCATCACGGTTGGTCAGCAGCTCACGGACTTCATGCACGACGCGATCCGGGTCGGTGCCAATCAGCTTTGTCGCACCGACCGAAAGTGCTTCAGGGCGCTCAGTGGAATCGCGAGTCACAAGAACTGGTTTGCGCAGCGACGGGGCTTCTTCCTGTACGCCGCCGGAGTCGCTCAGGATCAGCGTGGATTGATCCATCAGCCAGATGAATTCCGGATATTCAGCAGGAGGAATCAAATGGACGTTCCTGCGATCGGAAAGAATTTCATGCACCGGACTGCGAATGCTGGGGTTCAAATGCACCGGATAGACGAACTGCACCTTTGGAAACATGTCAGCCAGACGTCCGATTGCCGTACAGAGATTGCGAATTCCATCGCCATGATTTTCGCGACGATGCGCCGTGATCAACACCATCGGTCGCCCCGCAATGTCCGGATACTTCTGAACCCAGATGTATGAGTTCAGACGTTCCTGCTGGACAGAAAGCTTCAGAGCATCGAGAACTGTGTTTCCGGTGACAATCACCGAGTCCGCCGCAAATCCTTCACGCAGCAGGTTCTGTCGGGCCGTCTCAGTCGGCGCGCAGTGCAGCGCGGTCGTCAATGAGCAAACGCGGCGATTGAATTCTTCCGGGAACGGCGAGTCGATGCAGTCAGTTCGCAGTCCGGCTTCGACATGCACAAATGGAATTCGGGCATAGAACGCGGCCATGCTGGCACAAAATGCCGTGGTTGTGTCGCCCTGTCCGACGACGCAGTCCGGCTTTGTTTCTGCAATCGTGGCCGATAACATCTGGAGACAGCGGGCGGTCAGATCGGACAGTGTCTGATTGGGCTGCATGAGATTCAGGTCTCGATCGACAGGCAATACAAAGTATTTCACGACCTGATCAAGCATCTCGCGATGCTGCCCGGTCAGACAGACAATTGGTTTCACATTCACGTGCCGTTGGGCTGCGAGAACCACGGGAGCCATTTTGATGGCCTCCGGGCGAGTTCCAAAGACACACAGCATTCGAAATGCAGACATTGGAGGTTGGCTTTCAGAATTGTTGCGTCAACAGCAGAGAATCACGAACAGCGTAAATCTGAATTCGAGGTGAGACCAGGACAGGCTCAAGCCAGTGACGTGATGACTCGTGCCGTTTGCCTTCATCCATCAGCGACTCGAAGAAGGGATTACTATCCTTCGGCCGTACGTCCGGGAATACGACAATACGGTTGATCTGGTACCTGCGAATCAACGCAATGACCTCTTCGTCAGTCCAGATCCGCGCCGTGTAGGTCGTTGATGTAAGTCCGACAGTACCCTGCTGCAGGACTTCCGCCAGCATGTGTGATTCGTCAGACAGAATCCTTTTGCCCACCAGTAGCTGACTTAGCGCGACTGGGCCCGAATGGTGGTCAACAATCTGATTCACGGCAACATCGACCATACCGAACCGATGCACATGACCTCTGACTTCTGCTGCGGCTCTGAACTGACCGCTGAGAACTCCCGCAATCAGCAGCCCTGAGGCAGCGACAATCTGCCTGCGTTGCCACGTTGCCCTGCCTGATCTTTCCGGGAGCGTCACCAGCATGCGGCTCACGAGGTCAGCGAGAGCCAGCAGAGTAAACGGGATGAGCGGGAAGAACATGCGAGGCGATAAATTGATCGAGGTTGTCTTTTCGAGACCGATCAGAGCTGTCAGAGACACACCGAGGTAAAGAAAGACAGCGGAGTCTCCCACTGTCCCAAAGGCAAGATGCCGTCGAGATTCAGGTCGATGCATTTTGACGCCGCAAATGATCGCCGCGGCCAACAGCAGTCCCAACCCAACCACCACGGCGGCCTCGGCAATCTCACCGGCGAACAGATTGGTCTTATCCAGACCTGTCAGTCGCGAGACAGCATAGTACGCGGATTCTCCTGCCTCCGTCAGCGTCCTGTGGACTGCCTTGTTATTGCCGCCCTTGATGTCCCCGACCAGGACAGCGTTTCTGGCAAACAGCGTGATCGCGAGCATGCAGGGAATTGCGAAAAATGTCGCGGCCTGCTGCACCGAACTCCATCGCTGCCGGACAAACTGAATCAGAAAGACGCCGCCGACAGCCATTAGCCAGAAGATGCCAGCGTAGCGAAGGCTGAATGCGATCGCCGCAAAGATTCCGGCCAGCAGGAGCCGCCGCGTTCCCAGCCAGGGACTCTGCAGCAGGATCAGACTGCCGAGCGTCAGTGTAATGAACATCATTTCCGTCTGACGTTCCCACACGTTGTGCCAGAGCATCGGAAAACAGAGCCAGACAACCGCGAGCAGGAGACCAGTCGCAGGTCTGCGTCCCATGCGTTGAGCGGCAACGCATATCAACAGAGGAACGAACAGGAATCCGGTAATTCCAATCCACAGCGAGGCAAGTCGAAGTGATAATCCGGTCGCTCCGAACACTGCGATCATCGCAGGGAATCCAATCGGAAATACCGTCTGCGGTGCGGGCCAGGTATTCAGTTGATAATGTTCTTCGTAGTAAATGAGACCCGTGCTGAAGCCGTTGCCGTCACGAACGTTTCGTGCAACGCTTAATGCCTGCGCCGTATCGGGATGCAGCCACGTTCCGTCATAGTTCAGTACCAGCAGGACCGTAGCAGCCAGCGATATAATCGCAGCAGCGGCGAAGGCCTGGCCTGCGGTAATGTTGGACACTTTCATGGCTGAAGGCTCCCGGAGATCGGGGTGAGACGCTTGCCTTTTTCAGGCAATCCGGGCTTCTTTGAACCGCCGGATCGGTTTCTCAGTCCGAGGCACAAAAACGCTCGGTTTTTGATCATCGTCTCTGCACCGTCGCCGCTGTTCCATTTAAGGCTGATTTCTTCGACAACGCGCCTTTGATCGCTGCGGCGTGATCCTTCATTGGGACAACCTGATAATGACGGCTCATCATATCGATCATTTGTGCGACCAGCTCAATCTTTGGTTCGGCCGGGCGACCCATTGCCGGAAAGAAGGCAAGATCATCGTCATCTTCTCGACCCATGAAATCCAGCGGGTGCAGGAGAAGTGATGGGCCAACACCGGCGATTCGGCACATCGTCAGCGCCATGCTCCAGTACGTCATGGCGACTGTGCGTGAAAACTGTGCGAGATACAGAATGTAGCTCGCGTGGATCGGCACTCTGAACAGCGGCATCGTGGTGACAGGAATTTCCGTCAGCTGGCCTTCGGAAAAATTCCACTCGAATGGCTTGAGCGGTCGGAAACCTTCACTGAATTTTCCGAAAAGCTGTTTCCGTTCCGCTCGCTGCTCTTTCGTCAGGCGCGTCGACATGAAGTAATACATTCGGGCAAGCGGGCCGAGATACGTCGGAAATGTGGAAGCGTCGTAATGGTAGCCTCGACAAATCAGAATTTTGAGCAGCATGTCGCAGAAGCTAAATCCCGGGCCGCGAAAGCCGATGGGACATTGTCCGGTGACTCGTTCCAGATGCTCTTCCGTCTTTGCCAGTTCCGAAACCAGTTCCTGTTTTGAATACAGATGCAGCCACGGTTCATGGTTGAAAGAGTGATTGCCGATTTCATGTCCGTCGGCGGAGATGGAGGCGATCGCTTCAAAGTTTTCTTCGCGTGCAGCGTCCTGACCGACGACAAAAACCGTCATTTTGAGGTCGCGTTCGTGCAGGACCTTGAGGAATCTCGGCACGACAAGGTCCAGATACGTGGGATATTTGTCCCAACCAGCGTCGCCATGAGTTTTCAAGTACGACCACTTGTTGTCGAGATCGAGTGACAGGCTGGCAATGGGTTTGGTCATGTTGATGGAAGGATTCAGTTGTAAAGATTCAGATGTCAGCCCGATGTGATTCGCCAAACGGATCCAGGTGCGGGCACCTCCTATGAGTTCGTCACCAATTCAAGAAGCTCTGGCGTCGGTCTTGCGGCAGCAAAATTGCTGTCACAATCCGGCGGAGAGCCGGACGGTAATTCTTTCAGATTCGTCACGAAATCGTTCGCCAGCTTGATCGTTTCGTTAACATTCAGAGTTCCGTTCACGATGTGTGCCGAGTTCAGCGCATACAGCCCTCGCACTGAAGTCGCGATCGGCGGAAGTCGATCGGAGTACCCCAGTGTCGGCAGTGCAAAGACGTGGCGGACTCTGGAAATGCGAACTGCCTTGACATCAGCCAGTGACAGCGTCGGATGCATGCGCTGCAGGCCGGACAGGAATTCATGTTCGACCTCCGCGTCGCTGTGATCAAACAATTCGTCGTGAGGGGCGACGTAACGCGGCAAATACACGAGAGCGTTGCCGCCCAGTTCTCGCTTATCAACCAGCGACGTCATTTCAATCACGGCTGTGAACGGATAGTCGGCATCGGTGATGTTGGTCACATAGTATGGTGACAGACTCTTCGACAGCAGAACCGAAGCGCACACGATGCCGTGGTAGCGGACTCCATCGAACAGGTATTTTTCCGTTGTGTTCAATTCAGGACAAACGCGGCTCATCACCGGCGTCGGAAGCGTTGAGATGACTCGATCAAAGATGCGATCATGGTCCGCGAACTGAACAGTCATGCGTCCGTCGAATGCGGTGCGGACGCTCTTCGCAGCGGCGTTGCAGTGGATCTCGACGCCAAGGTCGCGCAGCTTTCTTGTGAATTTGTCGAGCAAATTTGCATAACCGCCACGGCAATAGCCGAACATTTCTTTCTTCAGGCCCGTGCGTCTGGCCGCATACATGCGGGCGATGGTGGCCCAAATGAATGCGGCCGATGTTTCTCTCCAGCATTCACCCAGCTTGCAGCGCAGCAGTGGGAGCCACATTTTTTCAAACGTGCGGCGACCGGATAGCTTTGTAAGCCAGTCGCCGACGGAGATGTTTTCCAGCCTCTTCCAGTTTTTCACTCGAGCAGCGTAGAAGATCGTGCCGCCCAGTCGCAGTTTGTCGATCATTCGCAGCGGAGGAAACTTCAGGAACTCCAGGGTATTCGACATCGAATGCAATTGGCCGTCGGTATAGAAACCCGTCTTCGTTTCGACCCACTGCATCTGGTCTTCGATTTCCAGTTCCTGCAGGAGCTCTCGTGCATGCATGTCAGACATCAGCGTAACATGATAGTGCCGATCCCATGTGACATCGCCAATCTCCCATGCGTCCGCCAGACCGCCGAGATTCTGGCGAGATTCAAGCAGTGTGACCTTATGGCCTTGCTGCGTTAGCCTGAGGGCAAGCGTCATTCCCAGAATGCCGCCGCCAAGGACTGCCCAGTGCTGAGATGTCGAGTTGTTTTTGTTTGAGTTCATGAGATCTCTTTTCAGGATGGGACACGCCTGCGAAATGCAGACGACTTCCCGCCATGATTTCTGCTCGATGGTGAGCAGCATCGTTGGGCACGCGCTCCTCTTTGTCCCACCCTGCGATTCAATTAGCGGGATCAGGCCGTGACCAATGATTCCGTCTCCACAACCGTATGACCGTTGATCGCATACGACAATCCACATTGGCAGGTCGCCTGAACTGAGGCCGATGGCCCCTCGTCTCCGAATCGATGGACAGGTTCTCCACAGCGGCAGACAACTCCGACAATTCTCGCCGGAGTTCCGATCGCAAGGCAGAAGTCCGGAATGGACCTGGTCACGATCGAGCCCATCCCAATCATCGCCCAGCGGCCAATTTCCAGATTGCAGCCAACGATGCACCCGGCACCGATCGTTGCTCCTTCTCGCACTACGGTTGTCAGAGTATGTTCATCGGGCTCAGATGAGCGAAGGTGCTTCAGATCCGTCGTCGTCGCACGAGGAAAGCGATCGTTGGTAAAAATCGTGCCGGCGCTGATCATCACACCGTCTTCGATTGTGACTCCGTTGCAGATGTAGACGTTGGAGTTAATTTTGACTCGATTGCCGATTCGAACGTCGTAGGCGATCATCGACTTGCCGCCGACGAGACACTCTTCCCCCAGCACTGAGTCGTGTCGAACATGCGCGCTGTCCCAGACCGACGTGCCTTCACCAAGCAGCACGTTGGACTCGATGATCGCTGTGGGATGAATGCGGGGCATCGTGTGGAACCTCTTTTTTCAGACGTGAGATCCGGGAGCTAATTCCTAACAAGGGCTGAAAGCCCTTGACCCATTTGGCCTACCGGCCGGTTGCCCAAAAACCGCTCACGTTGTTCGCTTCCTGCAGGATGCGTGCACCGTGCGCGCCAGCAACAGAATAAGACTCTAATTTTGAATGTTGTGGCCGCAAGCCACCTTGCGGCGGAATTGTGATGCCGGTGCAACTGCGAGCCATTGTTCGGTTTGCATCGCAGCGTACGCCGTTTCAATGACGCGCACGGAGGCGATTGCGTCCGCGGGAGTGATGATCAACTCTTCCGTGCCACAGATTGCTCCTCCAAAGTTCCGGATCTGATTACCGAACGCAGCGACTTTGTCATATCCGTTACCAAAAACCGTCCAGTCCTTCTGCTCCGCCAGCTTGAATTTGGATTCTTTCCAACCGATTGACAATGTTCCTTTCGATCCATACAGGCTGATGAAGTCCGCGCGAACTTTGTTCAGGCTCCAGGACAGATCGATATTTCCCATCGCACCGCTCTCCGTCCGGGCGAAGAGCAGCACGGTGTCTTCAACCGGCAGATTCTGAATGCGTCGGCCTTCAACAACCTGCAGTTCGGTGATATTGCCCAGCAGATAGCGCAGAATATCGACAGAGTGCGTTCCATTGTCGATCAACACGCCGCCTCCGCTGATAGCAGGCTGGCTGTTCCAGCGTTTGGACATGTCGCAGAAACCGGCGAACGTGTTCTCGTACAAAATGATGTCGCCCAGAATTCCGGAATCAATAATTCCCCTCGCCTTCTGCACATCGGCCACGAAGCGGAACTTCGATCCCATCGAAAAGACAACATGACAGCGTTCGGCCGTTTCCGCCATACGGACTGCTGCTTCCGTACAGATCGCAAGCGGTTTCTCACACAGCACGTGTACGCCCTGTTCCATCAGGCGGATACAGACGTCCGGATGCGTTGAGGGAGGTGTGCAGACGATCGCGGCTGTCGGCCTTAACTCTTCGACCATCTTATCGACGTTGTCGTAGGCCGGTGACTCGACCATCGCTGCGACTTCGCGTGCCGATTCGATTCGGATATCTGCCACGCCGACCAGATGATAGGGCAACCCCTGCACAAATGCCTGCGCATACGACCGCGAGATGCCGCCTGCACCGATGATGACAAAAGTTGGCTCGATTCGATTAATCACAGTTGAAATCCTTTGCTGGACGAAGAGTGTGAGGAACAATGGCCAGTCAAGGCTCACTGCCGCTGACTGACCATTGGGACCTGGTTACTTTTAAATCTGAATTTCCCGATCTCAAATCGACTTTGCCACAGCCGATTTAGTCGTCAGTGACTTGACGGCATGCCGAATGTTTGTGGCCAGATATTCAATTTGTTCGTCAGTATATTTTTCATTCCACGGCAGCACGAGCACGTGTTCCAGTGCGTTCCATGTGCCAGTGAAGTGACACCGGCTGTAGTCCGTTGCTTCGGGACGAGCCAGCGTGAATGGCCAGCGACTCGTGCCGAACGTCACCTGATTCTTGATCACCTGACACTCGAATGCAGGCTTCTGAATGTAACGCGGTGCGCACAGAATTCCTGAATCTTTCAGAGCGGCCCCCAGAGCGACTGTGCCGCCTGGAATCACGTGCTCATCGACTCGCAGACAGTATTTCCAGAACGTATGCACGCTGTTCGGTGTGATCACCGGTGTCTCAATGCCAGCCACACCGCTCAGAGCCGTCGTCAACGCGTACGCCGTGCGGACTGCGATTCAACCACAGCGTCCAGCTTGTGCAGCTGAGCCACTGCGACTGCGCCGAGCAGTTCGCTCATGCGATAATTCGGAGCCACGAAATAGTGATCCGCGTTGGCATCGCCATAGCCCCAGGCTTTGTTGATGAACAGAAAGATGCGTCGGGCGAGAGCTGCATCGTTCGTCGTGACGATACCACCCTCGCCGGTCGTAATGTGCTTCCCCTGCTGCAGACTGAAGCATCCGATCGCGCCGATCGTACCGACGTATTGATCATGCCAGGTTGTGAGGTACGCCTGAGCACAGTCTTCAATCACCGGGATGCCGTGACGATTGGCCAGTTCCATGATTGGTCCCATGTCGCAGGGATTCCCGAACAGATGCGTCACGATGATGGCTTTGGTTTTTGGACTGATGCATCTGGCGATTGTTTCCGCCGTGACGTTGTACGTGTGCGGATCAACATCGCAGAACACCGGAATCGCGCCCTGGTAGATGATCGGCGTAAGAGCTCCCATGTCGGTAATGGGAGTAGTAATGATTTCGTCGCCCGGCTCTGGATTCAATGCGGCCACCGCACAGTGGACGGCTGCGGTTCCGCTGGAACAGGCGTACCCGAATTTTGCCCCGATTTTTACGGCGAAGGATGTTTCCAGTTGTTTGACGAAGTTCCCTTTGGTGCTGGTCAGCGTGCCGGTTGCAAGGCACTGCCGCACGGCTTCCAGTTCTTCAGGTCCAAAAGTGCGTCCGGTTGAGTCCTGATCCGAGGGCAGGCTGATATGTTTAGTCATCGATGAGGTCTTTCTTAAGTACAGAAGATAGTTGAAGAATAGTGATGACTTCGTGTTGTGCATCCCGCAGTGTTTCTCTGCGACGACTCTGGCGAGGAGTCGCAGGTGACAAAGAATCGTGCGAATGGTTTTCATCTTCGAAAATCCGAACAACCTTACTTCCAGTGTGGCAGGATGTTCTACAATTCTCCGTCCGTGCAGGCTCAACTGAGCGGCCAGTTCTGCTGTGCCCAGAAATCCATCTTCTTCCAGCGGCAAATCGATGATCTGTCGCTTGCGATAGATGCGAAAGCAACTGGTCCATGTGGACAGTTGCTGCTTCAGCAGTTTGCGGTACATCAACGACAGTGTGTGCGACAGCATCAGACGCCAGCGAGGCACGTTGCTCACTTTTCCTTCACGGTGATAAGGAGACGCGGTCACCATAGCGACATTTTCTGTCATCAGCGGCAGCATGTTCTGCAATTCGAGCGGATCGTAGGAGCAGTCGCAGTCCATCGATGCGACGATCTCAGTCGTTGATGCATTGATGCCGGTCAGAATCGCTGCAGACACGCCCCTGTTTTTTTTATGGCGCACAATCTGAACATCCTCATCTTCCCCGAACAGACTGTGCAGTACTTCGTTCGTGTTGTCGCAACTACAGTCGTCCACGAAGATGACTTTCAGATCCCATTGGCTCGATAATGCGTGGCGAACATACTGCAGCGTGCGGTGCAGGTATGGCAACGAAGATTCTTCGTTGTAGCAAGGAATGACTAACGTGACAGCCGTACGTTCTAACCGTTGATTTGTCTGATTCTCCCCGTCCTTAATGGCGATTTTCCGCGATGGCGACCAGCGTAATGAAGATTCACTGCTACATCGAGGAACGCATGCAGCGGCCGATTGTTGGTGCAGACTTTTGAGCGGGCTGTCGGCGCGCTTTGCGTGTTCGGCAATTGATGTAAATTTCGTGGTCTGGAAGTACTGCGGCAGCAGCGTTCGATACAGGCCAAGATTTCGATAATGCCGCAGCCTGGTAACGCGGCAGGTGATGCTCAGTCGGGGCTGATCAGCATCCAGTTCCCACACCTGAAAGTACATCACAAATGGCGATTGTTCCTTTTTCAGCCATTGTCCCACGGCTGTCTGCATCAGGTGTTCTGGAAGCTGGCGAAGATAGTTTCCGCCGGCAATCGGCATCCAGGCTCCGCTCATCGGCCATGTCGAAGGAGGAACCTCAATCAATGACCCGTTGCGGCACTCCTGTTTATGAATCAGGCGACGCCACGGTTCATTCCGGAAATCCCGACGCCGGGGCATCAAACTGGAATCGTAGTGATATCCCGCTTCCTGAAGTTCATTCAGGAACCAGAGGTTGTGGCGTGTGAGCCAACCATCGGAAAGTCTGAATCCGGTCACTGCGCTGCCGATGGTGTCTTCAAGCAATTCTTTGGATCGCACAAGATCTTCACGACGGGCGGTCTTCGTCAAATTAAGGAGCGGTTGATGCAGAAATCCGCGACTTGCGATTTCGTGCCCATTGTCTGCAATGCGACGGACCAGTTCCGGGTATCGATCCGCGATCCAGCCCAGGACGAAGAACGTGGCTTTGGTCTTGTGTTTGTCGAGTAGAGCCAGCGTCTCGTCTGTGTTTTGTTGCAGACGTGACTCGAAGCGATACCAGTTGCGAGGACTGATGAATCGATGAAAAACTCCTGCCTGGAAGTAGTCTTCCAGGTTGATCGTCAGTATTTGAGCGCGCGAAGTGCCGACGATCTGCAAGGAATCGATGGGGGATTTTGCGGATGTGGCGGCCAGATTGATCACTTCGGGGACTTCAGCTGCAGGGCGAGACCTGGCACAGGAGTTGCGAAACGAAATCCTGAAACAGCATTATCGCAGTCCAGGACCGGCGAACTCTAGTTCCCCGATTGCAACGTTGAGGTTGAATCTCTGCAACGTTGAGTGATTTTCAGACTGCACTTTTGGGACAAAAGGTCGACTGTAACGGTGAAATCGATGAGCGGGTTATCGCGGTGCAATCGGCAAAATCCGAAAATCGATCGTGATTATGACAATCACTGAAACTGTGTGCTGCAGTAATTACTGTCCTGACTTGAGGTGTAGGTTTCGACAGGCAGCGTGCGTGAGCTTGCGGGGAATAAAAGCAGCAGGGTCTTCGCCGCCTGCGCGTTTGCATTCCTCGCCTGATCAGCGATAATTTGGAATCGATGGCTTTTCCCCAAGCCTGCCCAGCTGGTTCACAAAGGAGTTTATGATGTCAATGAAACTGTTATCACATGCGACACTGTTTGTATTCGCAGCAATACCGTCATTAGAGGCGGCAGACATCCGGGGGCTGGAAAAAGGCACACCGGAAATGAAATCGGCAACAACGCTGGCGTTCGGCCCGGAAGACATTCTTTTTGTGGGTGATGCCAAGGCGGCCACTTTGTTTGCAATCGCAACCGGCGACACCGAAGGGGATGCGTCAAAGGCGTCCATCAATATCGACAACCTTCCGAAGGCAATCGGAGAAGTATTGCATACG
The DNA here is from genome assembly GCA_037719765.1 of Planctomycetaceae bacterium. Classification (GTDB taxonomy): domain Bacteria; phylum Planctomycetota; class Planctomycetia; order Planctomycetales; family Planctomycetaceae; genus SXXK01. Next base: position 35,675 of record JBBJME010000023.1, read on the forward strand.
GCAAAGGTGGGAATCAATGACATTGCCGTGAATCCTCGCACCGGTTCGGCGTTCGTGGCCGTTTCTGCGGATGACAAAGCGGCTCTGGTGAAGATCGATGGGGACGGAAAGATTACACCACTGTCTTTGACCGGCGTGAGTTATTCCAAAGTGACTTTGACGGATGCTCCGGAAGACAAGATCACCGGAGAAGGCCGCCGCGTGCGGAATAATCGCATGGATTCAATCACGGACATCGCATTCTTTGAAAACAAAGTGCTGGTATCGGGCCTGAGCAACGCTCATTCACCATCAACCGTGCGTGAGTTGAATTTTCCGTTTACCGAATCAGACAAAGGAACCGGCATTGAAATTTATCATGCGGCGCACGGAAAATCTGAGGACACGGTCGCGATGCGAACGTTTGTTCCGATCATGATCGATGGCGAGCCCAATCTTCTGGGCGCTTATGTCTGCACTCCGCTGGTCAGGATTCCAGTCAAGGATCTTGAGGCTGCCGGAGAAAAAGTGAAGGCAACAACCGTTGCAGAACTGGGTAATATGAACAAGCCGCTCGATATGATCGCGTATGAAAAGGACGGCGCGTCGTATTTGCTGCTCAGTAACAGTGCTCGTGGCGTGATGAAGATTTCCACGGCGGGCCTGAAGGAAAACAAGGGATTGACTGAACCGGTTCGCGACGGCGGCAAGGCTGGCCAGGAATATTCCCCCGTCGATTCCATGGCGGGCGTCATCCAAATGGACAAACTGAATGACACTTCAGCACTGGTTCTGGTTCAGCCGGACAATAGCCCTCAGAATCTGAAAACCGTGCCACTGCCATAGTGCATTGACAATACGCTGAGCGGTAGGGCGAGGCCCCGGTACTTAACGGTGTTTCTTCCGAGACAGTTTCGGGGACTACCGCCGTGCCGTTCATAATGTTCGCGCTCCGTTGCTCGCTGAAGCACAGAAAGTTTTTTGCTTCCGGCGACCGAACGCAACGACCACCTTTGCACACTCAGATACGACAGACAATGCCAGTCGCAGAGGGAATGCCTCGGCGGACTGTCGCAGGTCTTGAACGTCCGCGTAGCTCAGTGCTGCCTCGTGAGTCAGTTCAAGTGCCTGCGGCAGCGATGTCAAAGCAGTCAGAAAACTGGGAAGTCCGGCAGACGCATCTTTCGAATAGTCGAGCACATCGTCGATAATCTGGCACTGCATAGCGATTCGAAACAGAATGTTGAGTTCGGCGTCCGACTGCGTTGCTCTGATTTCATCTTCGATGGACTGGTGGCCAAACGCCGTCGTGGCCACCATGGCCAGCGACAGCCGCACAACGGCTTCACGATACGACCTCACTTTTTCAAATTGCCCATGATTCCCGCCGGGCGACGGACGATTCGTTTCCAGCTCCCGAAGTTGCGACGTGAATTCAGTCACCAATGCAGTCATTCCGGCATCTTCAAGCAGCTTCCGCGTCGTGCGGAACTCATTCCCGCAGGAATGCTTCCGATCGAACGCGGCATTCGCAGCGGCTTCGAAATCGAGGCACACTGCCAGCATCCTGAGGGTTTCAGTCGACAGTCGTTTCGCGGTTCGAAACATGCGAAGCGTGTCGAATGCCATCATGCACAGGACGCGCAACGGTGACATCGGTCTGGCGGAAATGAACAATGGCAGACCACGCAGAAAACTTGTGATTGAGATCAGGCTCGCAGAGATTCTGCCGCGTTGTGCAGCCGCAAGTTCTGGATCGCTGATGGCGGCCAGGATGAGGGGTCGGTGATTGATGATTCCGTTGCTGTCATACATAGCACAGCACCACTTCCCGAGGACACCGCCAACGAACGGGTATCAGATCACTGACGCCGCGACTCACGACCAGTAGTGTCGATCCGCTCTGGTGGGTCAGATAGCAATACGGATAGAAAATCGCTCCAGGAAACAGACGGTCCCGGTACTCAAACGCGACGAACTGACATCCGTGCAGATGCCCGGCCAAAACAAGATCATAGCCACGATGCCTCGCAGTTTTCCAGATGCGTGGGTTGTGTGCGCATAGGATTCGCACATCGCCGTCGGGCAGTTCGACAGCGCCAGGGCCGGAGACAACGATCACTCGAGACCCGTGCGTCACAGAAGAGACGTGATCATGAATCCATTCACCTCCGCCACTGACCACCGCCGCGCAGACTCGATCGACACCGACATGGGAGTCGTGATTTCCTCCCACTGCCAGCACCGGTGCCAGTTCGCACAGTGCGCTCACCAGATCTCGCAGTTTGTTCAGTTCTGATGGACTATCCACCATGTCGCCGCCCAGGAGCACAGCATCCGCTTTGGAACGGCTGGCGGTCTCGATAACCTGCCTGCACAGATTATTGGAACGTCTCCGGCGAAGATGAATATCGCTCACGTACATCAGACGACACGCATCTGGCCGCATCGAAAGGTATTCTTCGCGAATGTGAAGAGCACCGTTCAGCCCGAGTTCCAGCAGTCCGGCAGACACAACGGTTGTCCCTGCAATTCGTCGCGACAAACTTGTATTCGTTCAGAAAGAGTTTTGCGCGCGGTGACCTGACGTATGATTTCCCGCAGACTCCGTAAGCGTGGTTCGAGTCGGCGAATCGGAGAACACTTTGTTCTTGTATACCACAATACTCTTGCGAAGGCACGCGGAACGATGAGTTGCCGACTCAGTTCATTGAGGACTGAGGAATCGCCGTACTCCTCAATAAAAGCCGTCGCCAGCGGATGCCATTGTTCATCGGGCATCGTAATCAACTCAAGGAGTACCACTTTCAGGTCGTCGCAGTGACGCAGCGTTGGGTTAAAGGTCAATTCGTGGCGCGTGTCAAAGTCGATCAGAACAGCCCGATCGGCCGCTGAGTCATACAGGATGTTGTCGAGATGCAGATCACCGTGCGACCACGCGGCTTTGTAAATGCAGCACTGAATCTGGTGAACACGTCGCAATTCGCGAGCTGCCGCGACCAATGCGCTGCCGTGCGTTTGGCGGCAACGCAAAAGTTGCCGCACACTGATGCCGCCTGCTTCGGGACTGCTCACGGCATGGCCTGGCCCGATTCCAGGACGAGGCCGATCCGGATACAGCAAGTTGGCGCAATGGACTTCCCAGTCCATCCACTGATCGGCTCGCACAAACATGCAGATTCCGCTGCCCGCAAGCGCGAGAAATCGGTTTCCGAACCAGATCATGATGCTGCCACCAATTCGGCGCCGCTTCAGGATCATGGGAACGCCATCCTGCACGTGCCGTTGAATCTGATTCACACGAACGCGATTCATCAGCCATGCCACGGCTCGCTGGAAAAGTTCAATCATCGAATGCCGCCAGTCGTGTAGACACCATGGACTTACCCTCGAAATAACGGTCAATCGTGTTATTGGCCCTGCGCACCTGCACGGTGTTGCCTGTTTTAGCTTTGTACTGCGACATTGCAAAGTGCCGAGTGCTGCGATTCAATACCGTCATCAGCGGTCGTCGGTCATCGAAATCAGGCGCAACGCCAACGGCTCGGTGAGCAGGTGAGCGCAAGCCACGTTGTACTGTTCTTTCGAAAACAACGTGACAAGCTGGAAGCTTCCCACATAATCTCAGTCCCCCAAGCTTCCTGTAAGACGCCGCCAAGGTGCATGCAGAAAAACTGCTGGCACACCTTAACGCTGCAGGATAGACTGCGAACCGCCCCGGGTTTGGTGGCATCTACAGGATTTACATGGTGCCCGGACCGAGTCGGCTTCTGCTCTACGATTTCACGGGATTGGACTCCATGATGCCGCTGTTTCCGCGACAAACTCGCTTAGTCCGCTGCTTTTCCCACGCGATGACCGGACTGACGGTAGCCGGTCTGATTGGATTTTCGTCAGCAGCGGTTGCGCTGGACGAAACTGCGGCTCAGACGTCGATTGCCGGCGATCTGTTTCAGTTTCCCCCGGAGACTCCGGATCAGATCCTCGAAGCGGCGCTCATCACACGCAAACTGAATCGTCAGGATGATGCCCGTAAATTCCTGCGAAAGCTGCTGGATCAGCAACTGGGGGATGCCGAATTGCGGGCGCTGCGGCACCGCGCAGGGGCGGGTCCGTTTCTGGAACTGAGCGGTGACCGAAAACTGCAGCCTGAGGCGCGAGAGCTGTTGCTGGCCATTAACGCTGCTTCAAAGCCGCAACCGCTTTCGTCCGCACAGCTCAAGGAATTGATCCAGGCATTGGCGACACCTGGCGAAGCTGCAACACAAGCGGCCACGACGCTGGTCGCGAACGGAAAGGATTCGGCCGCCGCACTGCTCGCCGCGGATCTCAACACGTCCGCCGGCAAAGTGGCTGATCAGCTTCTGAAAACTCACGCGCGCGAAATGCGACACGGATTGATAACGGAACTGAGTCTCGCAGATCCGACCGGTCGATTTCGCATTGTGCAATTGCTTTCCGCCACGGCCGATCCAAACATTGCTCCGGGACTTTTGCGGTGGCAGTTCGATCCGGCGAGTGATGCCGCGACACGTGAATCCGCAGCGAATGCGGTTGAGCGATTGTCGAAGGGAAGTCTGACGGCGGCATCCGCAGTCGATGCCAGTGAGCTATTGACACAGCGCGGTGCGGCTCTGCTGAAATCCGCCGCCGGCCGGTTCACGCTCGTTCGCGAACCGGCCGTTCTTCAGGAACAGACAGGCCATGATCGTCGAGCAGAATTCCTCAGTGACGCAACTCTCTGTCTCACGGATGCCGTAGCCCTTGATGTTTCAAACAGTCGTGCGTCCAGCTTGCTGCTGGTGGCAAAGTGCGCCGTCACGGATCCGGCATTGGCTGCGCCTGCGTCAGTAGCGGCTGGTCAGGCGTTGCCGGTTCTGTCGGCAACTCTCAACGCGGCACTGGAGCTTGAAGAAGCCCACGCAGGGATCGAGCTGTTGCGTGGAATGAAAGTCAGTGATTATTCAGCGATGACTGCAGAATCACGAGAATTGACTGAGAGTGCCTTGAAGTCTGCCGTGAATTCTCCGGATCCTCGGATTCGGATGCTGGCATGCGATGTGGCGGTCAGCGTGGCACATACGGATATTAGTTCTTCCGCCGTACAACGGACACTCACATCTGTGCGTGAGGGGAGTCTGAAACCTGAATCGGTGGTCGTGGATTCGAATAACATTTCACTGCGTAATCTGGATGAGGCACTGCAGGATGCGGGTTTTATTGTGGCCGTGAGTCAAACTGGACAGGATGGATTTGATGCTGCCGTTCGCCAGATGAATTGTGAGCTGATTCTGGTCGATGCCGAATCCTCTGGGTGGCCACTGGCGACGACGCTTGCCAATTTTCGAGCCGATGTGCGAACGCGCAACGTCCCGATTGTCGTGATCGGCCCCGATCGATTTGCCGCACGAGTTTCCCGCCTCAGTGAGATCTATCCTGGAATCTGGTTTCTGTCTGAGCCTGTCGGGATCGAGACACTGGTACCAAAGCTCAATTCGCTGCTACTGCCGCCGTACCTGTTGTCACCGGAAGATCGCATCGTCATGAGACAACTTGCGGGGAATCAGTAGGGTGTGTCGCATGTGAAAATCGCCTGAAATTTCCAATATTTTACCCGATTCTGATTTCACCTGCTGCATTTCTGGGACGGAGGCGATGCCATCGACATCAGCGATTGGCGCTTTCGGTGTGGGTCGCTAGATTGAAGCCTCGTTCCTTTCGGTCACAAGTCTCAAACAGTATGGCATTTCCATGATTAAGCTCGGCATTAATGGATTTGGACGCATCGGACGGATGGTATTCCGTGCGGCGATCCAGAACTTTTCGGAAGACATCGAAGTTGTAGGCATCAACGACCTGCTTGATCCAGATTATCTGGCCTACATGCTCAAATTTGACTCAGTCCACGGTCGCTTCAAAGGCGACGTGTCTGTGGAAGGGACAAACCTGATCGTCAACGGTAAGAAGATCCGACTGACCGCAGTGAAAGATCCTTCCACGCTGAAGTGGAACGAAGTCGGTGCAGACATTGTTGTCGAATCCACCGGTCTGTTCCTCGACGAAGCGACTGCCAAGGCTCATCTGGCTGCCGGGGCGAAGAAGGTCATTCTGTCGGCACCATCCAAGGACGACACTCCGATGTTCGTCTACGGTGTGAACCATGAAAGCTACGCTGGTCAGGCGATTATCTCTAACGCCAGCTGCACGACAAACTGTCTGGCTCCGTTGGCCAAGATCATCAACGACGCATTCGGCATCAAGCGAGGTCTGATGACGACTGTGCATGCTGCCACTGCAACTCAGAAGACGGTCGATGGCCCAAGCACCAAGGACTGGCGCGGGGGACGCGGGATTCTGGAAAACATCAGTCCTTCATCGACCGGTGCTGCCAAGGCCGTCGGTAAAGTGATTCCGGAACTGAACAAGAAGCTGACCGGCATGGCGTTCCGCGTGCCGACGTCGGATGTCTCAGTCGTCGACCTGACCGTTGAACTCAACAAGTCAGCGACATACGAAGAAATCTGTGCGGCCGTCAAGGCTGCTGCCGATGGTCCGATGAAAGGCGTGATGGCCTACACCACTGACAAGGTCGTATCGACAGACTTCATCGGCGAAAGCTGCACGAGCGTCTTCGACGCCGACGCCGGCATCGCCCTCGACGGCACGTTTGTGAAACTCGTATCATGGTATGACAACGAGTGGGGTTACTCGAACAAGGTTTTGGAAATGGCTCGCGTGATCGCGAAATAGTTCGCGGCTCGATGCATTGAGATCCTGACTCAACAGCCCTGTGGTGATAGCCACAGGGCTGTTTTGCGTTGACGCAATACAGCGACCTCCGTGCGTCGCACAAGCAGTGGCGTTTTCTTCTGCAGCCTCGCCAGATTCCGCCGCACGCTTTGATACTTCGCAGCGCAACCAAACTCATCGATCAGTTCCTGCCAGATCCGCTGGGCCACCAGACCCCTTGGGCGCTTCCTACATCAGTGGTCGATGTGGGACTCATGCCTGGCCGGTCGCATTCAAGTTTCATAAGTCCCACGACAAAAAAATGAGCACTCTTTCAAGTGCTCAGTTCACGCATTTCGCAGATCAGCAAATCCATTCAGAAGTACAAGTATGCCGCTGTTGCGGCGGTGGTTGATGCGAGCGTATTGTAATGGTCAGTTGACCGCAGCCATGAGAAAGCTCTTGACGAACTTCAATGCGCTGGTCAAGACGAATCAACTGTGGAAAGTCCCCACCCAGTGTCCCGCAAAATGAGCGTCCGCAAATCGCTCTCCGAACGCTCTGGTTCGTCCATCGACGCACCGTCGAGCTGACTATCCCTCAGC
>JBBJME010000435.1:0-4064 GCA_037719765.1 Planctomycetaceae bacterium
GCACCAGATGTGGGCGGCACAGTTCTACAAGTTCAACAAGCCACGCCGCTGGTTGAGCAGTTCTGGCCTGGGAACCATGGGATTCGGTCTGCCTGCCGCGATGGGCGTACAGTCTGCGCATCCTGATTCGCTGGTATTTGATATCGATGGTGACGGTTCGTTCCAGATGAATATCCAGGAACTCGCCACGCTGTATTGCGAAAAACTTCCGGTAAAAATTCTGTTGCTGAACAATCAACATCTGGGCATGGTTGTGCAGTGGGAAGACCGATTCAATTCCGGTCGCCGAGCTCACACGTACCTTGGCCCGTCCGATCATCCGGAAGCACTAGGTGAAGGCGACGGTTCAATGCCGACCGACACCTTCCCGAACTTTGTTGGCATCGCCGAAAGTTACGGCGTCAAAGCTCGACAGGTCCGCAGCAAGGCCGAATATCCAAAGGCTCTCGCAGAAATGATCAGCCACAAAGGCCCATACCTGCTGGACGTGATTTGCCCCTATCAGGAACACGTCCTGCCGATGATCCCAAGTGGAAAAACCGTCCGCGAGATCATTGTGGAATAGAGATCACTCACTCTCAAATGACTCAGGACATTCCATCGGATAGATTATCTGCTGACATGGACCTCGAGGCATATTGCGAACGGACGAATCCTGCCCTGCATTCACGCTCAATGATGCACGACACCGTCAGGCTGAGTCAGGACGTACTGTGTGGAGTCCGCTGGCAGTCAACGGTGGTACGGTCGAAACCAACACCCCTGCCCAACCAAAGCGTCAGCCGGACTGCATCAATGCCGAGTCGTGAACCTGAATGCACATGATGACAGAGGGTTCGGGGAACAAACATTCGCGGCTGACGGCGATCCACCTTGGGTTACTCTTTGCCGTTCTTTATTTCGTGCAGGGGTTGGCGGAGCCAGGCGAAGGTTTGATCGCTCAGCCGGTGCGGTCGCTGCTGAACGGCTGGAAGAAATCGCCCGGTGAGATCACTCAATTCATGGCTATTGTTTCGGCACCGTGGGCCATCAAGCCACTGTATGGACTGCTGATCGATTTCGTTCCGTTGTTCGGCTCGCGTCGCAGGAATTATTTGCTGCTCGCAACTCTCATGACTGCGGTGAGTCTGTTCTGGCTGGCATTCCGGATGCCTGCTGAAGGCGAAACATCTCAGTTGCTCGCTCTGCTGATTGTGCCCACTTTGGCAGTCGCCTTTTCCGATGTCGTGGCTGATGCGCTTATGGTTGAAAAAGGGCAGCCGCTGGGACTCACCGGCAGACTGCAGTCCATTCAATGGGGCTCGATGTACGCAGCCACAATCCTGGCTGGCGGTCTGGGAGGCTGGATGTCAGAGCACAGCCGACATGAGCTGGGCTTCCTGATCTGTGGACTGGGAGCTTTGGTCACATTCGTGGCGACGTGGATCTGGATTCAGGATTCGTCCGCACGCGAATCGACGGCTTTGAATTCATTGCCGTCGGAGGCCGCATGTCAGCCTGATGCGTCTGTCGTCCCGGAGGAATCACTCTGGTCCCGCCTTGCCATCATGGGCCGCACTCTGATGAGCCGACAGTTTCTGATCATCGCAGTCTTCCTTTTCCTGTGGAACTTTAATCCATTCTCATCGACGATCCAGCAACTTCATATGACGGAGCATGTGAAGCTCACACCGCAGGAGTACGGTTATTCGTATTCACTTTTTTCCATCGGTGCCCTCGCTGCCTGCCTGGTCTATGGATTCCTGTGTCGCATCATTCCCGGCCGCTGGCTGATTCACCTTGCGATTGCCGCAGGTGTCTTATCGACGTTAGCGTATCTGCTGGTGGAAGGCGTGCAAAGTGCCTTTGTGGTCTCAGTTTTTGTTGGGTTTGTCTACATGCTGGGCAACCTGATTCAACTGGACATCGCCGCTCGCATGTGTCCACCGACCATTGCAGGAAGCATGTTCGCGATGCTGATGTCCGTCTCAAATCTCGCGATTATTACTTCGACAATTCTGGGCGGCTGGCTCTATGAGATGTTCGCGACACAGGGCGGACCTGATTTTTCCTGGACCGTGGTGGTGCTCATCGGCTCCGCAACGACAGCGCTGTGCTGGTGTATCGTGCCGTGGTTTCGAGGGACATGACACTTCTCTCTGAATTCCTGTGCGACGTTCGAATCCGAAATCACGGAACGAGAATCGCACTCGGAGGGCTGACGCCCTGCCGCTCGCCAAAATCAGTCACGCACGCACTGCCGTCAGTGGTTCGCCGACTGTCCAGTCGCGACCGCTGCGGATGACTTTGCGGTACAGCGTATCGCGTTCGACGGGGATACGGCCTGCTTCACGAATCAGCCGGTGCAGTTGTTCGACAGTCATGCCTTCCGGAGTTTTCGCGCCGGCGTCGTGGTAGATCAGTTCATGCACGACCGTGCCGTCGATGTCGTCTGCTCCGTAGCCGAGCGCCAGCTGAGCTGTCTGCTCGCCCAGCATGATCCAGTAAGCTTTGATATGATCAAAATTGTCCAGCATCAGTCGAGACAACGCGACCATCCGTAAATCAAACACGCCGTCCGCTTTCTGAATCGATGAGAGTTCTGTGTTCTCCGGATGAAATGCCAGCGGAATGAACGTCTGAAATACGGACGTTTCATCCAGCAGCGTGCGCAGACGAATCAAAAGATCCACTCGATGCCGCGCCTTTTCGATGTGACCATACAGCATCGTGGCATTAGAACGCAGCCCAAGCTGATGCGCCGTTCGATGCACATCGAACCACACATCGCTGTCTGCCTTGTGCTCGCAGATCTGGCGTCGGACATCCTCGTCAAAGATCTCAGCCCCGCCGCCCGGCATACTGCCCAGACCGGCCTCGATCATCTGCTCCAATATCCATTGAATCGGCTTTTTCGTGATGAAGCTGAACCAGCTGATTTCGACCGGCGTCCAGGCCTTGACATGAATTTCGGGACACGTTTCATGGATGATCCGGACGACATCCAGATACCAGTCGAAGCTTTTCTTATGATGCAGTCCGCCGACAACGTGAATTTCTGTCGCCCCCGCCGCACGACCCTCGAGGACTCGCTCACGGAGCATGTCGTCGGTAAATGTGTACGCTTTCTCATCTTTCAGGTCGGCGCGAAACGCACAAAATCGGCAGCGGTAGACGCAAACGTTTGTCGGGTTCAAATGGATGTTCGTGTTGTAAAACGCAAAGTTGCCGTTCTTGCGTTCGCGGACAAAATTTGCAAGCTGGCCCAGCACATGCAGGTCCGCTCGTTCATCCAGCAGCACTCCGTCGTCAAAACTTAAACGCTCGCCCGCCAGGACTTTGTCAGCGACCGCAAGAAGACCTGAATCATTGATAGAGAGTGACATGGTTGTGACTTTGCATTGGATGGATTTCAAAACACCCAGACATCCAGACATCCAAGGATCAGGATGCCGAAACTTATGATGGCATTGACATTGAAGAAGGCGAGATTGATTCGATTCAGGTCATCGGGTCGGACAAGCCAGTGTTCATAGATCAGCAAGCCGGCGATGGCAATCACGCCTATCAGGAAAATCATTCCCAGTCCTGCTATTTTCCACAGCAACAGCAGCATCGCAATCGTGATGAGATGACTGAGTAATGCGATTCGCAAAGCTGAGCGAACTCCGAACCGTGCCGGGATGCTGTTCAATCGACGCTGGCGATCGAATTCCGCATCCTGGCAGGCATAGATAATGTCGAAGCCTCCCACCCAGAAAAAAATCACACCTCCCAGCAAGGCCGGGATCAGGGCAAACTCATCCCGCACGGCGATCCATGCGGCAATGGGCGACATCATCAGGGCCGCGGAGAGCCAGTAATGACACAGGCTGGTCCAGCGTTTTGCCAGTGAATATCCGAGCAGAAAGAGCAGCACGGGAACGGCAAGGAACATTGGGAGCTGCTTTGGCAGAAAGATGGCTGTGGCCGCGACAAAAGCCAGACTCATCACGATCGTAAACGCAACCACCGCGTTCACTGACAGCAACCCTGCCGGAAGATGGCGTTTTGCTGTACGAGGATTATCCGCGTCGATGTCACGA
>JBBJME010000171.1:0-15048 GCA_037719765.1 Planctomycetaceae bacterium
CCATCAGTCATGGGACGTCCACACCGGTCTTGCGACACGACTGAAAACTCAGTCGGCGCCGATGCTCGACGCGGCTCTTGCGGCATTGCTGGAAGACCTCGATGAACGTGGACTTCTGAAAGAGACGCTCGTCGTGGCTGTTGGCGAATTCGGACGCAGCCCGAAGCGCGGTGTGAGCACCTCCGGCAACAGCAACACCGACGACGGTCGCGACCATTGGCCGTATTGTTATACCGGCGTTGTCGCCGGTGGTGGCATGAAACGCGGCTATGCCCACGGTAAGTCTGACGAAACGGCATCGGCCCCCGCAGAGAATCCGGTCCATCCCGGCGAACTGCTCGCGTCGATTTACCATGCCGTCGGACTGTATCCGCGTCGGACTGTTCTGAACCATCTGAACCAGCCGCGGGAAATGGTCAAATACGACGCGGCGATGGATCTGTTCGCATAACTGCTCTCGTCACTTGACTTTCCGCGTCGAGCTGAGATTCTGTAGCCGTTCTCTCACACAGTCGCCTGTTACTCGTCAAAAGACCAGTCTCACGCGACTGTTTTTTTTGTCCCCAATCAAGCTCACGTTTTAAAAAGAATTCAATTAATGGCAGTTCGGTTGCTCGAAGGTCAGGTGGCACTCGTCACAGGAGCTGGACGTGGTTTGGGGCGGGCGTTTGCCGAGCACCTGGCCTCGCTGGGTTGCCAGGTTGGTATTCATGGAATGCGTGAAAACGGCCCCGCAGAATACGGCGAAGGCACGACACTGACGGCGACCGCAGCTGAGATTGCGAAGTCGCACGGAGTTCAGACGTGCCGCGTGCTGGGTGATCTGACAAACGCCGATGATGTGAAGCGCGTTGTCGGGGACGTCTGTACGCAGCTTGGCCCGATCGACATCCTCGTTCACAACGCCGGCGGTGATATTGGAGCGGCTGGCGGCAAGCCAAATCCCAACGACGCAGTGGACATCAAACTGGAAGACATACGTGCTGTTCTCGACCGCAACCTGCTGAGCACAATTCTGGTCTGCCAGGAAGCCGCCCGGATGATGATGCCGCGTAAGTCGGGTCGCATTCTGACGCTCAGTTCCATTTCGGCGTTCAAAGGAATTCCCAACAGTTCGATCTACGCCACCGCGAAAGCCGGTGTTGTAGAATACACTCGATGCCTTGCCGAACAATTGCGGTCGCACAACATCAACGTCAACACGCTGGCACCTGGCGACACGCGCACAGGCCGCTTTCTGGGAACTCGCAAAGTTGATGACGCACGGTTGGTCACGGACGGCACGCTTGACCGCGTCGGCATGGTGGATGAAGTCACCCGTGTCGTCGAATTCTTTGCCGGACCACTAGGTGCCTTCGTGACCGGCCAGGTCCTGCGAGTCGACGGCGGCAGCCAGATCTGGCCTGCATAGCACCGGCCAGCGGTGCGGCGTCAGCCCACCGGTACAAGGACCTCGAAATGTTTCGCCACGAAACGTTGACCGCTCCACCTTGCATCACAGCACGAAAGTCTGTTGACAGCAAGTCGGACAAGAATGTCCAACGTACGTGTACAACTACTTCACGACAAAGTTCAGCAACCGCCCTGGCACGGCCACAACTTTGACCACAGTTTTGCCGTCGAGGTTTTTCTGAACCGCTTCATCAACTCGTGCGGCGGCTTCCAGTGAGGCAGCATCCGAATTCGCAGGCACAATGATTTTTGCCCGCACCTTACCGTTGATCTGCACAGGAACTTCGACCGTGTCTTCGACCAGCAGCTGCGGGTCGTAAGACGGCCATGGTTCGTAAGCCAGTGTGCCGGAATGTCCCAGTGCGAGCCACAGCTCTTCAGAAATGTGGGGCGCGAACGGACTGAGCAGCAGAATGAACTGCTCCAGGACGGATTTAATCCGTGTCTCCTGGCCGGACATAAAGTTTGTGAATTCCATCATGCGGCTGATTGCCGTGTTGAATGCCAGTCGATCAATATCGTCGGTGACAGCCTTGATCGTCTTGTGCAGGATGCGGAGTTGATCTACCGGCGGAGCGGTATCAACGACAGCGGCTGACAGAATCACGGATTCGGCTCGGTCATCAATCATCAACCGCCAGACGCGCCCAAGGAATCGATAAACTCCTTCGACCCCGTTCATCTGCCACGGCTTCACCTGTTCCAGCGGTCCCATGAACATCTCGTAGAGCCGCAGTGAATCCGCACCGTAGTCGTTAACAACGTCATCCGGGTTGATCACGTTGCCACGAGACTTGGACATCTTTGTTGCCGCAGATTCAACCCACTTTGCTGGACATGATTTGATAAATTCGCCCTTTGGAACGGTCTGATCCCATCCTTCGCTATTCCAGAATTCAGCAACGTCCCCTTGCCTTCGGTAATCGGAATCCGAGCGGGTAGCCTTGGCAACTTTCTTTCCCTCATGCCAGTAGTTGACTATTCCTTCGATTTCTAGTCGTGTGACGAGTTTCGGGTCGAGAACTATCCCGGTTTCGATATCTTCAAATGCGGTGTGATCCGGCTCCCCCAGAATCATTCCCTGATTCACCAGCTTTTGAAACGGTTCGGGCCTGCTCACATGGCCTCGATCAAACAACACCTTGTGCCAGAAGCGTGAGTACAGCAAATGCAGCACCGCATGTTCTGCCCCGCCGATGTAGAGGTCCACTGGCAGCCAGTACTTTTCCTTCGCCGGATCGATGAAGCTTGCTGAGTTCTTATTGTCACAGAATCGCAGGTAATACCAGCAACTTCCCGCCCACTGCGGCATGCTGTTGGTTTCTCGCTTGAGCTTCACGCCGTCAGTATCGGTTTTGAACAACCATTCGGGTGTGGCTTTCGCGAGCATCGGTTCCGGTGTTCCGGTCGGCTTGAAGTCGTCCATATGCGGATGCAGCACCGGCAGCGATTCGACCGTGTCGGCTCGCATGAGTCCAGTCGGATGTCCGTCGGCATCCAGTTCATGCCAAATCGGAAACGGCTCACCCCAATACCGCTGACGGCTGAACAACCAGTCCCGCAGACGATAGTTGACGGCTTCTTTGCCAAGGCCTGCCTGTGATAAATGATTTGAGATCTGAGATTTGAAATCTGCAGTGGTAAGGCCATCGTATTTGCCGGAGTTCACCGCGACACCGGTTTCCGTGAACACAGAATTTTCCAGATCTGCAATGTGGCCACTGCCTGGAGCAGGTGCGACGACCTGCGTGATCGGAATGCCAAACGCTTTCGCGAATTCATAGTCACGTTCATCGTGCGCTGGCACCGCCATGATGGCTCCAGTGCCGTAGCTGATGAGCACATAGTCGGCGATCCAGACAGGGACTCGTTCGCCGTTCACGGGATTGATCGCATAGCCACCGGTGAAGACACCTGTTTTCTCTTTCGCGAGGTCCGTGCGGTCGAGGTCACTCTTGAGTGATGACTTGCGGATATATTCGTCAACCGCCGATCGCTGCGCGTCGGTCGTAATCTTCTGCACCAGTGGATGTTCGGGTGACAGCACCATGTAGGTCACGCCGAAAAGCGTATCGGGGCGAGTTGTGTAAACGCGGATGACGTCGGATTCGGGATCGCGAGGGAAACCCGTGGATTGGCGTAACGCCTTCCATATGTCGAAAACGGCTGTTGTACCGGAGGGCTGACGCCCACCGCTCGCCTGCGATTCCGCAATCCTGAAATCCACTTCCGCCCCGGTACTTCTTCCGATCCAGTTCCGTTGCATGAATTTGATCGAATCGGACCAGTCGAGTTCATCCAGTTCACTCGCCAGGCGATCCGCATACGCCGTAATTCGCAGCATCCATTGTTTGAGCGGCATACGTACGACCGGATGGCCGCCGCGTTCGCTCTTGCCGTCGATGATTTCTTCATTCGCCAGCACAGTGCCAAGGGCAGGGCACCAGTTGACGGGAGCGTCGGAGACGTAAGCGAGACGATGCTTGTCCTGATAGCGACGGATTACATTTTCAATGCTTTCACCGGCAGCTAGCGCCGTGCCGCTCAGAATATCCCCAGGCATCGGCAATTCCGAAATTGGTCGGCCTTTGCCTTTTCGCTCAACGCCATCCGGACCTATCCAGACAAAATCCGCGTCGTACCAGGTGTCGAAGATCTGCAGAAAAATCCATTGAGTCCACCGATAATAATCCGGATCGGTCGTGGCCAGTTCGCGAGTCCAATCGTAACTGAACCCGAGCATCTTCAACTGACGCTTGAACGTAGCGATGTTCTGTTCAGTCGTTTCACGAGGATGCGTGCCGGTTTTGACGGCATGTTCCTCGGCCGGAAGTCCGAAGGCATCCCAGCCCATCGGATGCAGGACGTTCTTCCCCTTCATGCGTGCGTAACGGCAGACGATATCCGTCGCTGTGTAGCCTTCCGGATGCCCGACGTGCAGACCACTGCCGGACGGGTACGGAAACATGTCGAGCACATACAGTTTGGGCTTTTTTGCCGCGTCGCCCGTCGGAACAGTGTCCTTCGTGCGAAACGTCTGATTCGTTTCCCAATACTGCTGCCAGTGAGCTTCAATGCGTTTGGCGTCATAACGAGGCATAAGGTAGTTTCGTCAATTCAAATCGTAGGATGGACATTCATGTCCGTCGTATCTGTCTGGTCGGGCGTCATAATCTCCTCGCAGTTTATTCGACCCACGCTCCAATTCAACGCGGGTGAATCCCGATGTCTATCGAGATCCCGATTGTGCGACATGCCAGGCTGCAACTTCTCACGCAACTGACGTCGGTGAATTTCGCGATGCGTTTTGGTAAATTGCCACAACAACAGGACTTTTGGGGTGTTATTGCCACAATGCCTTTGTACCGAGGGCTGACGCCGCCCCGCTCGCCAGAACATTTCAAATGGAATCGAAAGCCTGCACCGTGTCCCACGACATCTATGAAAATCCGCTCATCACGCGATACGCATCCCGCGAAATGGCCACGATCTGGTCAGGACAGAAGAAGCACTCGACCTGGCGGCGTCTGTGGATCGCGCTGGCCGAATGTCAGCAGAAACTCGGCCTGAACATCACGAATCGACAACTGACCGAAATGCGGGCCAATATCGACAACATCGATTTCGACGCAGCAGACCGCTACGAACGAGAACTGCGACACGACGTCATGGCGCACGTTCACGCATGGGGAGATCAGTGTCCGAATGCTCGACCGATTGTGCATTTGGGAGCCACCAGTTGTTTCGTCACCGACAACTCAGAACTGATTCAGATCAAAGAAAGTCTGATCCTGATTCGTCGCCGCCTGGTTCAGGTCATCGACCACCTGGCGACCTTCGCCGCGAAGTACCGCAATCTGCCGTGCCTGGGGTTCACGCACCTTCAGCCCGCACAACCAACAACTGTCGGAAAACGGGCAACGTTGTGGTGCTGGGATCTGCTGCTGGATCTGGAGGAAATTGAACACCGGCTCGCAACGCTGCGATTTCGAGGCGTCAAAGGAACCACGGGGACGCAGGCAACCTTCCTGACGCTGTTCCATGGTGATCATGACAAAGTGGAACAACTGGATCGTATGGTAACGGAAGCGATGGGCTTCAGTCTGAAACATCCCGTCACAGGCCAGACGTATTCCCGCAAGATCGACAGCCAGATCATGGCCGCGTTGAATGGCGTCGGTCAAACATGCCACAAAGCGGGAGCCGACATTCGCATTCTGCAGCATCGCAAAGAAGTGGAAGAACCGTTTGGAAGCAAGCAGATTGGTTCATCCGCGATGGCCTACAAACGCAACCCGATGCGCAGCGAACGCATGTGTTCGCTCGCTCGATTTGCCATGAGTCTCCAGGCAGGGGCCGATGCGACGATGGCAAATCAGTGGATGGAACGGACGCTCGACGACAGTGCGATTCGTCGACTGGGAATGCCGCAGTCGTTTCTGGCAATCGACGCATGTCTGATTCTGTACCGCAATATTTCCGACGGCCTGGTCGTGTATCCGAAGGTGATCGAGAAAAACCTTGCCGCAGAACTGCCGTTCATGGCGACCGAAGAGATTTTGATGGCGGGCGTGCAGGCGGGCGGCGACCGTCAGGAACTGCACGAACAGATTCGCGTCCATAGCCAGGCAGCAGCGGATCAGGTGAAACAGCAGGGATGGGACAACGATCTCATCACCAGGTTACAGCAGGATCCGTGCTTTGCCGCCGTGGATCTGGCAGGAGCTCTGGATGCCAGCCGCTACGTCGGCCGCGCTCCGGAACAGGTCGATCAGTTTATTCTGGAATGCGTGCAGCCAGTGCGGGATTTGTATGCTGCCGATCTGGCTGGCGCGTCGGAGGATCTGCGAGTCTAGCTGGTGCATTGCGCGCCGCTTCATACACTCTACAAATCTGAATTCAGTATTCGGGTCTGCCCGCGAATCACGCAAAAGGGCGCGAATGAATTTAAAAAAGATTCGCGTTCATTTGCGTGGTTCGCGGGAAACAAGCCCTTAATTCATCCCGATTTCGAACGCACGTTCCCGCTCGCCATGCAATGGATCGCCGAGGGTCGAGTCAACCTGAAACCCCTCATCACGCATCGGTTTCCACTCTCACAAATCCAGCAGGCGTTTGACACATTTCGAGACCGTGTTGATGGGGCTCAGAAAGTGCTAGTGGAGTTCCCAAGTTGGAAACCAAACCATTCGTAGCTCGCAGGGTGTGTGCAGCGCAGCGAAACACATCAGTGCAGAGTTTGAGGTATGTGGATGGCATTGCTACTAGTGAAGTGGCACAGGAATTGAATATGTGCGAAGCGACGGTCCGCAAGTGTCGCAGCCGCATCCTGTGGCGGTTGAGACAAACTTTAGGTGATATCGTTTAACCGCGTGCCCATCGGGCCGCGCTCCGGGGTGAGTGCGGAACTGAGCGCGGCCCGATGGGCACGCGGTTAAACATTTTTTTCAAGTATAAAGTCTGAACAAGAATCGAGATCCAGAATGTCAACTCCTGTACCGCATCAAACTCACTCGATCGAATCACGCCTTGAGCGGATCGAATCGGTTCTTGCCCATTTGCAGCATGATGTGGACAGCCTGAATTCGGCGTTGCTGGGCTACTTCGGTCGGCTGCAGGAATTGGACAGCCGATTTGGCCGGCTCGAGCATGAACTGCATTCGTCCAATGACCCGACGGACCGCACCGACGCCGAATCGGAACGCCCTCCGCACTATTGAAACTTGCCGACTCTGAAATCTCAGCAGCAGGCAGTTTCCAGATGTCCTCCGCGCGGATATGATGGTGTTCCCGCAACTCGTCAGCATGATTGAACATCCCGTCATCGGACGCAGCTCATGTCCCGCCAAAACATCCATCGCAATTCCTCCTCGTCGTCCGATCTGACGCGACGATCGTTCGCCAACTCGTCGTGCCTCGGTTTTTCGGGTCTGGTGGCAGCTGCGATGGTGGCCGGGGAAGATCGAGCGAAGGCCGATCAACCTCTGGAATGGCAGGCTCCGGACGGAAGTCCGCATCGCACTCCGAAAGCGAAAAGTGTCGTCTGGCTGTTCATGAATGGCGGCGTTTCGCAGGCGGAATCCTTCGATCCCAAGCCGATGTTGACACAATACGCGGGCAAGTCCATCAATGAAACGCCGTTTGCGGACGTCCAGAATCCCGACAAGCTGAAGCTCGCGCGGGTGACCGTGGTGAATGATGCCAACGGACAACAGCGGAACAAACTGTATCCGTTGCAGGCAGGCTTCAGAAAATACGGGCAGTCCGGAATAGAATTGAGTGACTGGGTTCCGCATGTCGGCAGCTGCATAGACGACATTGCTTTGATTCGATCGATGTATACCACAGACGACAACCACGGCGCGCAGACGCAGTTTCATTCAGGCCGCCATATGCTGGACGGAGAGTTCCCGACACTTGGAGCCTGGGTGCATTATGGACTGGGTACGCTGAACGACAATCTTCCGCAGTTTATCTCGATGGGAAAACGCGAATACTGGAATGCGAAAGATGGCCACTACCTTGGACCGGCGCATGACGCCGTGCCGATTCAGGTCGATCCGACGAATCCGCTGGACTATGGCAAGTCGGCGGCCGGCCTGACGCACGCAGAACAGAAACTGGCATTTGATCTGGTCGGCCGGCTCAACCGATTGAAGGGAGAACAGTATCCGAACGACGCCTCGCTGGCGGCGCGGATTAAAGCGTATGAGCTGGCGTTTCGGATGCAGTCGTCGGTCCCCGAGACGCTGGATTTCAGTTCAGAGACTCAGGCGACGCAGGACAGCTACGGTCTCAACAGTCCTGAGACGCGTGATTTCGGGATGCAGATGCTGGCGACGCGGCGATTCATTGAACGCGGCGTGCGTTTTATCCAGGTTCAGCACGGGGCAGGGGGGGCCGGCGTTTGGGATGCTCACAGTGCATTGAAGTCAAATCACGAAAAGAACTTCAAGGCCGTCGATCAGCCGGTTGCAGCGCTGCTGAAAGATCTGAAACAACGGGGCCTGCTGGATTCGACGATCGTCGTGTTTGCGAGCGAATTCGGCCGCACGCCGGGGACACAGGGAGCTGACGGACGCGATCATCACATCTACGGTTTTTCCGTCTGGATGGCTGGCGGCGGCATCAAAGGCGGCATCGCGCATGGCGTCACGGACGAAATCGGTTTCCATGCAGTGGAGGACCGACATTACGTCACCGACGTACATGCCACCATTCTGCATCAACTGGGGCTTGATTCACGCCGTCTTGAAATCCCGGACCGCAAGCGACTCGACATCGATCACGGATTGCCGATTCTGGCAATCGTGTAGGATGGACATTCATGTCCGTCGCATCCTGGATGAGAGTGGCCGTTCGGCAGCCGGGTGATTGGCGAGAGTCGATCCTGGCAATCTCGGACCAGAATGTCCAAGTTACATAAGAAACGACAACTCAATCGCGGCGGCCGAAGCGCCATTGGTGATAGTTGGCGAGACCTTGACCGGCACGCCCGCCGGGCCAGTTCGGTCGGTCCCATTGGCCGGTCTGATCATCGGGGTGTTCGCTGTTGTAATACGACAGGTGATCGGCGGATGACCAGCCGCCGTTTTCCGGACCACCGACTCTCCTGGGAGCAAAACCGAACAAACGCTTCCCAAGCTGAATCAGTTGCAGACAAGCAAGCAGCGACACAAACATCAAGAGTCCCACGAGCGGCACGAATGGCCCCATGTCAAAGATTCGTTCGGCCAATGGCCACAAAAATGGCCAGCAGAGAATCATGGCCAGTGTCGCGAGACTGAGCCAGGGGCCGTAGGGAATCTCGCGATCTCGCTTAGTGATCCATGCCAACATCGCGGCAAAAATTGCGAGCACGGGCGCCAGAAAGAAAACCGCCGTAACGGGTTGCCACCCGATCACGCTGCCAATCATTGCCATCAGGACGACATCGCCAAAACCCATCGCTTCCTGCCGCAGCACCCAAGCGCCAGCCAGCCGCACCATCCAGACCATTCCGCCACCGACAATCAATCCGGCAACGCTCACCAGAAAACCGTGGACATGTGGATGCTGCATGGCAAACGGCAGACAGTCCCACGAAAACAGGAGCGGCCGCAGCCATTCCGGAGAAATCGAACGGAGGGTCGATGCCACGCTTGGATCCTGAAACCAGAGCGGCACGATGAATGTCTGACCACAGATCGTTGACACAAGAATTGCGAAGAGCATCATCGGGACCGTCGAGCCGTCCGGGATGATCCGCAGTTCAAAGTCGATAAAAGTCGCCACGATCAGGCAGCAAATCATGGCGATGTGCAGCAAATAGCGAATGTGAAGCCACACGGGAGGAGACCACAGCGTGATGATGTTTTGCGGGCCATCAGGGCTTTGCAATCCCGCTGCACTGATCGACCCCCAGAAATTTGCCGGCATCTCAATCTGGTACACGACGACAAACAGGATTCCCGTGAGCAATTCCACCAGCGGATATCGCGGTGAAATCGGTCGCCGGCAACTGCGACATTTTCCCAGCAGCAACAGCCATCCAAATACAGGAAGATTGTCACGCCATTGAATGGATGCCGCGCAACGCGGACAGCCGGAGCCGTGGCTGGTCAGTGCTCTCAATTGATCCCGTAACCGCAGCTTTGACGGAAAGCGATGAATGCAGACGTTCAAAAAACTCCCGATGCAGCAGCCGAGAATAAACAGGCACGGAAGCACGAAAAGCCGAGGCAAATCAAAGTAGTTCACTCTTCGTCTTCCTCGCTGGTGGCAATCGGGGAACCGTTACTGAGCGACTGGTCAAGCTGCCGGAGGATTCTGCGTGCAACCTGTTCCGGCCATTCGCGTTCAGAATCCACAATGATCGTGGCACATTCGCGGTACAGCGGCTCCCGGATTGCCATGACTTCGGCGACTTCTTCGGCAATCGGCCGACCTGTCAAACTGGGGCGATTTTCGCCGGCTGATCGATCACGGCTGAGGCGTTTTGCAAGGGCGCCGTTGGAAGCATGAAGCCACACGACCGGACCGGCCGCTTTCATCCGAACGCGATTTGCTTCCGCCAGAATCGCGCCGCCACCACTGGCCAGGACCAGTTGATCCCGCAGCAGCAGTTCTGCCAGAACCTCCGATTCACGCTTTCTGAAACCTGCTTCGCCTTCGGTCTCAAAAATCTGACGAATGGAACAGCCAGCCCGTTCCTCAATCACACGGTCACTGTCGATCCAGTTCCATTCCAAACGCCGCGCGAGGCGCGGAGCGATGCTCGACTTTCCACAGCCTCGATATCCGATGAGTGTGATGACCATATTGGGAAACGGGGGGTCAGTTTTCGGTTTTCAGTCGTGCTTCTTGATCGTAATCTTAATCTTAATCGAATTGCTTTGTCGTTGTGTCGTTGTGCTTTGCGTGGGAGAACTTGATCTGTCTTTCGCTTGTCGGCGAGCCGCCGGCGTAGACGAATGAAATGCGCCTACGCCTCGCCGTGTAGCGACGCATTCCATTGATTCCATTTCCGCCGACGGAGCGGCGGAAGAACTACGGTGGCAAACCGATTAAGATTAAGATTAAGATTAAGAAGAGTCGCAAACTCAATCACGCATGTTTTTTTTGCACATTCAAAATAAAACGAGACAGGCTTTCACCTGTCTCGCTGGATATTTACGATCTGTTCACCGAATCCCGCTAACTACTCAGCGGCTTTTTCTGCGACAATCTGGATGCCGGGTATCGTGATGGATTTGATCTGCACCCGAGTGTGCTTCTGGCGATGTCCTGTATGGCGACGGGAATTCTTGCGTTTTCGGAGCTTCTGGATTTCCAGTTTGAGCCCCTTTTCCTGTGCAATCACGACTTCCGCGACAACCGATGCGCCGGAAATTGTGGGAGTCCCGATGACACTGGCACCGCCGCCATTGGCAAGCAATACCTGGTCAAACGTTATCGAAGCGCCCGCTTCGGTCTCGCTGCGATAATCCACTGACAGGAAGGAGCCTTCCTGAACACGATGCTGACGATTACCGTCTACGATCACAACAAACATCGAAAAATCACCTTTAACCAACGTCGCCAACAAAAATTCAAATCACAGGACTGCCTCACGGCGTCTGTACAAATCACAGATCACACGGCCTGCGTTTAATGGAATCGCGGAGTGTAGCGATCAAATTCAGAATGTTCGAGTCGGAAATGCCGCAAGTTTCCGACTTGGGAACAGGAATTTGTGATTTGCAGAACGCATGGCAGGCTGGAAGCCTGTCCCCGCGTCGAAACTCAGGAAAAAGCCGGTGTTCGCCTGCGATTACCCGATGTTGACTTCCCGGCCGTTCGAGTCTTCCGCGCGGAAGGTCATATGTTCCAGGCAGACATCAGACTTGGCCACGATCACGATTTCGACTTCATGCTCGTCTTCGATCCGAATGAGTTCTTTGCGTTTGCGGTTGTTCAGGTAGTTGCCGACCCGATCATGCACTTCAATGACAATCCTTGCGACTTGTTCATGAGCGGCTGAAGACATGACCATCCGCATGACTTCGATTGACAGGCTTTCCGCCGTCTTGACCTGTCCGACGCCGTTACACGCCGGACAGTTTTCATACACACTGCGACGAAGTGACGGGCGAATTCGCTGTCGAGTCATTTCGATCAGCCCGAACGGACTGATGCGGAGTACACGCGTGCGCGCACGATCCCGTTCGACGGCTTCCCTGAGTGCGTGTTCCACACCGCGGCGATGCCGTTCATCGCGCATGTCGATAAAGTCATTGACAATCACGCCGCCCAGATCCCGCAGCCGAATCTGGCGAGCGATCGCATCGGCCGCTTTCAGATTCATCTGATAGGCACTGCGTTCCGGATCATTGTCGGCGCGGAAACTCCCGCTGTTCACATCGATTGCCACCAGTGCTTCCGTCTGATCGATGACCAGTGAACCGCCGCCGGGCAGCGGCACATGTCGATCCTGAATGCGGGCAATTTCTTCTTCGATACCGTATTTGTTAAACAGCGGCTCCGTACCTTCATATCGCTGCACACGATTGACGTGCGTGGGCATCACAATTTTCATGAACTCTCGCGCGCGTTCATACGCACCATCTTCGTCAATCAGCACGGTGTCAATTTCATTCGTGTAAATGTCACGAATCGTGCGAATAATCATGTCGCTTTCTGCGTAAATATCTGTCGGCGCGGCGGTCTTCTTCAGCCGCAGCACAATGGTTTCCCAAAGTCGCAGCAGGTAATTCAGGTCTCGCTTCAGATCCGATTCTTCGCGGTCGATTCCGGCCGTGCGGATAATGAACCCCAGACCTTCCGGTGGCTGAATGGCTTTCATGGTCTGTCGCAACTGACGGCGTGTTTTCTCGTCATCAATTTTGCGACTGACGCCCACTCGCTGCAGCCCGGGCATGAGAACCAGATAGCGACCGGGGATCGAAATGTACGTCGAAAGCGTCGGGCCTTTATTGCCGATCCCTTCTTTGATGACCTGCACCAGCACTTCGCTTCCACGCTGGAAGATTCGCTGAATCGGAGGTTTATTCCGCGCGTTGCGTTCGTTCAGATGTTTCGGCGGACGACCACCGCGACCCGGCTCACGTTCTTCACGGTCCTCGTCTGGTTCATCCTTCACGAGTTGCTTGTAGTATTGATACTCTACGTCGCTGACGTGCAGGAATCCGTTACGTCCGACGCCGAAATCGACAAACGCCGCCTGAATACTGGGCTCGATATTAACGACTCGGCCCTTATAGATATTCCCGACGTAGTTTTCTGCACTGCTGCGTTCGACATACAATTCTTCCAGCACGCCGTCTTCCACAATGGCGATACGGCTCTCCTCCGGTTGGAGGACGTTGATCAGCATTTCTTTTTTCATTGACTCAAGATTCGTTCTGTTGCCGACCCGAAGGCCGGCTTTCCATGTTTTCAATGGGCCGACGAACGTCGTCGGCCTCGGTCGTTGTATCGATATCTAAAACCCGACAGTGTCGACAAGATCGGGACAAAGTCGGGAAAGTTCCCCCTGCAAATAGTGTTCAACGTCTCGAGCCAGATCCAGCGACGATGCGTGTTGCGCAATACGCAAAGCTTCGGAGATCGACAGATTTCTGACGACTTCCTTCAACCGCGGAATTGCCTGTGGTGTTGCACTCAGACTTCGCAGTCCCATTCCCAGCAACAGCGGAATAAACCGCGGTTCAGAACTCATTTGCCCGCAGACGGTCACGGATTTCCCGTACTTTTCTGCGGCGCGGAGCACCATCTGGATGAGTCGCAGGATTGATGGATCGCCTGAACGATACAGGTTAGCCACCGCCGGATCCGAACGATCACAGGCGAGAGTGTATTGAATCAGATCGTTTGTACCAATCGAGAAGAAGTCTACTTCTCTCGCGAATTCTTCCGCCAGAATCACGGCCGAGGGCACCTCCATCATCATTCCGACCGGGATATTCCGCTGAAACGGGATGCCTTCGTCTTCCAGATCTTCCATGACGTCCATCAGGATCATTTTTGCCTGGCGGAACTCAAGGAGCGTGGATATCAGGGGGAACATGACCCGCACGTTGCCATGGACCGAGGCCCGGAGAATGGCTCGCAGCTGTCGTTTGAACATGGACGTGTTGAGCAGGCTCAGGCGAATGCTTCGCAGCCCCAGCATCGGATTGTGCGATTTTGAGAACTGACTTTCCAGCAGCTGTGGCACCTTATCAGCCCCGATATCCAGAGTCCTGATCACAACGGGGAGGTCGCCGCAGGCTTCCACAACGCGACAATAGGCTTCGTAATGATCGGATTCGGACGGTTCACGATTGCCGCTCAGAAAGAGGAACTCCGTACGATACAGCCCCACACCGTCCGCCCCGCGTTTGATGCAGTGACTCACTTCTTCGGGAAACTCAATGTTGCCAAAGATCGTGACGCGCTGGCCATCCTCAGTCTCCGCGGGCAGGGCTTCCATCAGCCCCAGTCGTGTGCGGATTTTTTCGCTGCGGATCTGCATGTCCTGCACGCGAGCAACGGTTTCACTGTCCGGATCAATAATGACGCGACCATTGTCACCGTCCAGAATTGCCGTTTCGCCACCGGACACGCTGGCAAGGCATCGACCAAGTCCCACGATCGCCGGGATTTCCAGTGCGCCTGCCAGAATCGCCGTGTGACTCGTCCGACCCCCGACTTCGGTTGCAAATCCCAGCACAAACTTTGTGTCAAGCGTGGCTGTTTCACTGGGTGTCAGATCGTGAGCCAGGACGATGACAGGTTCCGTCAGATTGCGCAGCTCTTCGCGGCTTTCACCCAGCAACTGCCGCAGCAGACGTTTTTCCAGATCGAAAATATCCAGCGCGCGTTCTGACAGATAGCGGTCGGCCATCTTTTCGAGCTGTTCGGCATAACTGCGGAGGACTCGACTCACGGCGAATTCTGGTGAGCGCGTTTGTTCACGAATCAAGGCTTCGACTTCACGGATCAGTCGCGGATCCTGAGCCATCTGTAAATGGGCCGAGAATATCGCGCCGTACTGAGCTCCCAATTGAGCCGACACAAGCTGCTCGTTGCTCTTGATATCCCGACAGACATGTTCGAGTGCCGCATGGAAGCGAT
>JBBJME010000024.1:0-42730 GCA_037719765.1 Planctomycetaceae bacterium
GGTTTTTGAGTTCGCCGGGTTTACTCCTCTTAACTCGTACATTAAAAAAAAAAGCGGCCAGCCTCGTGTCCGACGATCCGGAAAAAAAAGTACAAGACGCCAAGGTTGCAGCCGCAAAGTCCGCAAAGGACATTGCCGACGCACGAAAGGCGGAAGCCGATTCGGAACTTGCGGCAATCAAGTCCAAGATTGGCGAAGTTCCGTCGTCGGGTATATCGGGTAGTGTCAAAGTCGAGCAGGGCGCGGCATCAATGGAGACCGCCTTATTGGCTGCCAGAGCCACGACAAAGGCGAGCGAAGCAATCGCCAACGCGGTCAACGTTGCCGCCCCAAATCACTCAAGTTTTTCGTCTCCGGTGCGGGCGAGATTCCCGATTTTCAGTCGGCGATCGCATTCTTTGCACAACGGGCAATCGTGCTTCAAGCGTTGATCAATGCCAATGCGAATTTCGCATCCAAACCCGGGCATCAGAGGTTGAAGACGCTGTCAGTGGAATCTGTGCCGGTGGTTGCCACCGCAGGCGTGGCACTCGATGCGGTGACCAAACTCATCGGATTCTTCAAGTCGGATTTCGAGGTCCGCGGAAGCGATGTCACTGCCGACCATGTCTTGCTCGCAAAGGCCGTCGCGGGCGAATTGCTCAAGATCCCCAAAACTGAGAGCAAGACACTGCGGGAGATCTACCTCAAGGGGACGTATAATCCGTCATCCATCACGGCGGTTGATGCCGTGTTCCAGGCCGAGCTTAAAGGTTTGGCATTTCAGCGAACTAAAGCCACGTCGGCATTGAATGAATTGGAACGAGATATTCTTGCAGTCCAAACTCAACTTTCGGCCATCGGTGGCAACCAGCCTCAAGACGAACAGGCAAAGCATCAGCTCGGCCAACAGTTGGACCAGGACAAAGACTCAGTAGAACAACTCAAGGTGGCCGTTGCGGCCTGTGACAGTTTTCTGTCCAAGCTCATTGGAACCGAAGCGAACATCGCGGCGTTGATTCGAGAATTGGAGTTCTGGAATGCGCTCAACCAACCGGCCACCACGTTATTAATCGTCAAAATGGAAAAGGCAGGCGGATCCAACTACGTGGAAAAGAACGTCTGGACAAGCTTTGGAATAATGCCCTTCAAAGTCATGGGCGGCGTGATTGCCAGCTACGCCTTATTTGAAGGAAGTTCAGGAGCGTTACTCGCATCGGCAATCGTCCCAATCCACGGCGGGTTTTCAAAAGTCAACAAAGTTGGGAAGCTGTTTTAGAGCCTTCCCCTACCTGTCATACTGTGGTCAAGCTTCAATTTCGTGCCGCCAGAAATGGATGACGTTAGTAATCCTCATGAAACTACAAAGGTCGATATGAGTACGAAAGAAGATCATGGGCCGGCTTCGATCGCTCAGCATACGATTGACCGATTTCTGGCGATGGGTATGTCCGGAATAACAAGACGGTTTGAGTCCGCGGAGGGAACTGGAAAAAGCTCCACTCCCTCTGACCAAGACGTCAAAGAAATGGCCGCCAGCGTTGCAGCGGCCGCAAAACCTGACCCATTAGCGTTTCATCATTTGGGCCAGCTGAAAGATGAAAGGGAGATTCAAGACCACATCACCTCGGCAATGGAAGCCATCAAAAACGATGGACGAGCTGCGCCACTGACCGCACCACAACCGGGCGCGCTCGAGGCAATCGTCCTTCTGGTGGGCCGCCCGGCGATCTTCATCAAGGATGATAGTTTCGACACGCCAACGGGCGATTGGGAGATTCTGTCCGCATACCGCCAGGACATTTGCAAGGTCATCAAGTCGGTCGGTCGAATTGGTGTTTCGATGGAATACGGCTTTCCTTATGTCGGGACTGGGTTCGTCGTCGCCGAGAACCTCATAATGACGAATCATCACGTCATCAAGGATTTCGTCGCTCGAGTCTCGGACCGGTGGGTGCTTGATCCTGGCTGCAAAATGACGATCGATTTCAAGCAGGAATTCGGGCTCTCTAAAAAATCGCGATTCCCGATTGAGAGTGTCATTTGGACCACTGACAATACCGGCGAAGATGTGGCCTTGCTGAAGTTGGATACCACGGTCACTGCCGATCGACCCGCGCCGCCCCCTCTACGTCTGCAAGCGGAATCGGGTTATGCCAATGAGGGCAACAACGTATATGTTGTCGGATACCCGGCCGCCGATCCAGACAGAAACGACGCGTTTGAATTGCATCGGATCTATGACGGTGTTTATGAAAAAAAGCGGCTTGCCCCCGGCCGAGTCATGTCGATCGATAATGAGAAATGCTGTCTTTCCCACGATTGCACAACCTTGGGCGGCAATTCCGGGTCATGCGTCGTCGACCTTGCAACGAATTCTGTTATTGGCCTGCATTTCGAGGGGAATTATCGCGTATCAAATACCGCCGTCTTTTTGCCTGGCCTGACGGCTCACCCACAAATCGGCAAGTTGAATTTCCGAGGTGGAAGATGATTGAAATGATCCCCGCTTCATCTTCTGTGGAGAGTGACCCAAATGACTTGAGGCCCCTCCTCGCACATTGTGCGAAAGAATGGTTAACGTTTGAACGCTTACGCCAAGAATTACAGAATCTTGACGCATCCGACCCCGTCCTGATTTCAGCCAGTTCTCGCGATGTGGAAGCTGTTGTGCTGGAATTGCTGTCTCCGAAGCGCCCGGCGGAAGACGTCGAGAGGGCACACTTCGCGCTCATTCGCGCGTTGTCATCACACCCTGAAGTTGCAAAACGTTGCATCTTCGACGAGATCGACGCCTCCATTGAAGGATCAACACCGGGCGCGCTCCAGGCGATGCTGCAGGCACGCAACGATATTTTCGCGTGCTGGGACCCTTTCTTGGAGCGCATGCAACAAGTGGGTGGACAAGTGTGTCAGGTTTGTATAGACGGAAAATTCGCTGGTTCGGGCTTTCTTGTCAGTGATCGGCATGTGTTGACGGCCTACCATTGCATCTCCCCACTGGTAGAACAGCTGACCGAGGGCATGAAACAGGAGGCTCTCTCTAGCCAACTGAAGGCGGTTTTTGATGACATCGTTGTTCCGGGAAGACCGACAGGCCCTTTTCGCTCAGAATTCGCCGCGGCAAAAGAATGGTTGGTTTTCAACTCAAAGGAAGATGCCCGCGAAAAAGAGTCTGAAATTCCCTTGAACAAATTGACTGAAGGCTGCCTAGATTTCGCCGTAATTTGCCTGGAACAACCGGCCGGTCGATCTGCTCCCAAAACACGGCGAAGCCTCCTACGGAATTGGATTGGTCTTGAGTTACTGGCCAACCGTCCAGCCAAGGCAACTCAAATGTTAATTGCCCACTTTCCCGCCGGCGCTGATTTACGACTGTCAGTTGGACTCTTCGACGATCATTCCAATTGTGATTCCCGAGTCAGATATAGGACTCCGACCTTAATGGGATCATCCGGCGCCCCTTGTTTCACAGTTGACTGGAAACCGTATGCAATCCATAACGCGGCATACAGGAAAGTCTGTCTCAACCAGGGCGTTCCCCTTTCAAAAGTTGTCGCGGCGATCGGTGGGATTCAATCGCTCTTGAGACCTCAGATTGCGGAGGCGGGTCTTTTGCCGGCAACCACACCCACCGAAGAACCGATTCTCAGCAGGCAGGAAATTGCTGTCCATGTCGATGCAATCAACCGGAAGAAAAGTTCTGAAGTTGCCATCGTTGTGACATCAGGATCGCAAGGTGGAAAGACCTACACGGGCGAACTGATCAGAACGATGGTCATCGACCGTGGTCACACGGCATTCCTGTTCGATGCCGAAAAATTTGCCGCTGATACGCCAGAAGGATTTGCTGCTCGATTGGTCCACGAGATCGCAGGAAACATTCGACATGAGCCCCAACCCTCAACCCCCGATAGCCGACAACGTGCTCGCTGGATCTGCGGCAGGCTTTCGGATTGGACACGATCACAAATTAAAGACTTCCGGAAAAGGCAGACGGGATCGCCTCAGAATGATGGCATCGCTCCGTCGGTTAGCGAACCGGACGCAGCAGATCCAAGAACAAAGATGTTATGGGTAATTCTCGATCGATGCGATCTTGTAAAATTTACTCAAGAGACACACGATTTGCTAGTCGCACTCATTTCTGGAGAAGGCCTAAGCGCGGAGGATCCTTTGCGGTTTCTACTGCTGGGTTACGACGGTGATCTTGGGACGGTGCCACTGGGGAGGGTGTGGAAGACCAAGCTTGACCTCATTTCCGTCCAGGGAGTTCTACCCTTCATGCGTTCGGTGCTTGAATTGCTTTCCGTCACGGAAGATCCAGAGAAGACAAGGGATACCGCAAATAACTGGGTTCAATGCGCCAATGATCATGGGATCGACATTGCACGAGTCGTCATAGGACTCAAAAATTGGAGAACGCGAGTGACGACGCTCGTTACGGCCAAGCGCGGAGCCGAGGTTGGAGAGAATTCATGACGATGCCAAACAAGAGTTCTAATCGGCCTCTCTGCCTTCACGGAAGAGGATGGCGCGTTCTTGAAAGACATGGTCAAGGCCGTTGAATCTGCCCTTAACGCTAACGATCCCGAAAAAGCGATCGTGATCCTCAAAGAACATTCTAAGAGTATTCCCCGAGAGGCAAGGCGAGTCATCGAGCCCAGGGTATTTGATCGAGCTGGATGGTGGGAGTCCGCACGGGACTCGTTTCTCCAATTGGTTCGAGATCCATGTCCCGATCTTGCCCTTTCAGATGCCTTGGCCGCCGCAGATTTTTTTGAACGCAGTCCGGACGCGGGAAATATTCGTGACAGAATGGAGACAATACTCACCGACTTGTATGTGATATTGAAGAATGGAAAAGAGAGTGACAGAATGGCGTCTCTCAATCCCCTGAGGAGAATCTCGCCATCAAATTCTGCGACGAGCTGAGTGCAAGTGAGACGGCCGGAATGGCGGCAGATCGCTTTTGGAGTAGCCCATCTAGACAACGCATTGCCGCATTGATCCTTCGGCATATTTTACGCCCGCGAACGCCCCAATGGTACGTTCCGATTGCCTGTGTCCTGCTGCGATCGAACGGCAAATCGATTCTGACGTCAGACCTTCACCCCGAGACATTGCCACAGCTCCCGTTTCGTGCAGCCGCATCCCTTCGTACAACAAGGTCTCTCGCCGATTATTTGGGGCACCTTGATCAATTGGGAGTCCTTCACATCTGTCTTGAACTCTGGCTCGCAAGTCACCGAGCGAACGTGGATTCCGTCAGTGAAATCGTCGTCGCCTACAAGCATTGGAGAAGCGATCGTAGATCAGTGCAGAAGATGAAATTCAGGCGTTTCATCTGATCAATCGCTGCGGGAGGCGTACCTATTTGTACGGGAAAGACCGCAGATCGGGCAAAGACTACTCGCATCGCAAGGAATGGAAGCAACGGAGCGACGCCGAGCGGTAGCGAGGATGAAGTCTGCGAAGGCGGTAGCGATGACCGCTGGAAGAATTGGCCGGGATCTTGGGACTTGATGAGATGGCCATTGCAGCGTGTATGGCCTATGTCGATCTCAACCCTATCCGAGCGGGAATTGCTGCGACTCCCGAGGCCAGCGACTTCACGAGCGTGAAAGAACGGATTGAAGATCGAGCGGCTGCTGAAGCTGAGTGTTCAGTGTTCAGTGTTCAATGTTCAGCAGGCACAAGTCAGCGAACGAACGATGCCTCGTCTGGGGAAATGATGAATGTAAACGGGCGGGAACCGCCAACACCAAACGAGTGGTAGCCGCTCCTGATTCGGCATCCGCAAGAAGTCGCATCTCAAGGGACGCACCGACCGGGATACACGAACCGGTCTGCTCCAGGCTCTCCAGTCGTCAATCAAAGTATGGTAGCCGATGAACGCGTCTATGCCGCGCAGAGTCGAGCCAGATGGAATTCCGTGATGATGGCAGGAATCGGTCGCTTAGTTTTGAGGCCGAAGGATGTGATCCCTTGTCCTAGCAACAACAATCAATCATGTCCACAAATTTTCTGCAATCAGCTTGCTTCCTGAATCAACACCCAGCTTCTCCCGCATCATTTTGAGGAAAATTGGTCTGTCTTTTTCCGGCAGGATGATTCTGGTGAGGAGCGAATCCAGCGTCAGACTGAAGAAGGCAACGCTCTCTCTGCATTCGCGGAGGCCCTCGATGAAACATTCGATACGACCGTGCTGTTCGGGATCAGCGAGCGTCAGGCTGTCTTCCTGACCCAGGCCGTCCAATTCGTTGAAACAGGATTGCAGCCAGAGATTGTGCCGTAATTCCGCAGGGACAACATCGTCAAGACGCGCCGCGCCGGGTGGCAAAATCAAACCCTCCGCATGCTCTTGTAGAGCGGTCATGATTTGGCTCCATCCTTCACACTGTGCATCCTCGTGGCAATCAGACGTGCGGTATGGGCTGATCACCAGGTGAGGGGCGATCTTGTTGAGGATCACGTGCCATGGTTCGCTCGGGCGGGGCATTTCGTCGATGTAGAGAATCCCTTCGTCGTCCTCGTCATTGAAGTTCAGCAGGCCGCCCAGCGCCTTCTTCTGTTTGGGCGTGAGAGGAATGCCCTGCTCTTCACTGACTACCGCCTCCCACATCAGAAAACGGTCTTCTTCCAGCCAGTGGACGAAACTATCGACCGCATCCTGCAGATTCGACAATTCGTCCAGGGAACCCTCCTCGAAGAAATCGCACGTAGGAACATCGGCGTCGAACTCCCATCGAATCCGGGCTGGCTGTTTGGCGGATGTTTTCCTGGCATTCTTCGACATGGTTCAACTCCTTTACATTTTCAGGCGTGCCACAATCACTTGTCTCAAATTTCTGCGCCACAATTCACGGTTCCTGCGGTCGATCTGCCGGGATGTAGGGGATCAGCCCCTTGTTAAAGGCGACCTCCTGCAATTCACGGGGAGCATGCCGCAGGTCCGTGATGAATCCATTGACCTGAACCATCCACGTCATGGGATTGTCAACCAGACGACTGGGAAGACTCCACGCAGGGTCCATCTGGTAAATCTTCAGCATCTTGCGGATGGCCGCCAGCTTCGCCGCGCCGCTGCTGGCACTGGTGCCGAGAAATTTGTCGATGTCGGTTGACCGCATATACGGTGACTGGGCCTTATCGTGCAGAAAGTTGACGCCGCCCACAGCTCGAACAATTCCACTCGCCCAGGCGTTTGGACTGCCCTGCAGTAAAGGCGAAGGGCGCTTGCGGGCCAGTTTCTCCGCCATCCTGCGACAAAGCACGGCGTATTCTTCGTTCAGATGCTCTGCGCAGAACTGATCCATCAGGCCCACAATAACATCGAGCGATTGGTCCTTGTCTTCCCTGGACGGTGGCTTCGGTGCTGGCCTGGGCGTTTTCGCTTTCGGTGGCCGAGCCTCGTTCAGGATTGGCAGAGATGTGACGATCCCGTGACGCGCCTTCGCCTCCTTGTAGCGGTCGTTCAGTGAACGCCGAATCCCCGGACCAAATGAGATGTTGAATCTGCTGATCAACCCGTCATAAACGATTTGACCTTTGAAAGGAGCAAGACTGTCTCCGTCATGACCGGAAGCTGGGGACAGCCAGGTCTTCGAATGGCTGGCAAGTGCCAGAACGCCATAAGCAATGACTGGCTCTGAACCCGATAGAAAAACCGTGTACCTGGCCATTTCGCGGAAGACGTAGAAACGGTAAGCCACGAACGCCGCCACGAGCGACAATGTCGAGTTCGTCCTCCGACAACCGGGCAGGGTTTTCGGCAACGAAAGCTTCGATCAGACCGACGTTTTCAACCAGGGCATCACGCACTTTCACCCGGATTTCCGGGGACAGTTCGGAGTAGTGTTCTGGTGAGCTGACTTTGTCGGGAATCACTCTGAAGCGATCGTTTACATAGAACATCAGCGTCCGGTGCAATCTGAAAAACAGTTCAACACCCCGGGGTTCGAGCAACATGTGGGTTCACCGATCCTGAATTGAAGCCGTCACGACAAAGTGGCCGACGGGACTTCGACGCGATCATAGTTTCCGCCGCAGAAGAAGAGAACCGTCGTCAACAATACCGTCCGGCGATGGCGCGGCAGTGCGATATTCCGCAGCGGTACTTCACTTGGCTCGGTCACGCAAACGTAACTCCTGGCTTCACCGCGGAATCTCATCGCGACGCTATTTGGAATGTTCGAAGCTGTCGGTTCAGCCGCCAACCTGCAGGAAACACAACGCCGGATGAGCCTCTCGCTGCTGGCAACTCCCGTGATTCAGGGGCTGATGTTTGACGCCAATGTGGGGCCCAGTTCGATCATGAGCCAGGAGCATGAACGAGATGCACTGCATGCATTCGGCTCCTCGAGATTGACTCCCGAATCCTCAGCTCTTGTGGTTGATGTCATTCGAATCAGACAGGGACGGCACAAATCGTTCGGCTCAGCTGCGGAGGCTTTTTAGAGAACGGCAGTTAACGGAAGCTCAGAGCAGCAGCCTCATTTCGCCGGACACAGCAAGCGAAGAACTTGACGTCCTGCTGGGACACGTGCCCGTGATGAAACTGATCGAACTGGCAGTGAGTCTTGACGCTTCGTTTGACGTGCAACGCGCACTCGACTCAATGGCGGAAAACTCGGCCCTGACTCAGCATGACGCGAATGAGATTGCGAATTCGTGCCGTCGATTGTCCGATCGTCACGATGCATCCAGCGTCTTAAAGAAGCTGGAAGGGAAAGCAGACATTGAGCACCTGACAATCGGATTTGCACTTTGCGGCGACGCTTCGGAATTACGACGATGTGCGAAGATGCTGGCAGATCCCGGCGAAAAGAAACGGATCCTTGATCTTGCGGCGAATGAGGCTCACAAGGGGCTTCCGGACGATGATACCCTTGAGTTTCTCGCTCCATACGGATCTGTTGCCAATCTGCTGACCGCCTGGGACAAGATCAAGTCTCAAAGCGCCATCAGTTCGTTTCTCACAGATCTCGCCACCAGACCAGACCTGACGCCTGAAGAGCGAAACAAAATCAGGGAATATCAGAGCCGCAGATAACCAAAGCCATAAAGTCACGATGCAACCACGTGTGGAGACTCGGAGTGATGGCAGCAACCTCAGGCTCCAAGAACTGAAAGGCCGATTCAGGAATGAGATGCGCTACATTCCTTCGCTTCATCTCCACTCTGTGACCGTTGCCGCTTCTGTTCGTACATGTCGCGAATCCAGTCGCTCACCGGTGCTTTCCATTTCTGTGTTGCGCTGGGGATATTTTTGATCAGCGCCTCCGGGCTGATTCCAAGTTCTCTTGCCTTGCGGATGTCCTCCATGTTCAGACGACAAAGCAGTTTTGCCCTGGCCCATCGGGGATCATGCGGCGATGGCTTCTTTTTCTTCTTTAAAGAAGGTGCGATCTGGCCGGACGCGATTGCCTCCTTGCGGGCAGCGTTTCTCTCCTGCCAGCCTCGATGAATTTCCTGAATTCGCGCAGCCACCGACATCTCTTCGCCAAAACCGCTGGCCGAAATCAACTCCTCAACCTTCCTGAGGGGATGGCTCATGCCGCGAGCCAATTTCAGATCGTCATTGGACAATTGGTGCAATATCTGAAACTCGGCCCATTCCCGGGCCTGTTTCTTGCGACGTTTGATTTTCATTGAACCCATCGATGTTCCACGAGCCTTCTGTCAGTTTGCGTAGTTCGTTTGTTTCAGGGTCAGTCGCATGCAATGCGGGTGAGCGACCAATTTCGAACTGTCTTCGTAAGAGTTGCATTGTACATCGATTCAGAGAGTCCTCGGATTGTGCTTCAAAAAGGAAAATCATCGTCGTAGTTCTTATCGTATTCGTCGGTGGTGGAAACTTGTGTTCGCAGGGTCTCTTCGATGCGGCTCTGGAAGTCGGCGATGCGAGGGACCAGGCTGGGGTGGCTGTCGGCGATGGTTTCCAGTGTGGCGATGAGTGTTTTGGCCGCGTCGGATTGCTGCTCGATTTCACACGTTCGAAGTGCTGAGAAGTCACGATTAAGACACTTGATCATTTCGGCGCTGGAATCGCCGTCGAACTGAACCTCTGAGACCACTTCAGCCAGCAGAAATGCCAGTTTCAAATGGCCTCGGGAATCGCCAGGTAACGGATTGTCTGAAACCTTTCCCGACCACAGGGTCGCGAACTCGTCGGCCTCATCCAGTTCTCCGGCCGCAACCTTCCGCTCCCGCTGACC
Source organism: Planctomycetaceae bacterium (assembly GCA_037719765.1). Taxonomy (GTDB): domain Bacteria; phylum Planctomycetota; class Planctomycetia; order Planctomycetales; family Planctomycetaceae; genus SXXK01. Next base: position 10,200 of record JBBJME010000024.1, read on the forward strand.
CCTTTTCCAGCCTTCACCAGCGGTTCCCTGATCGCCATTCCTGAATGCTTAACGCCTTCTCGCCAGCCACCACGATGTGATCGATGAGCGGGATGCCGATGACTTCGGCGACGGATTCCAGTCTCTCGGTCACGCTGATGTCCTGATCGCTGGGCGTCGGGTCACCGGACGGATGGTTGTGGACCACCAGAATGCAGTTTGCCGCATCACGGATGGCGGGTCGAAAAACTTCGCGGGGATGAACCAGACTGTTGCGCAGTGTTCCGACCGTGATCTGATGGGAAGCGATGGGCTGGTTCTTGGTATCCAGCGTCACCATGTGGAATTCTTCCTGTTTCGCTTCTTTCGCGAGCCGACCGAAATGTTCCAGGCAAAATCGGATGGCGGTGGCGGGACTGGTGATGCGGATCCGTTCCTTAAAACCGTTGTCCATCGCCGCAGCCACGCGACGGCCAAGTTCAATTCCGGCCATGATCTGACAGAACGCAGGCTCATTCACGGCCACGCTGTATTCTTTGAGTTCCTTTCTTCCAAGCCCTGGCAGCGTATCCAGTCGATCTCCCAGTCGTGTCGCGATCCTCTCTCCCGCCTGCAGTGCGGATTCTCCCACGCGGCCAGTGCGGATGAGGATCGCCAGCAGTTCGGACAGCTTCAGTTGTGCCGCGCCGTGCAGCAACAGGCGTTCGCGTGGACGTTCGCTGGCGGGTGCTTCGGTGATCTGCGTTCCATGCACCTGGGAATTGACCCAGGGATCGACTTCAAATGTTTGTGGATCGTCCTTCCAGCGGAATCGTTTCCCGGTTTCCGTTTCGACCTGCTGCAGGTTTCCCTGCCGGACGAGGGTCGTCACAATCAAGCGTGTGACCTGCAGATATTCGTCACCGTGCGATTCACGAATCTCTTCCATCGCGAATTCAGGACGTTCACACAGTCGCGACAGGACTGCCTGATAAATCTGTTTGCGATCAGGTTTTGAAGCGCGCGGCACTGGTAGAGTCCCCTGACTGGCGATCGGCATCGTTGTTTCAGGGTGCCATCTTACGAACTCGTACGGAAATTTGCCTGCCAAACAAGCAGCCACCACGGAAAATTGCGAAGTGCCTTTCTTCGGCTCGCAGGCTGGGTAAAATGCAGGACACTTCTTCAACCCAGCATACGCGGATTACAAACCATGCCAACATATGTTTACGGTGTCATCCTTTCCGACAATGACGAAGACGTGGGCGAAACGTTTGAAGTGGAGCAGAGCATCAAAGATCCGCCCCTGACGCATCATCCAAAAACCGGCGAGCCAGTTCGCAGGCTCCTCTGCGCGCCATTCGTCGCCGGAACCTGGTCCCCGCTGAAATCCAGGAACCTGCTCAGCGACAAAAAGCTCACGGAAAAAGGTTTTACCAAGTACGTCAAGACAAACAACGGTTATGAAAAGAGCGCGGGCACCGGGCCGGATCGCATAGGCGGAAGCCGATCCGGCGAATAGGATACCAGCCCGAAGCGTCAGCGAGGGATCATGGTTTCCTTCCCTCGCTGACGAAGTTCTGTCGAAGCGACAATCAGCGTAACTCCGGAATCTTGAGTTTGGGATACCGTATTGCGAATCTCTCGGACAGAATGTCCAGGCTGCATGACACTCAACCAATCTCTGTTCTGGTCCCTTGCACGATGCGTGATCATTGCCAGCATTGCCGTGTGGCCGGTTGCTGTGCTGGTGGCACGCATTGATGCGTCGGCAACGGTGCGTTCGCGGCGACTGCGATTGCTGGTGGCCGTGTTCCCGTTCTTTATTCCCGAACTGCTGATCGGATTCAATTATCGTCTGACGGCGACTCAACTGACTGCCGGAACCAGTCCTCTGACAGCCGCAATCTGCACCGAAGGACTGTACGGTCTGCTGATGCTGTCTCGCTGCATGGCCGTCGGCGTGGCGCTGTCCATGTTGCTGCCGCGCGGACACGCGCTCGATGAATCGCTGCATTCGTGGGTTCTGCTGCGGAACAGGATGGCGTCGGCAACATGGCGGGCCGGCTGGCTGCGGCTGAAGATTTTTGGAGCATGGCAAGCGCCGCTGGTCGCATGGAGCGCAATGGCTCTGGTCACGTTTCAGGAATTTGAAACGGCCGCGCTGATGCAGATTGATCGATATCCGATCTCATGGTCCGTGTGGCTCTTCGACGCGCATGCGGCTCGCCTGCCGCTGTGGGATTCACTGAAGATGATGGTGGGGCCGCTGCTGTGCGAACTGGTGATGCTTGGACCGGCTTTGTACCTGCTGCTGAAGTCGCCCGTGGCTGACGGGAACGAACTGGCCTGCGACCACTGCTTCAACGATGGTGCGTCGGTCTGGAAGTCTTTGCGATTTTCCGCGTTGCTGACGCCTGGGATCGTGTTGTTCGTGTTATGGCCGCTCATCAACAATGCGTTGCCGATTGTACGCGGCGGTATGCTGATGCTGGAAAACGCAACGCTGAAACAGTCCCTGATTCAGATTCTGACTTCGACCGGATTTGCCATCGGAGCAACAGTGATGTCGATGGGGATTGCCCTTCAAATTTGTACCGGGATTGGTGAGCGGCACGGCGCTAGCCGCCGGTTCGCTTTGCGATTTCAGGGACAGTTAACGGTGGCAAGCGCCATTCCGCTCAGGAGCATCGTTTGGATGAGTCTGTTACTGCCCGGTCTGCTGGGTTCATTAGTCCTCAGCCTTAGTCTGCTGGCCATGTTTCAGTTGCCTGGACTGCGAGGACTCTACGACACATGGCTCCCGATGCTGCTGGGGCAGACAATGGCCGTGCTTTCGTTTGCCCTGGCGGTCGTGCTGCTGCTGATGCGCGTCTCCGATCCGGCAGCACTGCATTCGGCGACGTTACTGGCTGTGTCGGAAAAGTCCCGCATTCGCAGGCAGATGGCCACGATTCGCTGGAGACTTACCACCGGCCGCTGGCTGCTGGAGAGCTCATCATCGCACCGCTGCTTCTGGGACGTCACCGTCGCGTCCATTCTCCGCTCCGTCCAGGTCGAACCCGTCATCACGCGGCTGTACAACGAAATGCATTACGGTCGCACAGAAGCACTGATGAGTCTCTCCCTCCTCGCCGCGCTGACACCGCTGGCCATCGCCGCCGTAGCAATGCTGTTGAGTCGCCTGGCGATAGTCTCAACGTCATTGCGCTGAACGCTCGGCGCGCGGTGGGGCGTCAGTCCACCGGTAAAATGCGATTCCTGTACCTTGGACATTCTTGTCCGAGATCTCGCCGGAAATCGCCCGCAACTGGAAGGAAATGCTGATCGACAACAAGCTTCGCTTCGACGACGATTTGTCATCATGCGACGGACAGGAATGTCCATACTGCATACCTGCGATTCGTCGCCCGTGTTCCGACCGCAGTAACCGCAATGTACCGGCAAGCTGACGCATGCCGCTCGCCAAGCGTGTCATTCCGCAGGTGGCCAGCGCCAGATGTGATCGTCTTCAGGGTGAGTCCGGTCGGTGAAATCCACTTCATGGACTGCGCATTCTTCAAAACCGGCACCGTCTTTCTGCATGTTCGGGCCGACCGACGAAAGCACGAAGCCATCGTGCTGCTTTTCGTACTCCAACTCGCTGCCGCTGAAGGGATCGGTTAGCAATTCTGGTTTTGCGGTTGAAAAGCCATCGACCGTCAGGATGGATTGCAGGTCATCCGGGAACTGGCCATGCACCTGCCGCCACATCGCCAGCCTCGCGACAATCTGGACGACTCGCCGCCGCACGTCGCGCAAATGCGCGAGTTGAATATATTCACCAGCGCGAACCCACCGACCCTGAATACAATGTACCAATAAGTGAGTTGGATCAGTCACTGACCAGGGTTGTGCGGAATCAATTTCGCTGCCGAAGTTGATGCTGGCATACACTGGATCGTTTCGCAGAATTTCCATCGCCTGGTTTTGTTCGTGCCAGGCTGGAAGTCGCATCGCCGCAACGATCGCATCAAAGTAATGATTCTGCTTTACAAGCACCTGATTCCAGTTCACCGCGTGCCAAAGTCTTCGCGACTTGAGTTCTGCCAAAGAACCAGTGATGTTGATCCCGGCAAGTTTGGATACGGAATATCGATCACATCGCGACGCGTGCAATCCCTGAATATCGTCCAGACACATGTACCTTTCTGTTTCATCCAGTTGTTTGACGAGCGCGGGCATAGTGGAGTTCTGCGGAAGTTTTTCTATTTGAGTACACGACTCTGGTGTAAGCTTGTCTGCTGTAAGAACCAGAGTGATGATGGCAGGTGTCGCATGCAGTTCGATCGCCGTGGCGCCGAGCGTCGAAACAATGCAACAGTTATCCATCCTGGCCGCGATTTTCCAGTTGAATACTATGTCGTCTAAGGCTCCGTTCAGGTCACCCTGACCTGCATGGTACATGCTTCTTAGCCGGAATCGTCGGGCAAGGTCAGCGCAGTCCTGATGAATTGGCAGAAGCACAAATCTCAGCGTCTGCTCGAAGCGTGCAGACGTTGAATCCTGGAATTGCACCGGCACAGGGGTCGGCTGGTATGTATTGAGGACCGCCTCATACCAGGCTTTGTTCCCTTCAATTACAGATGCGAACAGTGGATCTTCAGCTGCAGAAAACGGGACTCGCGTTCGCTGTCGAAGAATGTTATCCTCAAACTCGCGAATCTTCTGACGGCCTTCAACCGACGACTTTTCCTCACCCAGATTTTCCGTAAACGCTGTGACCGGATTATTGTATACGATGTTCTCTGTGCCAGGCGGATGCGGTCTGTTGCGGCGTGGGTATTCAGGCGTCCGTGTCAAATCACGCTCGTTTTCAAATAGCACAAACCAGGGGTCATCGCTAAAAACGCCACTTTCCATCTGCAGGTTCTCGCGAAACACACTCAGATAATCGACATAGCCGTCCGGCGTGAGAGGTTGGTAAGCCGCGTCGTTTCATACGAGATGCGGATCGGTGCCGGCCAGCCGAATATATGCCACGCCAGATAGCTCAACGGCAGCAATATACCAGCGGCCGTCCAGACCAGAGATTTGGTGCGGCCGTTCCACCATCGTCTTGTTTTCAAGCGTGTCTCAGTCATGGGCTCGAGGATTCTACTTTACGCATTTGAAGTCGGCTTGCCTTGCACCGTTCGGGAAATCACTCTTGGTACGCACTCCTGCGTGAAGTACACAAACATTGCGCCCCCGCGAACGCATCGTGGAGGTCCAGAAGTCGCGTTACGCGGTACGCCTGAACGAGTCGGCGCACGGGATATTTTGTCTGAGCAATCCCGAAATCTGTGGAGAACTGATCCAGGACTCTCGAAAAGTAACTGTTTTCGATAGTGCGATTACTGTAGCTTGGACATTCATGTCCGAGCCCTCGCCAGAAAACGTCTCGAAGGAGGAAAACTCCTGCGGTACAGTGGCCTCAGTTTTGACGGCGTTTTCTGGCCCTGCGACGGACATGAATGTCCATCCTACACAAGTAAACGCCCAGATCAAAAGAGGTGCTTTATGTGCTGTCGTTTCCTCTGGTTTGCTGCATTCTGTGCCATTGCAATTCTGTTGCGGGGCCAGGTATTTGCCGATGACGCGGATGGCTTCAAACCTCTGTTCAATCAGAAGGATCTTTCGGGCTGGGTGCTGGTCAATACTCCGACAGATACCTGGACCGTACAGGACGGTATGCTCGTCTGTTCGGGAAAACCAGTTGGCGAGATGCGCACAGAGAAAATGTACCAGAACTTCATTCTGGAAGTGGAATGGCGGCACATGGTCCCCGGCGGAAACGCAGGGATCTTTGTGTGGGCGGACGACATCACCGCGAAGGGTGTGCCGTTTCATCGCAGCATTGAGGTGCAGGTTCTGGAAAATGCTTACGGCCAGTCACCACAACACACGACTCACGGCGATATCTTCCCCATCCACGGCGCGACGATGACGCCGGTCAATGGACGAGGCGGCAGCCGCGCGTTTCCCACGGAGGAACGTTCACTGCCAAGTCCACAATGGAATCACTACCGCATCGAGTGCCGCGATGGAGCGATCTCACTGGCCGTCAATCACAAGGTGGTGACTCAGGGGACAGACGCAAGTCCTCGAAAAGGCTACATCTGTCTTGAATCCGAAGGCGGGGTGGTTCATTACCGCAATCTGCGGATTCAGGAGCTTCCGGAAACCGCCATCGCCCCGGAACATGTGGCTATCGCCAACCGAGGATTTGTTAGTCTCTACTCCGGGCTTGATCTGCGAGGCTGGAAAGTTGCTGACGCCGAAAAGGAACATTGGCATGTCAACGACTGGGTGCTGGCATTCGACGGTAAAACAGCATCAGGTTCCACTGCGCTCGTGACGACCGAGTCGTTCGAGAGTCCCGTGTTTGTAATTGATCTGCGTCCGGTGGATGGCTTTGTTTCACTGTCGATCGGTGACGGTACATTCGAAAAGCCGATCGTGATCTCAACGGAAGACGCAGCATGGAAGCCGCTGCTGGAAAAGCACGAATGGATTCGCCTCGAAACCTCAGTCAGCGAGAAGATGCTGACGCTGAGTGCCAATGGCAAGCCGATCGTCAGGAACCTGACCTTGCCGAATGAGGCTGTACCGCTGTCGCTGAAAATCTCCGGCCCTGCGGAACTGGCAAACATCTTTAGCATGCCGAAGTAATACGATGATTTCAGAGTAGGATGAACATTCATGTCCGTTGGATTGCCAAAAACGCTGTCGAAGCAAAGGTTACGGTCACTCAGGAAGCTATCGCCCGCAGAACGTTTGTTGGCAAGGACTCGGACATGAATGTCCAAGGTACAGGAATTTCCCTTCACACGGATCATTCCAGATGAAAAGTTGGCACATGCAATTTCCATGGTACATCCGCTGCATCGGATTGATTGTCGGTGTGCTGATCAGCGAATCTCGGACAACACTGGCGGATGATGTCCCTGCGGCGCGCACGTATTCCAATCAACTCAAGCGTCTGGAATCGCCCGCACCGCTGCTGGCCGACTATCCCGATTACGTGGCTCCGGTGACCGACCTGACTCGGTACGAAGCGCCGATTCTTGTCGATGATCCGCAGGCCAGTCTGTCGGTTCGAGCCTGGCGCTGGTCGTACAATGCCCGCGGGATCATTGAGATGCCGAATCGACTGGACGCGAAGGCGACGGCTGTCATCATGGTCCATCCCTGGGGAATCGACGACGGCCAGGGATGGCGAACTCCCGAACCAGCCGGATGCGCGGACTTCTGCACGCCGGCGAAGAATCATCTGGGTGGCAAGCATACGAAGGAAGTGATCGCTCCGTTCCTCAATCTGCTTCGCAGCGATGTGAACTGTGTCATGTACAGCCTGCCGGGAAAGGAGGATGCAGTCCGGAAAAAACTGTATCGCTCCGTACGCGCGCGACCGACGAAAGATGAGACCGAAGCCGGACGACGCGAGTTGCACGACATACTGAATGGATTTCAGTACGAAGGCGAACCCGTTCCAGACCACCTGAAGCTCTCGGCCAGCCAGCCTGTGATCGACTACTTTAAGCAATTTCCCGGACTGGACGCCGGTCCAAAGTTCAACAATGCGGGATTCTGGGAATTGCCGATTCCTGTGACCAGTGATCTGAAGGTCCATCCGGACGACATCGTCATCTACGACGCTGAGGGCTATGCCATCCTGCGAGACTTCCTGAAAGCGCAGGGCGTGCGGCATGTGCTGCTGACGGGTTATGCCACAGACATGTGTTATTGCAGGACGACGGCCGGTTTCGAAAATCTGTCGCAGGACTTCAACGTGTTTCTGGTGGGAGACGCCACGCTCGCCACATTTCCGGCAAACGCGAAGCCGAATCATGCGACCAATGCTGCCATCTCGTTTGCTTCGCTCAATCAATTGATCACGCAGATTTCATGGGTTCACCTCGACAAGTCCGGCAAGTAAACCGCACAGGTGCATCGGGCAACGGAGTTATCAGTCATGAAGAGTTCGCACCTGTCAGCGTCAGCAACTCCAGTCAGTGATCGCCGCAGGTGGCTTCAACAGACGGCGGGACTTGCCGCGATGCTCGGACTGTCTCGCGCGACGGCATTGGGAGCGAACTCGGATGAAAGCAAAGCCGGTTCGGTAAAACGCGCGATGATCGCCATCACGCTTGATCTGGAAATGAGCGCTCAATACCCGACGAAAGATCAGGTCCACTGGAACTATGAAAAAGGCAACCTCAACGAAGAAACAAAACGTTACGCGGTTGAGGCAGCGCGGCGCGTGAAACAGGCGGGAGGCACGCTGCACTTCTTTGTGGTGGGACGTGTGTTCGAGCAGGAGAACATCGACTGGTTGCGTGAAATCGTCGCGGCCGGACATCCGGTTGGCAATCACACCTATGACCACGTCAACGTCAAAGCGCAGAAGCCGGAGGATCTGCAGTTCCGCTTCCGCCGCGCGCCGTGGCTCATCGAAGGCAGAACCACGCACGACGTGATCGTGGAAAACATTCGTCTGACCACAGAAGCAATGAAGAACCGCATTGACGTGTCACCGGCTGGATTTCGCACGCCGGGCGGATTCAACAACGGTCTGCATGACGTGCCCGAGATCCAGCAACTGCTGATCGATCAGGGATATCGCTGGGTCAGCAGCCTGTATCCGGCGCATCGCGCGGTGATTTCCGACGACGCGGCATGGAACGACGTGCAAGCCGACATTGTCGCTCAGCAGCAGGCGTCTCAGCCGTTCGTTTATCCTTCAGGACTCATCGAGGTTCCCATGAGCCCCATCAGCGATGTGACCGCCTTTCGCGCCCATCAATGGAAGCTGGAGCAGTTTCTGGAAGCGATTCAGGCTGCCGTGAGCTGGACGATCGCGCATCGCGCCACCTTCGATTTTCTGGCGCATCCGTCGTGCCTGTACGTGACGGATCCCGAATTTCGCACGATCGATCTGATCTGCGACCTCGTGAACAAATCCCCGGACAAAGCCGAATTCGCAGACCTCGATCGCATTGCGCGCCGCGTCGCCGAATCGACAATACCGGATTGATATCTATCCTGCGCGAGGGGACCGCCGTTTTAGTTGTTTAACGAGCCAATGTTAACCGCGTGCGGTATAATGCCAACGGCATACCTACGCCGCCGCCCGACGGCGTCCGAATTTGGATCGAATGTCCAGGACGGCGTCAATCACGTCAGCGACGTCCTGCTCGGACATGGACGGTGACAACGGCAGGCTGAGCATTTGTTGAAAGGCGGCATGAGCGACGGGGAAATCGTCCGGAGCGTAGTTGTATTTGTTTCTGTAAAACGAATGCATGTGGATCGGGATGAAATGCACGGACGTGCCGATATTGCGCGCCGTCATTTCCTCAATGAACTGATCGCGGCCGATCGTGAGTTCCGATGATCGCAGGCGAAGCACGTACAGGTGCCATGCGTTTGTCACATGCTCGCGCGTGGTTGGCGTCAGAAACGCACCGCTCTGACCGAAGGCTGTGTTGTAAGTTTCAACAATCTCTCGACGGCGATCCTGCATGCGATCGAAGCGTTTCAACTGTTGCAAACCCAGCGCGGCCTGGATGTCGGTCATGTTATACTTGAAACCGGGTTCGACGATGTCGTAGGCCCACTTGCCGCCGGCGGAATAGCGACTCCATGCTTCGCGATTCATCCCGTGCAGACTGACGACACGCGCGTGGTCCAGCAGATCCGCAGCACCTGTGAGCATTCCGCCTTCGCCGGTGGTCAGGTTCTTGGTTGCGTAAAAGCTGAAGGCTGTCAGATTCGAGCCGGAACCAATCGGCTGGCCTTCAAAACTGGCACCGACAGCATGAGCCGCGTCTTCGATCAGATGCAGTTGGTGTTCTTCGGCGATGGCTCGCAGCGCGTTGAGTTCCACGGGATGGCCAGCGTAGTGGACAGCGACGATGGCCTTGGTGTTCTGAGTGATGGCACGTTCGACGGCGTCCGGCTGGATGTTAAGCGTATCCGGTTCGACATCGACAAGCACCGGCGTAGCGCCCACGTGTTCAATGACGTTGACGGACGCAGCAAAAGTCATCGGTGTCGTGACGACTTCGTCGGCAGGGCCGATGTTCAGCACTTTCAACGCAACGTGCAGTCCGGCTGTGCAGGAATTCAGTGCAAGTGCCGCAGGAGCCTGAACGGCGTCGCGAAAATTCTGCTCAAACTGTTTTGTCCGAGGCCCGGATGTGAGCCAGCCCGATTTGAGAGCTTCTACGACCTCGTCGATCTCTTCCTGACCAATAAGCGGGAGTGAAAATGACAGAAATGAGTTGCGCACAGGTGACCTCCATGTCGTTGCGCCGGAATTGCTGGAAAATGAGGCTGCTATCTAGCGGTTTTTTGCAAACACTGCCAGAGGAATGCGAAAGCGATGGTCCATGGCAACTCTTTGGAGTGCGGTGACTTGTAACCGCTCTCTTTTTCAGGTTTTTCAGCTCATTCTTTCCGCTTCACGCAGGCTGGAGTCAACATGGATATTCGGCAGCATAAGCACACTGGGAGGAATTCTTTCGGCAGAATCTGCATGTTTCCCTGTTTAACTGTCCTGCACAAACGTTGAGTTCGTCGTGTGAAGTTTCGAATGGACGGGATTACGAGTTGTCTCAGCGGCGGCGGACGAAATGATGTGGGATGTTCGGCTTGCGCGGTTCATGGATGAGCTACGTGGCTGGTTTGGGAAGTTGTGTTGCGAACGAGAGCCTGGTATCTGGTCAGAGGTTTTGACCAATCGACGAAGACCGTCGTCAGGAAGTTTGCAAAAGACATCTCATGATCAGTGACCAATACCATGAAACATGTTCATTTCCATTTGTGGCTTGCGGTGCTGTTGGCGGTTCCGCTGACGGTCGTGCCGATGACTTCGGCGACCGCGCAAGGGGTCAATCCGGCTGTTGCAAATGTCCCCGTGACGCCGGCGACGGAAGTCAGTCGTCGGAACACGGCCGTGACGCTCAACTATTGCCGCGCCGCGCTGCATCGGATTCGCAGGGCTCCGTCCAAAAATGTGTTGCTTGAGGAGCAGCAGCGGATTCTGAACAATCTGGACCTGAACCAGATCGACGATCCGGAAGTGATTACGCTGTATCGGTCTATTCTCGACGAAATCGGGCAGGTTGAAATCAGCGATCGCGAGCGGACGGTGATCAGTGAGCAATTCACTCGCGGCGTGCAGCGAAAAATGGGCACGGATATTTTCGTCATCGGCGCACAGGCAGCGACGGGACAGCTTGCGTCTGTCATCCAGTCGGGTGCAAACAGCTGGTGGGATTATCGATCGACGGCCATCAAGCGCGATTCTGACATATGGCAGGTCGAGAAGGTTCAGTTTACAACACTGATGACGAGATCATCGACGTTTCTGGACAGCTTCTGGAAGCTCAGCCGAAAAAATGAAATCCCGGACCGGTGGCTGCTTCGCGACCAGGATCTGGATCAGTTGTCTGATACACTTGAGGAGCAGGATCCCGACAGGCGCCTGCGGATGCTGGCTCGAATAGAACGCTTTATGGAATGTTATCCGCCGTACTGGTACTACGTCGCACGGACTCAGCAGCAGCTTGGGAAAACGGAAGATGCGGCAAAAACATTTCAACGTCTGACGGAAATCGGCAGCGGCCACTTTCGCCAGGATGATATGCTCGCCAGCAGCATGGCAAATCTGGCGCTGATTCAGGAAAGCCAGCATGATCCTGAGGCACCGCGTACCGCCGCCAGGGCGTTTGATTATTCGATTCGGAACTGGGAATCAAATCTCGTCTGTGCATGGGTGCTTGGTCGGCATGAAGAGTATCGTGATGCGGAAGATCTCATTCTGTGCAACATGGACGAACAACTTGAAACAGAACAGAGCACCGTCGCGCTGGTGTCGTTGTATTTTCATTCGGCAGACAAAGTGAAGCTGAAGTCACTGCTGGATGATGAGCAGATTGTACGTCGAATTCCGATTCCCGGCTTGCTGCTGTGTGCGAAACTGCTGGGGCCGGATGAGCTTCCGGCACGGGCCAGCACGTATCTGGCATCGACTCTGACTGCAGTACCACGAACTTCCGGTCGGATGAACGCCATTTCCGTCGCAGCAGCTCGTGGCTGGAAGCTGAACGATGCCGAGACCACGATTTCCGATGGCAGTCGTACGTTTCAGTACGCCGGGCATCGCTCGGTTGAAGATGGTCTGGAAGTGAGTTTTACTCCGTCACTGAATTCCCGCACGGACGGCGACCTGGGAAAGACACTGCGCATGACGTTGCAGTATCCGGCAACTCCCGCGATTCGTGTTATGCTTGCTCAGGACGAAGAAGACGGTGACGATTCGGCGAACGATCAACGCGGCTCCGGGAGATTCCCGCTGTTCGGCGGAGCGTTGTCCGGGGCAAACCGCTCGCGAGACGGGCAACGGACGTATCGCGTGCAGGAGATCGAAGTTGACGGCCTGCGTTTGTCGCTCCGGCCAACACCCGAAGACAGCATTGACATCCGCGTACTGAAGCCGGAATTTTCCGGGTACGATGATTCGACGCGCGGGTAGCAAACCGCAGGATGGACATTCATGTCCGTCGCATTGCCATGCAACGTCGTCAGGAACGCAGTTGTTGCATATCGAGAGTCGTCCGCCAGTGGCTCACCATCTGGTCAGATCTCGGACATGAATGTCCAAGCTACAGAAAACGCATCGCTCGAACTGCCTCGGGCGCGACGGTCCGCTCCACGTCGCCGCGTTGTACTTCAAGCCGTGTCGATTGGTCGCTGGTCGCAGCGAGGCTGCGAAGTCTTTTCCGGCGGAAAGGACCTACAGTCGGAACTTACTTTTCGCTCTTGAGTGAATCGGGATTGAGTTGGGGTTCCTGGGTTTCGATGTCCGCATAGAGTTTCAGCATTTCTTCTGCTCGCAGGACATTGATTCTTGCGACTGCGGGAAACGGAAACAGGTGCCTGGCACTTATAGACTCTGCCCCTATCGGAAATTGACTCATCGTGCCCCGTGCAACGGATAAAAGCGACGCCTCTTTATCGGCGCTTTAATACTGGTTCAAGCCACAGAGCCCAGTCTCCACCCGGTCCGTCTTCCGTTGGGTCCGTGAGAAGTTCGGCGTGCTGGACGCCTTTGAGATCCACTTCGAAATCAATTGTCTTGTCAGAGTAGACCACCGGCGATTTCCACAGCGACTTTCCGTCGCCTTTGATTTCGAACTGCACTGCTCCATTGTGGCCCGATGCCAGGCCGACTTTGCCGCTCAATGTTTTCCACTTTCCACCCAGTTGATACAAATGGCTGGCAGGAGCATGCGCGTAGATACCGGTTTCGAAAATCTGCCCGCCGGAATCCAGCAGAATGGCATCCTCCGGCACTCGATTGAATACCGGTTCACCCCAGCCAACATTGGCGGTTGTCGGTTTGAAGTGGGTCAGACTGATGACTGTTGAATTGCCGTTGTATTCAGCCGGTGTCTGTTGGGCTATCGTTGGATGCAAAAGCGAGCGTGCGATGGCTGCAGCTTTTTCGGATTTGATTTCAGTGGCGAGTTGCTTCACCTTATCGATGTCTTTGCTGCTGAGTGCCGCAATGAACTTCGTGAGTTCCTGACGCATCTCAGCTGCAGACAGATCGAGTGTGCCATCTTGAGAGACTCCGTACGAATACCGGAATGTCGTATGCGATGTTTGACCAGCGGCTGAACCATTTGCGTGCAGCGGAAACAATCGCAATTCACCATGTTTACCTCGCGTCAGTGCATTGGACTTCAACGTAAATCGGCCAGTCGCATCCGGAACGGCGGATGCCGTCGTGGCGTCGTCGTCACTGCCACCGTCGGGATCGAAATAGGCGACGACCGCATAGATCGGTGGCGAACCACTAACGACACCGGTCACCTTGATGGCCTTCCCGTCCGCTGTAACGGACAATTGATCGATGGCTGCGGTTGCATTTTCGTTCAAGCCTTTTACAGATCTGGAGAACTGTGGATGAGAGGCAAGACGAAGTGCGTCAGCCAGCGTCAGAATGCTGCCACGTCCCTCGCTGCGAAGTTCATCGCCGTAAACCTGAAATCCAGATCCCATCAAAGTCTTTCCGCGAACTGCTTCGTCTGGTCTCGCTTCGCAATGTGGCAGGCCAAGAGCATGGCCAAGTTCGTGTGCTATCCCACCGAAGAAAATCGAATTGTGTTTGCCGAGCGAAATTTGACCATATTGCGCGTCGCGGATCATCGGCTTCTTCAGGCTCAAATTGGTTGCATCAAGTTCCGGTGAATCGAGCTGCCATGCGGTGCCGTTGCGAAACGATCCACTTGCGTAATAGGGCGACTTGTGCGAGAACGTCAGCGCCTTCTCATCCCATGTGGCAAGGTTACACATGATCATAATTGTCTCGCGATCGGCATCAACGCCGGCGGCCAGCAGAACCGGCAGGCATTCTTTACGAATCTCATTTCCTGATGGCCCGGAATAGTGATCGGTGTTATGAAGCCCTCGAACCTCGTGAAGAATCAACTGCTGTTTGTCATCAAGTCGCAGCCCGATTGTGCGATTGCCGAATCCCAGTCGTTGCATCTCTCCGGCATAGAAGTCCTGAATGTTCCGCATGATGCGGGTCAGCCTTGCCTGATACTTGGCAGGCAGTTCACGGTCGGCCGGAGTCCAGCAGAAAATATGAAGATGCCGTTCGCCCGGTTCCGGTTGGTCTGCATGCCACGTATCCAGAATGCGACACGCCGCAGCGGCTTGTTCGCGTTCATCCGCCGGCCCACCCGCATGAGTCGGATGCGATGTGTTGAGCAGCAATAAAACAGACAGGGCATATTTCATAAACAATGATCCAGTTCAATTCGGAAAACGTGAACTGACGTGTCTTATCACCGTTCGGCCTGATGCTGCAAGTAAGGAACCATCCACCCGTTCCGCCCGCCTGCTTCCGTTCGCGAGACATGAACCGGATCACCACGTTCCGCGACACGGTACTCAGCCAGCGCCGAAACGAGGCCGCATTACCGTCATCCTTCCAGCCATCGATCGACCGTGCGATCGTCAGCAGAATCTGCTGCGTGATATCCGGCACATGCCGCTCGGGAACGCCCTGTCGACGAACCAGTTGGTTGAGAAACCCCTCATACGCACAGACGAAATCCCGCCAGGCGAGTTCGTTTTGCTCGCTTTTCAGCCTGACAATAAGGCTTTGTCGGGTTTCAAGAGGCGACATTGACGATTCCTTTGGCTGTTGAGTACCGTGGGTTCCTGGTTTCTCACGCCTCGCCGGAAAAGTTCTAAAAAAATTCTGTAGGATGGACATTCATGTCCGTCGCTTAGCCAAGAATTAACATCGCAAAAAAATGTTGTGTTGCGGGAGTGAATTGGCAATGGGAAGCTATTTTGGGAGATCTCGGACAAGAATGTCCAAGGTACAGGAATCAGTGCACTGCGTCAGTCAGGAATACTTTGGCTACGACGCATAACCCTGGATCAGCATGTGCCGGTCGCCCGACATTGTCACGTCCAGATTCAGTGCAGCGGCCTTCAGCTGCCCGCCGATTTCTTCAGGCGTAAACGCGGCGAGCAGCGAATTGTAAAAGTCGGTCTTCAGGACATCCGCTTCATTGGCAGCGACGGCTTGAACGATCTCCTGGGCAGCCTCAGGGGAATCCGGGCGCCACAGGTCCATCACGCAGATGAAGCCGCCGGGCTTGATGAGTCGCTGAACTTCATGCCACAGCGCCATCGGGTCGGGCAGGTGATGCAGGAAGTCTTTGGACAGCACAGCATCGAAATGGCCGGCAGACAACGGCAACCCAGGCACACAGCCCTGCAAGGCACGGATTGTCATCGACAGACCGCTGTCGTCAATAGCCGTCTGTGCCAGTTGAATCATCGCCGGTGAACCATCGACGGCTGTAATCTTCAGTGTGGGACATGCGCGTGCCAGACGAATCATCACGTCGCCCGGCCCGCAGCCAAGGTCCAGAACTTTCGTCGCAGTCGCCGGGATCAGTTCCCGGACGATTTCGACAAACGCCTGATTGGAGACACCAAAATCTGCGGACGCATAGGCCTGACATTGTGCGGCGTCGGTCATGAGTTCCGGTTCTGGTATTCGCAGCATGTGGATTCTATTCGGAAAGATGCCTCAGGTTTCGAAACACACAGGCAAGCGACAGCAGACGTTCATCGCATGCGGTATCAGCCGGACGGTGATCCGGTGCTGCTCGTCTTCAGGCCGAATAAAGGGTTCTCCGTCGAGGTGTACGACCAGGGGTGCATCAGACTCCAGAGTCATGGTACGACAGCGAAAACTTCGGATGCCCGGATGGACCGGGATCACGCCCCGAATCAGGCCTGGGAGATACCGAAGAATTGACAAGACACTCAGGTCACTCACATGCAGGCAATCAAACCAACCGTCATCGATTTTAGCCTGGGGAGCGACCACAAAACCACCCCCTTCACGATGTCCGAGCGCCACGAAGAGACACATGGTTCTGAATGAGTCGCGGATGTCATCGACCATCAGGACCGTGTTCAGGGTACTGCGGCGGCGGGCGACTGCTTTCAGTGTTGCCAGGCCATATTTCATGACACCGCGGAATCGACGAATTGATCTTGCCTCAAGGGCAATTTCGCCGCTCAGGCCGAGTCCCAGCGTGTTCACGAAAAACTGGCGGCGTCCATTTGCATCACAGACATCTCCGACATCCACGCGGCTGGATTCCCCGGATTGCAGGAACTCCAGTGCGTGCTGCCATCTCCGAGGGATTCCGCAGGCGGCAGCGTAGTCGTTGCCGGATCCCAGTGGCAACAGGCCCAGGCGGACCTGTTGATTTCCTGACCGCAGGATTCCGTTGGCGATTTCATGGATGGTGCCATCGCCGCCGGCCGCCACAATGGTCCCATAGTCACTGCGTGCCGCATTGAACGCAAGTCGTTCCGCGTGTCCGCCTTCTCTGGTATCTACAAACTCTGCATCACGCGGAAGTCGTTGGCGAAGTTTCGACTGCAGGCGACCCGTGCGACCTTGAGCTGCTGTGGAATTCATGATCACAAGCGTTTTGTGCATACAGTTTGCTGCCGATGGAAGCGGGCACACCGCGCTGATCAGTCGCGTCGGACCGGTTCTGTTTCTGCTGCGTCAGTGTTGTCCGCAGAGGCCGCAGGCTTCGGCTGAGAAGCAAAAGGAATGACGAACTGCCGAAAGTAGCCGAGTGGCAGCCGCCGACCGCTTGCCAGGCCATACGCTCTGGGCCACGCGTCGGGCAGATAGTAGGTGCCGAAGACTCGGTCGATCAGTGACAGGTGAACCGAAAAATTGCGATCAATTGCTTCCGGCGCGGAACTGTGATGCCAATGGTGAAACGCCGGCGTCGCAATCAGCCATCGAATCGGTCGGAACTCCCAGGTCACATTGGCATGAATAAACGTGGCCTGAATCACGACCCAGACGACATAGGCATACAGCGCCGGTCCGGAGAAACCCATGACGTAAATGGGAATGTACGTGGTCGCGCGAGTTGCGATGGCATCGACCAGGTGCAGTCGAGACCCTGCAATCCAGTCCATTGCTTCGGCAGAATGATGGATCGCATGAAATCGCCACAGGAACGGGATCGTGTGAAACGCGCGATGAACCCAATACTGCGTCAGGTCAGAAATCAAGAGCACACATGCAAACTGGACGACAAACGGCAGGCTGGTGACGACGTGCTGAATTGCCGAAATCCGAGCCCAGTCGAAAAAGACCATCGCCGGCTTCATCGTCATGAGCGTCGTAAACTGCACCATGAACGTTGTGACAAAGAAGTACGTCAGATCGGTCCTCCACCCGTAGCGAAACACGGGTTGCTCCGGATGCTTTGCGAAGAGTCGTTCCAGCGGAATATACATGGCTGAGTATCCCATGAGGTTCAGCAGAAACCAGTCCAGACCCAGAAACGGCCCATCGGTCAGCTCACCGTTAACCGGCACTGACGCCCCGCCATGCAGTGCGGCCAGCAACGTCTGAATGATGCCGGCGAGGCCCAGCGCTTTGTTGTAGCGCAGGCAGACACTGATTGTGCCCAGAAGAAAACTGGCCACCAGCACCAGATGCAGCAGCGCGCGAATGTACGGAAGCGGGTAATACTCCCGAAGCGCGGGCATTGTCAGATACTGTGGAAAGTGGAAGCAGACGACGGCACTGAGTCCAATGAATCCCAGCAGCGCGGAAATGACACCGCTGATCCAGCCATGTCCAAACACTGTCGGCTGCGTGGTCGCAAGCGACATGTGAGGCCGCGTCGGTGGGGCGGCTTTGCCTTCAGTGGAATCAGCCATTGATGCTTCCGACCAGGTGTGGGTTTGACTTTGAATTGCTGCCGTCAGGTGCCAGACGAAGATCTGCCTCCAGCGCAGCATAGTATTTCTGATCATCATGACGAGGCTGCTGTCCGGTGAGTCGAGTGACCGTCCTCTCCAGCCGCGGGAAGAAATCGATCGCCGTCAGCAGAGGATTACACCATCCCAGTGCAATACAATAATTGTCAATATGGGGAGCCCTGTGGTGCCGCAGATGTGATCTTCGGCTGAGTATCAGCCGACTTGACTGCAGCCAGCGAATCAGGGTAGGCGGATTCTTCATGTGCGCCCACTGGTGAACCTGATTCGTCGGAAGACCCGCCGCGCAAAATGAGACCACATAGACCGCGAGGGCAGCTGACCACAGCACTGTCGTTGAGATCCAGAAGACCGAAATCAGAAACGGAATGACAATTGCCGCAACGTCTCCGTTGGTGTCCAGCACGTTACGGCGCAGAAAATCATCCGGATTGACGTGGTGGACTCGAAACGGTTTCAGCAGTCGCTGGCCCAGAATCGGCATTGTGTCGCTGAACCACGTATCTGCCGTCCAGTGGATGAGTCCGGAAAGGAAATCCGCCGTGACAAAACCAGCCAGCATTGCGGGCAGCACCCAGGGAAACCGGCCAATCACCAACACAAGGCTGGCAGAGTGATACACGATCAGTGTCAGTGCCGTGACAATCCAGACCGATTCCAGCAGTCGCCGAGGCCAATGAATCTCATCATGCCGCGGGAGCAGCTCAGATGTGCTGGCTGAGAGGTATCGATCAGACTTCAGCAAGTTGCGAACTCCTGTTCGATATAAGGTTTGCACAGGCTTGTTTAACCGCGTGCCCAGCGGGCCGCGCTCGCAGCGTCCCGCTGACTGGATTCCCACGCGCGGGGCGTTGCCCACACGGTTAAACGAATGTGCCATCCTCAGCCGCGCGTGATATAAGTTATCGTGTAATCCGGAGAGCCGCCAGCCATGACAATGAACCCGCTGTCGCGGATGTCACGCCATCGCAGCCGCCAAAGAAACACGTGAAACCGGAGAAAGGTGGCGTCCGGCCAGATCCGTATTTTACTCCGTCAGAAGATTTTCGCGACGTGTCGCGAGGCACGCCGCTGCCGCATTCGTTGTCGGATGATCAGAAGGTCGAAGTTGGGCTGACGCGAGAAACCTGGCAGCTGGAAGTGATCTCTGACCCCGACAACCCGGCGAAGATTGGCAAACCGCTGACGAAGGCCGATGGAACGGCGCTCGATTTCGCAGCTTTGCTGAAGCTCGGTGAAACTCACGCCGTGCGATTTCCGAAGGTCATGACGTGTCTGAATCTGGGTTGCCCGCTCGGGATGGGATTGTGGGAGGGAGTGCCGCTGCGTGAAGTCATCTGGCTGACGAAACCGCGCGAGGTCTATTCGTCAGGCAGCAGCCGATTGTCGTTAATCGTGCCGTCCGGCGACACTATCAGGTCCTGAGCCGACGCGACGGTCGAGATCGGCAGCGGGCCGTACAGGTGCGGAAACAAGTCCCCGTCGCGCGACGGCTCCCACTTCAGTGCTTCGCCGAGTGAATCCGCATCGACTGCCAGCAACATGAGATCCGACTGTCCGGCGTAGTGTTTGCGAACGGTGCCTTCCAGCTGCGACGTCGTTGAAAAATGAATGAACCCGTCGCGCAGATCGTGCGGTGATCCGTTCCACGACGTGAGCGTTCGCATCTCTTTCCAGACTGCTTTCGAACAAACTTTGTAGATCATCATCGAGGCGGACTTTCAACATCAGCTGTAGAACTGGCCACGGCCAGTGGCTTCGAATGCATTTCGAAAATGCTGTATCTGTGGCTCGCCCCGCTCGTCCGGCCACAGAATGGAGACGACGTCAAATCGCGCGGATTCTTCAAGTCGACCGTGCTGTTTGAGCCACGCCAGCGCAATCCGCGTGATCTTCTCCTGCTTGCGCAGATCAACCGCTTCAAAAGGCTGACCCTCATTGGTGGATGTTCGTGTCTTCACTTCCACAAAGACAATCGTTTTGCCGTCCTGAGCGATAATATCCACTTCGCCATAACTGTTGCGGTACTGCTTCGCGATGATCCGGAATCGCTGTTCTTTTAAATACCTGACCGTCGCTTTTTCCCCACGATGTCCCAGCAATAAGCGAAACAGGTTCTTCATATCCCGTGCTCCGGCTGACTCGTCTGCGAACTCAACCCGATGTCTCTTTTCAACGCCGGGTGAATTATAACACACTGCGCAGCGAAAAGGCGACAGCCGGAGGAACCCGAAGTTCAGGCTGTCGCCTATCGTGAATCAAGGTACAGGATTCTACAGGTGAATCTGAAGCTTTGAGGCTCAGTCAACTCACTTGCCTGAATCGGTGACCTGTACTTCCCATGGCTTTGCCTTGCGTTCTTTCAGGCGAGTGGCCTTGCCTGTGCGTTCACGCAGATAGAACAGCTTCGCGCGCCGAACGCGGGCGTGGCGTTTGACTTCGATGTGAGCGATTTTCGGGGAGTTGACAGGGAACTTACGTTCCACACCTTCACCCTGCACAATGCGGCGAACCGTGAACAATTCACGTGTTCCCGAACCGCTGCGGGCGATGACCACACCGCTGAAAATCTGGATGCGTTCTTTCGTGCCTTCCAGAATTCGAGTGTGAACGTCAACCGTATCGCCGACCGCAAACTGCAGCTGTTGCTCGCGCAGGCTGGATTTTTCGACAATGTCTAAGAGTTTATTACGCATGACTGGGTCCCTTTTTTCAACACACTTCAGAACTATTCAATCTGAGCTGCCGCCGCATGAGAGTTTTGCAGCAGATCCCCGCGGCGTTCCGCTGTTCTCTGCAAGCTCTGATCCTGCTGCCACTCAGAAATCTTCTTATGATCACCGCTGATCAGCACGTCCGGCACTGTCATGCCGCGGAACTCACGAGGTCTCGTGAACTGCGGATGTTCCAGTAAACCTGACTGACTGAACGAATCGTATCGACTGCTGGTTTCGTCACCCAGCACACCCGGGATGAGCCGGATCACCGTGTCAATAATCAGCATGGCCGGCACTTCTCCGCCATTGCAGATAAAGTCACCCACCGAAATCTCAGTTGGCTGCAACCCCTGGCGTATCCGGTCGTCAAAACCTTCGTATCGGCCACAGAGTAACAGCAGTCGAGGCTCCTGAGCGAGTTCCTCAACCAGTCTCTGATCCATTTTTCGACCCTGAGGGGTCATCATCAGCAAACGCCCGGGAGCATTTCCCTGTGACTGCACGGCTTCGACACAGTCAAATACCGGCTGACACATCAGCAACATCCCCGGACCACCACCAAATGGCTTGTCATCGACCTGCCTTCGAACACCAGGAGCACACTCCCGGAAATTATGCCGCTGGATATCCACCAGCCCGCGCTCAATCGCGAGTTTCAGGTGCCCCTGTCCGAGATAACTTTCGAACATCTCCGGAAACAGGGTGAGGATATCAAACCGCATAACACTATTCCGCAGCAGCGGCTTCTACTGGTTCAGCGGCTTCAGCCGGCGGAGCGACCTCTTTGACCTTGGGAGCGGTCAGGGGAGGTGGTGCCTGGGCCTTGCCGAACTTGTTCTGTCTGACCTTGCGGATCAGGGCGTTCACCTTTTCGCTGGGCTGAGCGCCTACCGACATCCAGTAATCGACACGTTCCATGTTCAACTTGACTCGCGCGGCTTTGTCGTGAACCATCGGGTCGTAAAATCCGACTTCCTCAATCGCCTTACCATCACGCTGAACTCGCGAGTCCATCACGCAAATACGGAAGAACGCACGGTGCTTGCGTCCCATCTTTTTCATTCGAATTCGAACTGCCATTGGTACTCCTGAACTGACAAAAACTAATGACTCACTGAGTGGTTATCGTTTACGATTTCGCTTCTTCGCCTTTTGTGCTTCTTTTTTCTGCTTCTTCTTCTTATCGCGAGCCTCATCCCTGTCGAGCGGACCGCGCTGGCTTCGCATCTTCTTTTCCATCAGCTCCGCACCCGGATTCATGAAGCCGCCGTCCGCCAGACCTTTGACAGTCTTCATGCGGTCACGAAGGCCCATGTTCGACATACCCTGCATCATTTTTCCCATCGCGGAAAAGTCTTTGAGCAGTTTATTGACGTCGGCTGCCTGAACACCGCTGCCTTTCGCAATTCGATGGCGACGGCCACGGTCGATCAGGTCCGGATTCTGGCGTTCCTTGAGCGTCATCGAATTGATGATGCCTTCAATCCGCCGCATATCGTCTTCAGGGTTCATGTCACCCAATTGATCGACCACAGCCCCCATTCCCGGGATCATTTTCATGATGTCCCGCATGGAGCCCAGCTTTTTGATCTGCCGCATCTGCATGCGGAAGTCATCCAGCGTGAACTTACCCTGCTGCATTTTTTCCTGCTGACGCAGCATGTCCTCTTCGTCGAATTCCTTCTGAGCTTTCTCGAACAGCGACACAATGTCGCCCATGCCCAGAATTCGACCGGCCATTCGGTCGGGATGGAATTCTTCCAGTCGGTCCAGCTGTTCGCCGACCCCGATGAATTTGATCGGTACGCCGGTCACGGCTTTGACGCTGATCGCAGCCCCGCCGCGTGTGTCACCGTCCAGCTTGGTGAGAATCACGCCGTCCAGTTCCAGCGCATCATTGAACGCTTTGGCACTGTTGACGGCGTCCTGTCCGGTCATCGCGTCACACACCAGCAATGCCTGGTCCGGATTGACACTGCTGTCAATCTGCTGCAACTCCTTCATTAGCGCTGCATCGACATGCAATCGGCCGGCGGTGTCCAGGATCACGACATTCGCGCCGACGCGTTTGGCTTCTTTGACTCCGTTGCGACAGACCTGCACGGGATTACTGGTCTTAGGGTCTTCCGCGTAAACCGGACAACCCACCTGGCCGCCGATGACCTTCAGCTGCTCAATCGCCGCCGGACGCTGCAAGTCGGCCGCGACCATAAACGGAGACTGGCCCGCCTCTTTCAGCCGCCGCGCCAGCTTGCCGCAGGTGGTTGTCTTTCCAGAGCCCTGCAGACCACACATCATAATAATGCTGACGCCGTCGCGCTTCAGCGCCAGCGAATGATCCACCGGCCCCATGAGGCTGATGAGCTGCTGGTGCACAATCCCGACGATCTGCTCTTCGGGACGCAGCGACTTCAGAACCTTTTCGCCAATCGCCAGTTCGGTCACATTTTTGACAAAGTCTGTGACGACATCGTACGCAACGTCGGCCTCCAGCAGAGCCTTTCGGACCTGTTGCATCCCGTCGCGAATGTTGCCTTCGGTGATCTTTCCGGTTCCCCGGAAAGCCGAAAACGCTTTACCCAGACTTTGTGAAATGGTTTCGAACACGACGAGCTAATACTTTTAGGGAAAGAGGGTGTCAGAACTACTCGGGATTCCGGCAATCGCCATGCGATCAGTGAACGCAAGCCAATATATCACAATGACTTACGCAAATCGCCAGCGCGCGAACACAGCTGCAGTGGACTCTGCGCGCACAATAGGCCGGAAAAATCGAAACGCGGATCATATCGCCGCCCCTGGTCGCTGACAAGCCGTTCATCCCGTTTGCCCGTGATTGGGGCGATTTGAGGCATGGAGGCTCTTAAACCAACAGGTCGCCATTGTCATTCGGTGTCCCGTCACGGTTGTTCGTACCGCTCATGGAAAAACCTCCGATTTCCTATCGACCGTTCGGATGAAAGTGGCGGGTCCCACGCGAGGATATGGGGAATTGCAATTGGTTTCCTGTGATGCTTGCAGAGATCTATGACGGTTGCCAGCCCAAATGCTTCCTCCGATGCTTTGACGAGACTCCGAATTTCACGAAGTGAAGGGGTGCCCCGTCGGTCGCTTTTTGGACGACTCTTTCGATTCGTTCTCTTGACGGTTGTAGTGGTCGTCCTACTGGCCGGAGGAACGTTCCTGGCTCAAACCAGGGGCTGGCTCCCGAACATGGATCGAATCCTTGAGTCTGTCCGCCCGAAGCCTGAGGTACGAGTTTCTATTGTCAGTGTCGAAACTGGAATTCTGCCTTTGTTTTTCCTGTATTCAGGCCGCGGTGTTTCGGTAGTTGAATTTCTGTGGTTTGCCAGGAGCAGCTCGGCGGAGCATGATGCCGATGTGGCTGATTTGAATCATTGACTCGCTTAAATCAGTGCGGCGTTCGTAGTCTTTGCTGTTACGACGACATCGACCATGCCACGCGTTGCTGCATTCCATGACCCAACGGATTCGCACGGGGGAAAAACCTTTCGTCCCTGCCGGCGGTGACTGGACCTCGATCGACCAGTCGGGGCGTTCCTGCTTCATCCAGGCATTCAGGCTCTTGTTGTGATACTTGTTGTCTCCGAATATGACCGCCAGTCGAGGCAAGGCCTGATCATTCACTCGGGCCAGGAGTCGTGGTGCTGCCGTGCCATCGTCAGCGTTGGCTGCGGTGACTATGATCGCGATGAGAAGTCCCAGTGTGTCCACCAGTAAATGACGCTTGCGGCCCTTGATTTTCTTGCCGCCGTCGTAGCCTCGTTCTGTTCCGCCCACCTCTGTGGTCTTGACCGACTGGCTGTCAATACAAGCCGCACTGGGCGTGGCATCGCGACCGTTCTGCTCACGAATGCGAGTGCGTAAGGCAGTGATCAGATCGTTCCATGTGCCGTCATCCCGCCATTTGACGAAGTAGTCGTACACGGTACTCTTTGGAAGCAGGTCATGAGGCAATAATTCCCACTGACACCCGGTGCGATTGACATACTGGATCGCATTTACCACCTCCCGCAAGCAGACTTCGCGGCGACGGCCACGAGGACTCCGGCGGCGATCTTTCGAAACGATCGGTTCAATCATTGCCCATTGCTCGTCCGTGAGATCTGTCGAATATGCCTTACGCAGTTGGGTTTCAAACATCACGCACTCCATTGCGGTCGAAAGTTGATCGGAATATCACAACTCTCGCTGATTCAACAGGTTACGGAAAGATGAATTCCCGGATAGACTCTGAGACAACAGACTCCGGGACCGACGCGGAATCCGGCAGCGGCTCGGCTTCATTCTCACTGCCGCTGACCGTTACGGACATGGAGTACTCAACGTCATCCTTTTCACTGACCTGGGAAGATGCGCTTGATGTGGAAAGCGGTGAGTGGGGACTTGCCGACGCGCGCGGATATACCCTGTCAACCGCCGGAGCCAAACAGGGCTACGACGGCACTGGTTCGTTCAGCGCCGGCGATATGACCGGAACGATTCATGTTGATGGCTACTCAAAGTATGACATCGAATCCGGCATGCGGCTGGAAGACGTGAACGGCAGTATCGACGCGGTCGCGGGTGTCGGAGCCTTCGGCACGTCCGAGGATTCAAACAGTTCGATGGGCGGCGGCATGGATTTGTCAGTCGATATCCTGCGGTAGCATCACGGACCGCTCACCGTCAGCAACTCGCAGAGCAGTCATTCGCAGTTTGCGCTGCCATGGTCATGAATGACGCGGGGGAGTGAAATTTCCCACGGCGGTCAGATCGGACTGCTGGCCGAAGGCGAAGAAACACCGCCATTCAGTCCGTCACACCAGCGGTCCCCACCAACGAACCGGCTGCGTCACGGTCGATGAAGATCGTATCTATCGAGTTGAAGCTCAGGATACTTACATCACCGACAGTTCCAGCAACGATGTGTCCTGGGGAGGCAGCGGTTCATTTGCCTCTGGCGGCCTCACGGGATCGGCGTCGGCCAATTACTCCGTCGGTGATTCGCACACCATGCGAATAGATATGGACTTTGAAGACGGCTCCGGAGATTTCTTCCTCACCGGAGGTTCTCTGACCATTGGATCCCATGACAATCAGGGATTTTCGTATGGCGGCTCGGGCGGTTATTCCTATAACGTCATTGGCGGCTCAGTGAGCGGATTCATGAACGCCAGCGGCAGCGAAGGACATGCGACGTCCATGACCGCGACCTATGCGCTGGATGCCGCCGCTGCGAATGCGGCAAATGAGGATGACGCAGGCGATTCTTCCGGCGATCCGCAAATGGAAGGCGATCCCAATCTGACGCCCGGTGACGACACTGGTTCCGGGAGCGGCACCTCCGATCCGGGAACGGGCGGATCCTCTTCGTCCGGTGGCGACGACAGCGGTTCGTCTGTCTGGGATCTGGTGGAAGGCAACATGACGACCTCAGTCTGGTCGAACAGCAGTTTCTCGTGGCTCGGGGGTGGCACGTTTGCGATGGGTTCCGATGATGGGACGGGATCGGGAAGTGGCGGCGCGACCGGCGAAAGCTCGGTCGGTTCCGGCATGGTCTGGAGCCTTGGCGGCACGATCATCGAAAGCGGTGAGAAAACCAATAACTTGTCGTTCACAATCATCGCCACTCCTTCCAGTGGTGAATGGAGCAAGACGGGCACCGGTTCGATCACGATCGTGGATAACTCGTCCTTCATGGCGACCGGCAGCGGTTCGTATTCGCGATCCGGAGGTTCGATGAACACGGCCGGCACGCTCAGCATGACCAATGGTCAGACCGACAACTTCAACGTCACCGCGTTTTACGACTACGACGGCGAAGACTGGAATCTGGGTACGGTCGGCGGCACGTTTGCGAACAGTGCGATCGATGATTTCAGTTACGCGGGCGGCGGAACGTACAGCCTCAGCAACATCCCGGCACAGCTCACAACGGCTCCGGGAACGTACTACGCGATCAGTGGTACGGTGACGGAATCCGGCGTGGATCACACCGACCACAGCTATTCGGGAATCATCACGGGATATGGTGGCACGGTCAGTGTCGCGGGCAGCGGTTCCGCGAATGTGACGCAGGGCTCGAACTTTGCGTATTCCGGCAGTGGCAGTTACACGTGGATCGTGGACGACAAGCTGACCGTCAGCGGTGACATCACCGCCCATTCCGGCCACACCAATGACAATGCCAGTTTCACGACGATCTCGACGCTGAACGGCACGACTGGCGGCGAATGGCAAACCACTGGCGGCGGTCAGCACGTGTATTCCACTGGCGGAGCGTTCGCGTTTGATGGGGAAGGCAGCTACTACAGCGATGTGACTTCGTCCACGGATGACGGAAACGGATACACGTCGACCACGCGCAATGTGGTGGATCGGTTTATTCACCAGGGCGGCGATTCGTCCGGCAATCAAACATGGACGTCGGATTATGACTACGCTCCAGGCGTCGGGATGAAGCTGACGACGGTGACGTACGCTGGTGATGGCCATTCGATGAGCGATTTTACTTCGCTGAATTTCAGCTCGTCAGACAGCGAGTGGGCCGACACCAACGTCAGTGACGGATCGACCGGCGCAGGGAATTCTTCGTCCCAGAGTCACAACAATCGGCACTCGCATTCCGATGTCACAACAACCGATCGTCTGGTGGGGGCGTTTGGTTCGAGTGGAAATCTGCTGGACATCGCGGGGACTCAGCGAACGGATGCCACGGGCGATGGGTATATCTAAAGCACGAGCGAAACTCACTTCGAAAGCACGACGACCACGACGTCGTCTGGTAGCACTGAGACGACGACTTTTTCGTGGGACTTTTCCAGCGACGTTCGTGATGACTACGACTACACAGGATTCACGCTGGTGACGTGGGACAGTGCGGCGGAGCCCAGTGACTCCGGCAGCGGCTCGGGATCATCGGGCAGCGGTTCCGGTGAAAGTTCGGGCAGCGGCAGTGGTTCCGGGACAACGAATCCGCCGCCGGTGGTGTACCCGTACACGATTGAGCGCAGCATGGACAACCATGTGACGGGCCACAAGAACTGGAGCAGTGGCGGTTCGGCAACATTCACGAGAACCACAAACAGTTCCAGTGGCAGTTCGGGATCGTTCACGGGGACAGGAACCGATTCCGGTTCAGGCAGCGGCAGCGGTTCATCGAGCGGCAGAGTCAGTGCTGACTCTTATGGCAGCAGCGGCAGCGGGACGTCGGGCTATTATGACGGATCAAGCGGCAGCGGTTCCGGCAGCGGCTCAACCGATCCGTACGGTTCAGGCTCAAGTTCGGGTTCAGGCTCAGGCTCGGGCAGCACGGAGACATCCGGCAGCGGCGGCAGCTCGACGGGTTCCGGCTCCGGTTCGGGTTCGGGCGGCGCGGGTTCATCGAGCAGTTCGGAGACGACCAGCAGCAGCTGGAACCAGGAATTCGCCTCCAGCTACGACCACCACGTCGGCTACGCCGGTTTCTACGTCAACGCCTTCATGTTCGGCGGCAACGGCGACGGCAACGGAGTCTACACATCGACCTACAACGGCGTGACAACCACCTGGAACGAAAACGGCACCCCAACCTCAGGCGGCGGAACAGCCGATGGCACCGCCTCCGGCAGCGGCACTGCGGGTGGTTCCGGGTCCAGCAGTTCCGGAGGCGAGGCGGCACCGAGTGGCTTGAGTATCCTCGATGGCAGGTGGATGGGCAACGGTGAGTCTGTGACGACGTCGAGCCGGCCGAACGTCCCGGGACAAAGCGACTATCAACTTGTCAGCCTGAACGATGAGCAACCGGATGATTCGAACGTAAATCGCTCAAATCATATACTACCAGACGTTCCAATGGGAGAAATGTGGGACAGAATGGGGCTGACGGGAACCAAAATTACAGCCACGCACTTTATCCAAACCGATCTTGATGGAAATGGATTGTTTTCATTCACACTTTTCCACGATGAGCAAGGCAATAAAAGTTACGTCATTAACCACTACGATGAAAACGGGAAGCTTAAGGAGCGTATTTTTTTTGACACCTGGGAGGCGATGTTTCACTACTACAACTGGTCGAGAATCATGCCAGAGATGGTACCGTTGATGCGAAACACTGCTATATTTGCTTTTGCATTGAAGGCTCAAAATCCATTTCGTGGTGGAGGAGCTGCGACCAGTGCAGCCATTCGAGTCGGTGCTTATCCAACAACACGCGCTGCACTCGCTCGCGTGCTTGCCCGTCGCGGCTTCAAATACAGCTCAACAAGCAAGGGAGGCTATACAACATACCGGCATGCCGATGGTCGCATTGTCACCATAAAACCAAGTGGTGAAGTGATTCCGACGCGTCCAGCGATGTCATCTTGGGGGCAGCGTTACAATCAAAGAACGGATTTCGACGGGATTCCGATTCAAGGGCACGGTACAGGACATTTCGTAGAACCTTTTGGCACACCTAAATAATGCTAGAACACCATTGGGAAGACATTGGACTGGTAGAATTTTCGCTAGACGTCGCAGGAGACCGTGCGACATTGATATTTTCTAGTCTCACAACTGGGACGGAAGCTGCGAGATTGACGTTTCGCAATTTGCTCTCCGTCCGATTCACTTCGTCTTTTTGTTTTGCAGCCGCAGATCTGCGAGGACCGATCGGCGAGGCAACCCTTGAATCGTTTGCTTTGGACTCTGTGCAAAATTGTCTGAATGCATGCTCCTCAGGCTTTCAAGTTAGTGCGGAGGTGATGACGACGCTCCGCGCAAGCGCGTATTGTAGACTGTCTTTGGAAGGAGGAGACCTTGAAGGGGAGCTCTTCGCCTTGAGTTGGGGTGTGCATTCAACAAGAGTCGATTAAGAGCGCTTTCAAAAGACGACGGCGGCGATTCTTCCGGCAAACAGACATGGACGTCGGCTTATGACTACGCTCCGGGCGTTGGGATGAAGCTTACAACCGCGACTTACGATGGTGATTCGCATTCGATGAGCGATTTTACGTCTCTGAACTTCCGCTCGTCCCGCACGGACTGGGCGGATTCGAATAGCAACGACGGAACAACCGGCAGCGGTTACTCATGGTCGGAGAATGAAAACAATCGGCACTCGTATTCGGACGTGACAACAACCGATCGACTGGTGGGTGCGTTTGGTTCGAGCAAGTTAAAAGGTGTCAGGAACCGTTTCGTTGACACGCTGGAGCGTTTCTGGTATTTTTGAGGAATGGGACGACCAAAACGATCAGCTCCGGGGGGGTGGATTTATCATGTGCTGAACCGGGCGAACGCTCGGATGCCGATCTTTACGAAGGACGAAGACTTCGCTGCGTTCGAGACGGTGTTTGAGGAAGCGGTGGCTCGCACCGGAACCCGGCTGCTTTCGTATTGCCTGATGCGAGATCACTGGCACATGGTGGTGTGGCCTCGGGAAGATGATGAGCTGTCTCGCTTTGTTGGCTGGCTGACACTGACTCACACCCAGCGGTGGCACGCTCACCGGAAGTCGACAGGATCCGGACATCTCTATCAGGGTCGATTCAAGTCATTCCCCGTTCAGGACGATGACCACTTTCTGACTGTGTGCAGGTATGTGGAACGGAATGCTCTGCGTGCGAAATCGGTGAAACGGGCGGAGGACTGGCGGTGGAGCAGTCTCTGCCGTTGGCTTTCCGGAACAGCGGCCGAGAAGGAACTGTTGTCTGCGTGGCCGCTCCGCCGCACTGGTGGCTGGCTGGAACATGTCAATTCGCCTCAGGCAGATGCCGAACTCGTCGCAATCCGTCGCAGCGTCAACCGAGGCTCGCCGTTCGGTGACGCGGCCTGGGCCACGACCGCGACGAAATCCCTCGGCCTGGAAATCACGACACGCCCACAGGGAAGACCAAAATCCCGAGAAAGCGATTCCTGACGCCTTTTTGAGCTCGGGTGTATTGCAACGGCGTTGTCATCAAAGACGTGCTGAATTCTGTCGTCGGTGCCGACGCGGGCGTCCGGAGAAGGATCGTTCAATTCCGGACTGCGGCGACATTTACAACACGATATCGGCGAACTCTCTGAATTCGCTGGTCAGACCGCAGAGACATTGGTCACAATCCATCTGGCTGTTCTGCCTTGCTCTCCCGAGAGTGTACGATGCGCCGTCTCAAGTCTCCGCAGTGAGTTGCCATGTCCCTGAGTTGCCATTGCCCGGCATTGATCATTTTGATGCTGTTCACCCAAACCATCGTGGTGGTGGCGTCTGATGACGCACAGACCATCCGCGATTCCCAGCCGCCGTCGTTTCGCAATGACGTGATGGCGGTCCTGGCGAGGACCGGTTGCAGTCTTGGCACGTGTCACGGTAACCAGAATGGCAAGGGAGGCCTGAAGCTGTCGCTGCGTGGGCAGGATCCTGAGACCGATTTCCTCACGCTCACGCGGCAACTGGCGTCACGACGTGTCAATGTGCTGATCCCGGACGACAGTCTGCTGCTGCGCAAACCGTCGATGCAGGTTCCGCATGAAGGCGGTCGTCGATTTTTTCCGGATGCGCCCGAGTATCAGATTTTGCGAGACTGGATTGCGGCCGGGATGCCCGCTGATGCCGATTCGGCTCCGCGTCTGATTCGACTGGATGTCGCTCCGACAGCCTTCACCCTGCATGAACCAGAGCGCTCGACGCCGTTGAAAGCGACCGCTGTTTTTTCAGACGGCTCAGAACGCGACGTCACATCGTTGGCCGTGTTGGAATCATCCGATCCTGCCGTGCAGATTTCCAGGGATGGCATGGTGACCTTTGCCGAATCGCGATCATCGCGTCAGACATCCGTGACTGTCCGTTATCTGAACAGGCAGACGACGGCACGGGTTGAATTCGTACCCGCACGTCCTGGTTTTGTGTTCGCTTCCCCGGCTCCGAGCAATCTCATCGATTCGCTCGTCTTCGCTCAGTTGCAGCGGTTGCAAATCAATCCTTCGCAAGTCTGCGATGACACCACGTTTCTGCGTCGCATTTATTTGGACGTCACCGGGCGACTTCCTGCCGTTCCACAGGCGCGCGAGTTTCTGGAATCGACCGACGCGAACAAACGCAGCGGCCTCATTGATCGCTTACTTGCATCGTCCCAGTTCGTCGATTTCCAAACACTCCGCTGGGCCGATCTGCTGCGCGTGGAAGACAAGACACTCGACGCAAAAGGCGTGGCAGTTTTCTATCGCTGGATCCATGACAGCGTTGCGACAGATAAACCGCTCAATCAGTTTGCCGCAGAAATCATTGCCGCCCGTGGCAGCACCTACACTGAACCGCCCGTCAATTTCTACCGCGCGCTGCGGACGCCGGAAGAACGAGCGGAATCGACGGCTCAGGTGTTTCTGGGTGTCCGCCTGCAATGTGCCAAGTGCCACAATCATCCGTTCGATCACTGGACTCAGGACGACTACTACAGCTGGACGAACTTCTTCGCGCGGATCGATAACACCATTATCCAAAACAAGCGCCGCGATGAA
>JBBJME010000436.1:0-3990 GCA_037719765.1 Planctomycetaceae bacterium
TACGGAGTCCTGGAAATCCGAAAGCCGAAGCTGACGTAACGGCTGCCGGGCGGGTTGAAGTTGCGAAACGCCGACCGCAGAATCTGCGGATCGATGCAGTTGAACGAGCCGCCCCGCAAAACACGAGAACCGCCGCTGGCAACGAAGTTGTCCCAGCACCACTCATAGAGATTCCCATGCATATCGAACAGCCCGAAGGCGTTGGGAATCCGCTGCCCGCAAATACTGGGATCGGACCCGCCGTAGACTCCATATTCACGCAAAAGTGTCTCTTCATCCCCGAAGGAGTATCCTTGTGTACTCATCGCGCGACAAGCGTACTCCCATTCGGTTTCGGTCAGCAGCCGATACCCATACTTGCCGGGGCCGTCTGGATCGGGCTGCACATCAGCTGCGGTGATATGCCCAGTAGTTTCGTCTCGTTGTACCTCCGTTAGCTTGTAGTACGGTTTCAGGCGTTCTCGGTTGCTCACGGTTTCAGGCGGGTTGCTCAGGGCATTGCAGAACTCGATCGCGTCGTACCAGTTCACGTAACGGACGGGTAGCCGATCTGCATCCGGGACTTTGGCCGCGTTCTGATCCGCAGTGTCCTGAAACTGAGGCAGGAGCACTTTGAATTGTCCGACGGTGATCTCCCGATCAGACACCCAAATGGCCGGAAAAGTGTCAAGAGTGTCATCCGCAGTCGGATCGCCTTTCCAGCCGCCATTTTCTTTGTCTTCGACAGCATCGTCGGTCACTGAACCCAGCACGAAGTTCCGAGAAGGGATCTTCACCATCGTAAGACCGCCGGCACTCTTGAGATGTGCCCATTCCCGTCTGGGATCAGATTCCTGCTGGTCCACGATCAGTGTTTCTAACTCGTCTTCGGTAACTCCCTGCTGCAGCAACGCCCAGCGCGCTGCGCTGTGGGTGCCGCCATCGACGGCCGTTTGATACAACTTCTCAAGCACCTTTTGAGTGGCCTGCTTGCCCTCCGTTTTCAGCGTGCCGACCGCGACGCAGAGGGCCGAACGAATCTCGGGTTCCAGTTTGTCGTCGTCCAGCCATGTCGCGATCTGTTTCAGGTCCCCAGAGAATTCGGAAAACGAATGAATGAACGACGTCCGCTGCGTTGGATCCGCTTGAAGCTTGCAAGGAGCAACCAACGGCTCAGACAGCTTGAGCCCCGCTGAAATGGCTAGCCCAACTTCCCCAGAAGTGTAACAAAGCGCGACCGACCGAAAAAAGTTCGCCGTGTTTTGGGATCTGAAATTCGAAAACAGCCGTGTTTTGAAATCTGAAACGCGATGTAGTGAGAAGAAGATATCTGGCGGGCACAAAAACGGGCCATAAGATCCCGGCCATGTTTATCCGACAGCACTTCAAAGAAGAAAACGGACAGCGAACAGCGTACTGGGCGCTCGTCGAATCTTATCGAACCAGGCGAGGCCCTCGGCAGCGGGTTGTGGCGTGGCTTGGGAAGCTCGACGAAGCCGGGCGGCTTGGGGTCAGGCAGGCCATCGACAGCACGGACACGGCCACAGGTCTGCAGGACAAATCCACGCGCGGCCATGACCGTCAGCAGTTACTCTTCAACGATGATGAGAACACTACGAAGCCGCGATGGGAAGAAGTCAATGTCGCCGGTGTCCGCGTCGAGAACACGCGGCAGTTTGGAGGACCGTGGCTCGCGCTGCATCTGATTCGCATGCTGCAGCTCGACACGTTTTTGCAGAAGGCAATCCCGGAAGGACGTGAACAGGTTCCGTGGGACGTCAGTTCGCTCATCCTCATCATTGCGAGACTGCTCAAACCTTCCAGCGAACTTTACATCGCCGAACAATGGTATCCGAAAACTGCCTTGCCGGATCTGCTGGGTGTGCCAGCAAAACAGGTCGATGACAACCGGCTCTATCGAACTCTCGATGTGGTGCTGCCGCTTAAAGAGGCGCTGGAAATTCATCTCAAGCAGCGTGCGGGCGACCTGTTTGAACTTGAATACGACCTGTTGATGTACGACGTCACCAGCACGTTTTTCGAAGGCCGGGCCGACTTCCCTCTGGCGCAGCGCGGTTACTCGCGAGACCAACGCGGCGACTGCAAGCAGGTGTGCATTGCGCTCGTGGTTTCACGCTGCGGCATGCCGCTGGGGTACGAAGTTTTCGCGGGCAACACGGCCGATGTGACGACGGTGGAACACGTGGTGGAAACGATGGAACGCCGCTATGGCAAGAGCCAGCGCATCTGGGTGATGGACCGTGGCATGGTGAGCGAAGACAACATCAAATTTCTTCGCGACGGCGGTCGTCGCTACATCATCGGGACTCCGAAAGCGACGCTGAAGAAGTTCGAACAGGAGATTCTCAAAGACGACTGGCATGCGATCCGCGATGGTCTTGAAGTAAAGATCGTGCCGTGGCCAAAGGACGATGATGACGATGAGTCCGGCGCTGAGCCTGTCGCGGCAACGACCAATGCGAACGGTGATGCTGCTGTGTCTGAACAAGATCCGGCACCGGAGACATTCATCCTGTGTCGCAGTCGTGATCGATCGAAGAAGGAAGAAGCGATGACGCAGCGTTTCGAAACGAAGATCGAAGAGGCGCTGGTTCGTATGAAGGCTGGTTGCGAAAAAAAGAACCGCGACGTTCAGAAAGTGGAGCGGCAGATCGGTCGACTTCTTGCAAAGAACAGCCGGGCTGCAAAACTCTTCGACATCAAAGTCTCAAAGGCCGAGAGCGGTGTCGCAATTGTTGAATGGTCAAAGGTCGATGGCTCTCGCAACTGGGCCACGTTAAGCGCCGGCTGTTACCTGCTTCGCACGAACGTCTCAGGCTGGTCCGACGAAGAACTGTGGAAGGCATACATCCAGCTGACAGAAGCCGAGGCCGCGTTTCGAATTCAGAAAAGTGATCTGTCGATTCGTCCGATCTGGCATCAGAAAGAGGATCGTGTGCTGGCTCACATTTTTGTGTGCTTCATCGCTTACGTGCTGTGGAAATCGCTCGGTCAACTTTGCATAAAAGCGGGTCTCGGCAACGAGCCCCGCCGTGTGCTGGACGAACTGTCCGAGATCCATTCGATGGATGTCGTCCTGCCGACAAAATCTGGTCTGGAGATCCGCACTCGCTGCGTTTCAAAACCGACTGATCACCAACAAATCCTGCTCGATAAACTGGGCCTGAATCTGCCGACAAAAATCAATTTGAAACCAATGTAGTGAGAAAAAACACCCCAAAACTCACGAAAACACAGTGCTTTTTCAACGAGTTGGGGAAGTTGGGCTAGCCACCGATTCCTGAGTGCATCATCGGTCGCCGAACTCTCCAGCCTGCCTGTCAGCACGCCCAGAAGGCCCTGGGAATCCTTTGTCCATAGAATCCCAAGGGCGACCACGATATTCGGCCCTTCATCTTTTGGTAATGTG
The DNA here is from genome assembly GCA_037719765.1 of Planctomycetaceae bacterium. Taxonomy (GTDB): domain Bacteria; phylum Planctomycetota; class Planctomycetia; order Planctomycetales; family Planctomycetaceae; genus SXXK01. Next base: position 3,410 of record JBBJME010000436.1, read on the forward strand.
GCAACGTTGTTCAGCAGGAATTGAACCTCGGTGGTTCCGAGAGCGGCGTCACCGAGCCCATCCAGTTGAAGCAGGCCATAAACTGCACGAACGCGCTGGCCGGGTTCTTCCTCTCGCTCGCTGCTTTTGAACTCGTCGCTCAGTTGTTTCTTCGCGATATCACTGAAGGGGACGAGTTTCGGCAGATAGAAATCCACTGTCGATGGAGGAGTCGATAACAGGCTTTCCACCATCGATTTCGATTCCTGCGTTCGAGTTGACTGAAGAAATACAAACCAGATCAGCAACACACCACTGAGTAACACGACGCCAGCAATCCCGGCGGATATTTTGCGACGTCGATCTGCCGACTGACTGGCAACAACGAAGCTGCGTTCCGTCTGTTCCAATTCCCCGGCACGCATAGGAACAAACTGGCGCGATTCTCGAAGGGCATTGCCTCGCAGAAGTGCAGATTTCGGGTCCCGTGCAAATTCTGCGAGCAGCGGGACCAGTCGGCTGCGCCACTGTAGGAACGTGCGATCTTTATTAATCCATTGCTTGAGTCGATCCCAGCGTCTTAACAGTTCCTCATGTGCCAC
>JBBJME010000025.1:0-42173 GCA_037719765.1 Planctomycetaceae bacterium
GCACTGATTTCACCGCTTCACGCACTCAGCGAGGAACTGACCTCGGCTCACATGGTGCAGCATATGTTGCTGATGGTGGTGGCCGCACCGCTGTTCGTGCTGGGGTCGCCGGGGCTGATATTGACCTGGGGACTCGAGCCGAGCTGGAGACCCTTTACAGCCCGTTGGCGGCGCCGGCTGGACGCAGACGCGTTAGGGCGGCCTGCCTTGTCGTGGATGCTGTATGCAGCGACGCTGTGGATTTGGCATTTGCCCGTCGCGTACCAGGCTGCGGTGGTGGACCCGTTCGTCCATGATGCACAACACCTCAGTTTTTTCGGAGCGGCGTGTCTTTTTTGGAGGTCGCTGCTCGCCCCCTTGCGCCGCCTCCAGTTGCATCCGCTGGCTGCAGTCATTGCTCTTTTTACCACTTCATTGCATGCCATGCTGTTGGGCATTTTCATGGCGTTGTCACCCGTGATCTGGTACGAAGCTTACGCTTCCCGCACCGTCGTCTGGGGGCTCACACCTCTGGAAGATCAGCAACTTGCCGGGCTAATCATGTGGATGCCGGCATGCCTCGTCTATCCAGCGGCTGCGGCGGCTGTGATTGGCACCTGGCTGGCGACGCGTTCCGTAATTGAACAGCGAAGCGGCAGACATCCGATGCAGGGAGCTTAATTCATGGAAGGCCCCACTGCGGTTCTACAGCAGATTTCTGGCATTATTCGTTGTGATCTCGCTGATGGTTGGCTTCCACTTTCTGACGTGGGGCTTCCATCGCACGAGTCGGCCGACGGTATGGCATTTGGCACGCGCTCATCCCGAGCGGGGACCAGCACTCATCAGAAGGTATGGCTGCAGTGCCTGTCACACGCTGCCTGGAATTACACAAGCAACGCGAACTGTTGGTCCGAGCCTGGAATGCGTGAAAGACCAGATGTATATCGCAGGCACGCTCCCGAATACACCGCACAATCTGATGCTCTGGATCCAGGACCCTCAGCAGATTCGTCCACACACAGCCATGCCCAATCTGAGAGTCGGCCCGGATGACGCTCGCGACATTGCCGCTTATCTCTTTGACCAGCAGATCACCAGTCCATCACCGTGAAATCCGCACGCTTGAAAGTTGAATTCCTATGTCACATCGATTAATCCCTGGCGCGATCGGTTTGCTGTTCCTCGGACTCCTTGCGCATCGCATCTGGCGATACGCTTCATTTGAGCAACAGAGTCTCCAGATGCCGCCGCAGGTTGTCGACGCAGAAGAGCAGAATCTTTTTCGTTCCCCCGCGGGCAGATATTCACTCGCGGATATTGCCGCAAACGGCAATCTGTTCCCCTCGGAAAAATTTTCCGGCTTCCGGGCGCGGCACGACTACAGACCGCAGTCCGGAGACCAACTGTGCCCAATTACCCGCACCAAAGCCCACCGCGATTGTACCTGGATCGTCGGAGGCCAAACATATAAGTTCTGCTGCCCTCCCTGCATCGCCGAATTCGTGCGACAGGCCAAAACGCAGCCAGAAAACATTCTGCCCCCGCACGCATATGTCATGAAATAGCAACTTGCGGGCCAACCGCGAAGGTGCAACACCGATTGCACTGGACGAATCAGCGAATAAACACGGTTCGCGGTTGCAGACGCCTGTTGGGTGTGACGATGGAGATGGCCAGCAGTTCACGGAAGTCTTCAGCGGTTAACGCGATCTGCTCATCGGTGATGAGTCCATGATCGGATCGAAGTCGGTCCTCGACAATTGTGGTACTAGCAAAGCAGATCGGCGACGTCCTCAGTCGTACAGTCGTAATGCGCCATGCTGGACGATGCGGACTGCCGGGATGAGCGCCGCCTGGATACCTGCCAGCGTCAGATCGCCGGCAGAGATGGTTTCGCCGCTGCCAAAGGTGCCGACGCGCGTTCGTTCCAGGCGACTCATCGTCCGCCGCAACCGAGAGTTTTGCCCAGGTCGCGAGCGATCGACCGAATGTACGTGCCGGAACCGCAAATGATTTCCAGTTCCAGGCGTGGCCATTCGTAGTTCAGCAACCGGATCGAATGGATCTCCACATTCTTCGCGGCCAGTTCGACCGCCTCACCGCGCCGCGCAAGGTCGTAGGCACGCTGGCCGTCCACATGCACGGCTGAAAAGACGGGTGGCACCTGTGATACGACGCCGGTCATTGACTGAAGTCGTGCATTGATGACTTCCCCAGTCGGCAGTTCGATGGGCGTCGGCAGGTGCTCCACTTTTCCCGTGCTGTCGTCCGTGTCACTTGTCTGCCCAAGCACGAATTCTGCCACGTATGTCTTTGCACCGTCCTGCAGCATCGTGATCAGCCGCGTCGCCGGACCGATCCCGATCAGCAGGACACCGGTCGCCATCGGATCGAGTGTCCCTGCGTGTCCGCACTTTGTCGGGCGAATCAACCGCTGAACAGTATTGACCACATCCCGCGACGTCACATCCGCTGGCTTATAGACGTTGAGTACACCAAAAAGTTGTTGACTGACCATGTCCTCAATTCCGTTGTCAGACTCTGTGAGCCGGGTGCGTTCGTGCTTATTCCAACCCGAGATCAGAAAGAATGCTGATCTGGATTTTTGCTGACCTGGCGGCATCTTTGAGTTTCATGACGACGAAAAACTTGTGATTCGCCACGGCCTGTTCAGTCGTGTTGAGTCTCACCGCGACGTCTTTATTCGCCCAGCCCAGGACGAAGATGAGTTCCGCACAATGCAGGCGTTCCCAGGCTCCGTTGGCTTTGAAGTCCTGGATGAGATCCCTCAGGCAGGATTCGATCACAGTCGATTCGGCTTTGGTCTTTTCGCTGCTCCGCATCATGCTTGACGCGGCACGTCCTGGCCCCGTCAAATCCCGCGCGGCACCGTCTTTGGATTCTGACGTCAGCAAGGGCAGGACCGGACGACGACCGGAACGACGCATGAAATCGATCAGCTTGTGTGCGGCAATCGAGAACAGCCAGGATTCCAAAGGAGTCCGATCGTCATAGTTCGGCAGCGCCTTGAGGAATCCCAAAAACGTTTCCTGTACGATGTCTTCCGCCGCGGATCGATCCTGCAATCGTGTCCGCGCGAACGCCAGCAGACGACCTTCGTACTGATCGATGCACTGCTGCCAGGCATCTGCCTCACCGGATCGTATGCGTTCTACCAATTGTCGGTCAGCTTCACTGGCTACCATTCTGGTTCCTCGTCCTGGATTCCGCTGCGAACCTGTTCCTTCGCCGTTCGCACGATTTTCTTTGCCAATGTCTGCAATTGTTCGTTAACGCCGGCCAGTGAGAGACCTTTCAGGGTCTGGAGCGCGGCGGTGGGGCGTTTCGACTGCGTGAGCAGCAGTTGGGCCATGCGAATGCGAGCCCAGGAACTGTCATCCGGGTAGTGATCGATATATTCCTGCAGCCAGATTTCGGCATCGTCAAACGCCTGAGCCTGCAACAAACCCATCGCCAGCGTTCTCATCCGAGCCTGATCGGGGCAACTGTGTGTCTCATGCAGTCGCATTGTCATCAGATGTTCCGCAGCGGTGAGCACATCACCACTGTCGATCAACGCATTCACCTGCTTCATCGCGCTGTTGGCTTTCCGGGCACGCGTCGCGGTCGTGGTTTCGCTGACATCTTCTTCGATTCCTGTCGGGAGCGGCAGTTCACCGTAGGTGTTGCCGGTGGTATAATGCCCTCCGATGGCCCAGTCCTTTTCTGCAAAGCGACCGTAGTTGCCACTCAGGACCGAGAACAGGTCCCACTTTTCACAATCGACCCATCCCTTTTTCAGAAACACGACACCGACCGCGAAGCCAATCACGCAGCCAACCATGTGCAAACCTGAAGATCCCATTTCAAACTGTGACAGCAGCAGTTCCAGAACATTGAGTGCCAGATACCACAAGGAATAGACCATGATTGTGACGTCAAACGACACGGCGCGATAAAACAGAAAACCCACGATGTGCATTTCATTTTTCGGAGCCCACACGAGACTGATCGCCATGAGCGAAAAGATGACTCCGGAAGCCCCCAGGCAGCGCCCTTTGGCCAAATTCAGTAAATGCCGGGCCACATACCCGTCAAAGTCGTCACCTGCTGCGAGTTTCATCCCCGGCGGCAGTTCGGACTCATCGACGCTGTCAGCGATCTGGGCCTTGAGCTCTTCGAATGTATCAACACCAAATTCCGACCGCAGCACATACGCATCCGTCCGGTGCAATGTCAGCAGATCCACGCCTGCGCCCCAGGCGGCGGCCATTCCAAGGTACAGGGGAAGAAAGACGCGCCAGCCAAGCTTGCCTTCAACGACCAGGCCGAACCCCCATAGGAAGAACATATTTCCGATCAGATGCATGAAACTGCCATGAGCAAACGCAGCGGGAATCCACTCCAGCGGATTCAATCCCTCGCCGTACTGCAACAGCCACGGTTCCAGCAGCCTGTCATTCAGCGCGAAACCAGTCGCGGCAAAGCAAATGACGTTCACCACAATCAGGCCGATCGTGGCATAGGGGAAGTAATAGAGCGGTGCGTCGGTATTGATGGGAATCAGCGGCATGGATCACAAAGACACGGGCCAGCAGTCGGAGAATTCAGTCGAGCACTTGCCAGTGTAAACAACCCGCCGCCCGGATTGAAGCTGAGTGAAGGAATGAGACCGCGTGTGGTGCAGTCCCGAATTCCGGCAGGCCGGGGCCGCATACGCCACGCGGTGATGAGTGAGAGAATTGGTGAGCGGCATGTGTCAGCTTGCCGGTACAAAAAACGAGGTACCGGAGGGCTCACGCCACTCCGCTCGTTGGACTCATTTTTGTAAGCACCGGATCGTAACCCGAAGCGTCAGCGAGGGATTCGGATTTGCGGCCCTCGCTGACGCTTCGGGTTAATGTCACTTTCGACCGCATGAGGTATAGCCAGCGAGACGCTGCTCGCGCGGCCCGCTGGGCACGCGGTGAAACGAGTCCATCATGAGTCTGCCGCAAGGAGTCGAATTTCTCGCGAGTTCACCTGCGCGGACGTTACGGACGGTCGTCGAAAACTGTGACGGACTCAGAAACGATCAGCGGTTCGGTCATTTGTTCGTACTTCAACGACGCTCGAACGAGGGCGTTCTGTGCCGGTCGTTCGCCCTGGAGCTTGAGTTCAAACGTCATCTTTTCACTCGGCTGAATCTCCTCCACAATCGCGTAGCGAACTGAATTGCCCATGCGTCGAGCCGGGACAGTGCGCGTTCCGGCAGCCTTCACGGTAATTTCGTCCGGGACGTCAATGACCATTTCGACTTTGCGAGCCACTGCCGTGCCGCGGTTTTCAATCGTGATCGTAAAGCCGAATGTCTCGCCAATCGCAACCGGTGCATCCTGACGGCTGATATCCGCTGTCATGTTTTCATAATCTTCGACGGTCACCACTGTGTTTTCGGTTGCCTGCGAACGGAATCCGGCGCTCTCCACAACTTCGACAACAGTCTGCCGCTGTCCTGCGGATTCCGCTTCCAGTTCGACTTCCAGCACGATCTGCTTACCGGGAGCCAATCTGGCCAGATCCCATTGAATTCGGCCGGTCTGAGGATTGTACTCGCCAGCGTTGTCGGCGGAGATAAACCGCATGCCTTCAGGAACCTCTTCGGTCACAATCGCGTTCGTCGCTTCGAAGTTCGATTCATTGGCGATGATGTTCTGAAACTTTGCCGTACGACCGACAAATCGTCGTTCAGGTCCCAGTCTCTGAATGGTCAGTTGCGAACCGACAATGTCGATGTCGTTCGTCGCCTTGTCGGCAGAGACTCCGGATGCTGTCACTTCGGATACGGTACGAATTCTCCCCGGTTCAGCAGCCACGACGGTCAGATCAATTTCTTCCCGATCACCGGCCCGGAGTTTCTCGATTTCATACTCCAGGTCACCGCCCTCGGAGTGCTTTAAGCCGGGCGGCAGCACGCTTCTCAGAATCACATGATTCGCATCGCCGGACCCGTTGTTGCTGATCACATAGTGCAGCTGAACTTCGTCGCCGACTTTCACTTCATTCGGGCCAGTCACTTCGAGCGTCAGCTTAGGAGCCGTGATGACTGTGGCAGACTTGACCTGCGCCTTGAATCGAACGGTGGCAATGCCGTCCAGAGTGCCTTCGCCCGTCGGTGTGATGCGAACGAGGATGTCCTGTTTGGCATGTGGAGCAAGCTCGCGGATCATCCAGCTGAGTTTACCAGTATCACGATCAAAGTCGGCTGTTGGTTTCGAGTTCTCAAGCTTCGCACCGTTTCCAAGCTCGTCGTCCACAATCACATCGTAAGCCGTCGAATCACCCTCATTGGAAACGACAATCGTATATTCGTGGGACACGCCCACAGTCGCTGTGTCCGGTGCGCGTTTCTGAATGCTTAGCTGTGGACGCATCGTTTCGGACATGCTGCGGTCAGCAGAATCTCCCGCTGTGCCGGAATCGCTTCGTGCGCGGTCGGGTGTCGTTCGCGATGGGCGATCACTGATGGCCGGCAGATTCGTTGAATCGTCTGATCCGTCCCGAGGGTTGGGTTGAGAATCGAACATTTCACCTTCACCCAGTCCAGGGACTGAGTTGCGATCCGGGTAACTCGGTTCGGGGAAATCAGATTCTGACGGATTCCGTGGCGTTGAACGCGGGGCGGGATCCGGAGTGGATCGTGGTGATGTGCGTGGCGGTGCTGTGCGTGGCGGTGATGTGCGTGGCGGTGCTGTGCGTGGCGGTGATGTGCGTGGCGGTGTACGTGGAACATCGAGTGCAGGTACTGGGTCCAGTTCAAATACCGGAGCTGCCTCAGGTTCAGTGTCTGGCCTGGATTTGCCATCGCCCGCCGGAGGTGTTGGTACAGGTTCATCGGGTTCAAAAATCGCGTGTCGTCATCCATCGTGGCGGGTGCCGGAGTTCCACCGGGAGTGTTCGGATTGCGCTCAGGTGGCAGCGAGTTGCCGGGCGGGAGGCCTGGATTCGTCGGCTCCGGCGTCACGTCGAGATTCGGCTGTGGATCCGCCTCAAAACCTGGCGTTTCCATGAGCGGCTCGTCGGTCGCTGGAACGCCACCGGAGCCCAAAGGATTTGTCGGACCTTCGATTTCTGGAACGGCATCCGGCATGAAGAGGTCTGGAATGTCCTGGTCGATCTGCGCTGAAGTGACTGCTGAACGAACTGCAGCGTTGCCGACGGCTGCCGTACGACCATCGCCAAAGGCTTGAGCTGATGCAGGAGCTACGATCTTCGTGGATGTCGGCGCAGTGACAGGAGCATCCTTTGAAAGGGTTGCCGGCGCTGCCTTTTCCTGGCGACCGCTGCCGTTGAAGAACTGAGTTGACGACGTACCTGGCGGTTTCGTTATCGCGGCTGGTTTTGTCGCCGCGGCTGGTTTTGTCGCCGCCTCTGTTTTGGTTTCCGGGGCTGGTTTCGTTACCGGGGCTGGTTTCGTTACCGGGGCTGGCACAGAGTCGTCAGAAAAACTCACAGGCTGAATCGTTGCGGTCTCGTGTGTTTGAAGCTCTGCCGCGTCAGTTGTGTGTGCGGGTTCTGGAACAGTGCCTGAATCGAATGAACGATCGAACGGATTGTCGTTGTCCGCCAGACTGTCCTTCCGGACCGTGCGATTGACCGGAGTGGCATCCACAGGATCCTGATCATCAGCCGGCGGGACTGGGGCTCCCGTATCAGCGGGCGCATTCGGTTCGCTCAAGGCAAACTGTGGCTCATCAAGAGCTCCGGAACCCGCCAGCATCCGATCAAAATCGACCGTCGCGTCCGGGATAACGTCCGTCTCAGCGGAAGGAAGTGTGCCGCTGGTTTTGGCCACTTCGGCCGCATTGGATGCGTGAGAAGGCACCGGCAGGCGATTCTGGACCTCCAGAACCACAAGGGTTCCGATGCCGATAATGCCTGCGGCTGTCAGTAATTTCCACATAGAACTTTGCATGGGAATCCCTTCCCGCGCCAAAAAAATCGGTCGTCAACTCCGCCTCCTGCGGAGAGATCACGTGGCGCTTCGGCGGAACAAGTAGCAGAATCCGCCGATCGGTGGAAGACGACTTTTTCGGGATGCGGTGAATGCCGGATGTGTCGGGCTGGTGTAGTTGTTTGTCACTGTTGTCTGATCGTACGGCTACTGCACGGGCTCACCGAGCCCCAGTTTTTCGCTGGCTTTTTCGTAGAGACTCATGGCTTCCGGCATCAGTTCACGCAACGCAGCGGAACGGCGAGCGTCGGATGGATGCGTGGACATCCATTCCATTGGAGCAGCTCCGGCTTTGGAACCGGCGAACCGTTCCCAGAAGACGGGTGCTTCCGACGGGTCGTAGCCAGCTTTGGCCATGAGCATGATGCCAATCTGGTCGGCTTCCATTTCATGTTTGCGACTGTACGGGAGAATGACACCGTAGTCAGACGCCGCCCCGTACGCGGTCAACACGATCTTCTGCTTCTGCTCATCCTGTTTCTGCATCACATAGCCGACAGCCGACTTTCCAAGATTCTGGGCGGATTGGTACGTCATGCGTTCGCCCCCATGCCGCGCAATGGCATGAGCGACCTCGTGCGACATCACGACGGCCAGTCCCGCTTCGTTTTCACAGACAGGAAGAATGCCCGTATAAACGGCGACTTTGCCGCCCGGCAGGCAAAATGCGTTCTGTGTCTCCGATTCAATGACATTGAATTCCCACTCAAAGTCCGGCCGATTTGCGACTGCTGCAATGCGCTGACCGATCCGCCTGACGATTTCCGTGGCCTTTTCATTCTTAGTAATTGGTTCAGACTTCAGCACTTCCTGATACGCTGTGAGTCCCATTGCGTTTTCTTTTTCTTCCGTTGTCAGCAGCATCTGCTTGCGATTTGTCATCGGCACCTGCTGACATCCCAGCATCACCAGCGTAATGGATGAACCACAGGACAGCAGCATGGCTGCAATTAGTGTCCAGCGTAACCGGGACACATGTGTCGTAATCGGAGTCGTCATAGATCCATTCCTGTCTGGAAAAGCGGAGGCGAGCTGCGTGTGGATTTAGTGAGTCAAGACGGGTGTGTGCAGCGCCAGCGGAACACACCAGTTTCTCACCCTTTCCCCAAATGGTGCGTTGCGCTCCGCTTCACGCACCCTACGATCAAGTCAACAGACCGCTAGCGACGTGCCCCTCACGGGGAAACGTCTTCAGTGCACGCCTTTGAGGAGACCCTGGCCACGGGACTGTATCGCCATCGGGAAAATCGACTCAAGCCGGGTTTTCCGGGCGTTACCGCGTTCTTCATCGAACGGAATTGCAAAAATGGGTGAGTCGGATGAACTCGCGGCAGTTTTGGAGGGTCGAATGAGTCCGCTGCAGAGATTCGCCGCTGCGGCAGACTCTCAACGGTTCGAAATTCTCGCTACACTTGAGAATCGGCTGCGGCGCAAGCGGCAGTCTCGCCGGAAAAGTCAAAATTCGCAAACACACGATGAGAATTCAGGCACGCAGCGCGTCCTTGTTTTGGGGTGGATTTGCGAGTTGGTCTTTCCTGCCAGTGATTTTCAATCTACCAATCAACACAGCAATGGGCGTTTTTCATGTCTCGCAAAGTTTATGTCGCCGGAAAACTGGTTCCGGCAGAACAGGCAACCGTCAGTGTTTTCGATCACGGACTCCTTTATGGCGACGGCATCTTCGAGGGCATTCGCGTCTATGGAGGGCGTGTCTTTCTGCATCGCGAACACATCGATCGGCTCTTCGAAAGTGCGCTGGCCATCCGACTTGAAATCCCGATCACTCATGCAGAGATGATCAAGGCTGTCGAAGACACGGTCCATGCCAATGGCATTCAAGACGGCTACGTCCGCCTTGTCGTGACGCGTGGCTCTGGTTCGCTGGGCCTGGATATTCGTCGCACCAGCAGTCCGCAGGTCATTATTATCGCCGACACCATTTCGCTGTATCCTGCTGAGCTGTATGAAACCGGAATGAAACTTGTCACGGCGGCCACCATTCGCAACCATCCTGGCGCGCTCAGTCCGCGAATTAAGTCACTCAATTATCTCAACAACATCATGGCCAAGATTGAAGGGACTGACGCCGGAACAGTCGAAGCGTTGATGCTCAACCACAACGGCGAAGTCGCCGAATGCACAGGCGACAACATCTTCATCGTCAAGCACGGTGTGCTGAAGACACCTCAGCGCGATTCAGGAATTCTGGAAGGCATCACACGCAATGCTGTGATGAAACTGGCCGTTGAAGCGGGTGTGACCGTCCAGGAATGTGTTCTCACGCGACACGACATTTTCACTGCCGACGAATGTTTCCTCACGGGCACCGCAGCCGAAGTCATTGCCGTCATCAGTCTGGACGGACGAACGATCGGTGCAGGCACACCAGGACCGGTCACAAAAGATTTACTGACCAGGTTCCGAAAGCTGACGCAGACGTAGTGCTCTGTCAGGCCGTCCGGGACGAGCGAGTGCTTCGTCCGTGAATCGAATTCTGCCGGCCAATTTTCGAAGTGATGAGAACAGCAAATGGCACGATCGCGAGATCTGTTTGACGATACCACGATGACCTTCGGCGAGCACCTGGAAGTGCTCCGCGTGCATGTGTTTCGCGCGGTGCTGGGGCTTGCAATCGCCGTGTCGATTACCCTGTTCTTCGGGGATCGCATTTTTTACTGGCTGCGAACTCCGGTGGAAAACGCCATGAAGGACCGCGGCATCGAGAACATGACGATCGATGTCCCAAAGGAAAGTTTTTATTCGTATCTGAAGGGGCTGTTCTCCGCAAAGGAAACGCCGCCGAAGGAATTAGTTATCGAAGACCCGCTGGCGCTGCGGCCCGACCAGTTGCGCGTCGTCGTTCAGAAATCGGAATTGCTGAAGGCTGTCGGCCAGGAGGCTCCTTCCGATCCTAATGCAGACAATCCGGTCACACTGCTGATTTCCGCACCCGAATTTGCGCAGTTGCGCAAAGTCGTCGATGATACGAATAAGATCACGACGCTGAAAATGGAAGAGGGTTTCATGTCGTACATGAAGGTCTGCTTCTTTGCCGGCCTGCTGCTCGCGTCACCGTGGGTCTTTTATCAGTTATGGCTGTTCATCGCGGCCGGTCTGTATCCCCACGAACGCAAATACGTCCATGTGTATTTGCCGATGAGTATTGTGCTCTTCGTGGTGGGGGCGCTGGCAGGATACCTTTATGCGTTTCCGCTGATGCTCGATTTGATTGGCTTTAATGACTGGCTCGGAATCGGCTTTACGCCACGATTGTCAGAATACATCAGCATGGCGATGTTGATGCTGATGTTCGGCGTGAGCTTTCAGTTGCCGATGGTGATGGTATTCCTGGAACGCATCGGTATCTGCACTGTCGATACCTACAAGAAGAACGGCGCATCGCGGTGCTGGTCCTTTCCATTTCTTCCATGATCCTGACCACATCGCCGGATCCGTGGAGCATGATGCTGATGATGGTGCCGCTGCTGCTGTTGTACGTGTTCGGGATTTTCCTGTGCCGCTTCCGCATCGGCGGTCCCGCCAGTCCGATCCGCTGAGTCCAGCTGCGGCACCTTAAAACGACAGCGCTGACTTGATCCGGTGATATGTCTGCGAAGGCGTTACAGCTTGAATTCGGTACGTGCGGGTCTTTACCGGTCGATCTGCAGGACAGTTCCTGCAGTCCGATTGAGTCGCGTGTTTTCCCGGAGCCTGCATCGTATGCGCTGTGCGCTGCACGACACCGATTGGTCCGCTGCCGATTGGTCCGCTCACAACTTGCGCGGGTGGTATCGGAACGCGCGAGCTTAGGCCATTCATGAATGGTGGATCTGTCGTACGCTTTGCCGAATGTGAAATCGGAATTAAAAGCGTCGCGACTTCTGGCATCACCGGCTGTTGAGCGGGAACTGGGGGTGCAATCCACGTCATTGGTTCGACGAAATCAGCAGCGGGAATCGACAACAGCGGTTCTACATTCTGCGGAGTTGTGTCGACAACGTCGGTTGGCTGCGGAACGGAGAACTTGTGCTGAGAACTCGACTGGTGCAGACTACGGATTCCGGCTCGAAGGCTGGCGGTTCAAACGCTGGAGGTTCAAAGATCGGAATGTCCGGGACCGGTTGACGCGGAGTCATCTCGAACTGGCCCCCTGGTTTTGGTTCTGGAACAAAGACCGGGGTGGAGTCACTGCGACCTTTGGTGCTGGGTCAGGGACGAGATCGGCGGAGGTGTCACAAGCAGCTGTGCGGAGGGCTGCGAATGCAACTTCCGGCATTGGCCGGAGGCAACCGTGGTCTCGTCGTCGGCAACCGTGTCGGTGCAGATGTTGGTGCAGAGGCAGGCGCGGCAGCAACAGGAAGTGATGCTCCGATTGCGCAGCCGTCTTTGCTTCACTGCTGAGCAAATCCAGGCGTTCGTGCACGCGGTTTCCCGCATGATGCCGGCGTTATCGATGTTTACGGTCACGGGATGAACGGTGACCGGTGCAGAACTGCGGAACCGAATGCTCCTGTGTTGCCCATGGTGACGTCCTGCGTTCAACAGAAACCGTTTGAATGGAATCCCGAGAAGATTTCATCAGCGTGTGCTTGCCGTCAGCTTGCGGATTTGCCGTCGGACCTTTCAGGAGTGTGGCTGACGCGGAAGCGGTCGCAGGAGTCTTCGACGCAGAAAAGAGCGGGGGTCGCGATGCCAAAGCGGGCTGATGACTCTGAGCGACGCTGTGGTTCCCTTTCGTCTGGAACTCCAAAAGGTTGAATTGCAGCGAGTTGGCAGCGACGATCGCTGGATCCGAGGAATTGCCGTGTGGTGTAAGTTTTGGCGCAAGGTACGACGCAGCGGTAATGCCGCACAAGATGCAGCCGACCGTCAGGACCATACTGGAGATTCGAAATGAAGAGTCGCTGTTCATCCTTGACCTGCTTCCCTCAAACTCAGACGGTGTTTGCCTGGCTGTCCCGAATCGTGGATGGCGCAACACTCACGCGGAGCTTCGGTATTCGGGATATCGACCATCGGCAAAGTCGGAATCGACGGAAAAACCGAAAAAGTCACCCAGAGTCACCCAGTTTGACTTGGTAGCGCGCAAAGACAAACAGCGCGGCAAGGTCCCCTCAAAGCTTCCAGCTTTCCTCACCGCGCTGTTTTGTATTTGTCTTGATTTGCCGCAAAACGCTTCAGGGCGTCACTGGCAATGCGGTTCGCATCGCCGTCAGCGGCAGTTGAGGAAACATAGTTCCAGTCTGAGTTGCGTCAACAAGATTTGACAAAATAGTGAATCTGCGTATTTTAACGAACCATGAGATTATGGCAATTCATCAGGAATCATTCATATTCGTATTGTCGAGATTGTGAAGATCGAATGCAGGAAAGATTGTCAGACGGATTGTTAACTTCTGAAAGTCTGAGACGGGTTTAACGGAAAGTCGAGCGGCAGTTGGTAAGATCTGGCGGACCGTTTCGCGAGTACCAAGCGACGGCTAGACGAATCAACGACCCAGCCGTGTTGGTTATAAATGGTGATGCGTGAAGTGGATCAGGTCGCATCTTTTCCTGAAGATTGTGGGGCTCTACGCCGCTCTGTCGTTGCTTGCCCTGATCGGACTGCTTGTGGCATTGAATGCCGGGCAATCGACCAAAGCCGCTGCCCAGTTGACCCAGGACGTTCAAACTCGCTTGCGCAGCATTCGCACGGACCTGGAAACTGGTGAAGATGCTCAAATGGTGCTGGCCTCATGGAAGCAAATGCTGCAGCGCGACGGGTATCGCTTATGGCTGGTCGATAAGGAGTGCCGGACACTGACCGTCGCCGAAGATGAGCCACCGGTCGAGATCACACTGCAGTCGGTAGTCCAGTCAGCATTGCGCTTTGGGCAGTCGATGCGACGCATTCGCCTTCAGGGTGAAGATCCGGAAGTGCTGGCGTTTGCTCTCGACGCATCGCTGGACAAAGAGCACCGTCGCGTGCTGCTCACGATCATCGAATCCGAAGCGTTGCAGGGGAATCACGCATTAGTGCGGTCGGCGGCGGCTCGGGCGGCATTTTTTACATGGATCATTGGAGTTTTTTGCGTTGCATTTGTGGCCGCCGGAATTGTCCAGCCGCTGCAGGCCATGTCGCTCAATCTGGACCAGTCGATTGAGAAGACTCAGCGGGAAGACATGCTGCTGTCGATTTCAGAGCGGCGTGACGAATTGGGGCGGGTTGCGACAGCACTGCATCGCCTGGAGGAAGAACGGGAGGAGCGAATTGCGAAGCTCGAAGTGGCTGAACGCGAAGCACGTTCATCGTCGGATTTATTGTCTGCTGTACTGGATTCAATGGTTGAGGGCGTTGTCGCCATTGATCGTGAGCAGCGGATTATGTTTCTGAACACGGGAGCACGTCGGCTGCTGCGGATCAGCAGCGTGATCGGCATTGGCAACCGACTGTACGAAGCAGTCCGAGTGCCGGCGTTTCTGGACACAATTCAGGACGCTCTGAAATCACAGAAAATGGAAACGCTGGAATATCGCCGGTCTCGGGAAGATGCAAGTCTGGTGCTCGTTGTGGTCCCTGTATTGAAGGGGCCTCATGTGGGTGCGGTTGCGGTTGTCCGCGATGTGTCTGAAATCCGGAAGCTGGAAGCAATGCGGCGGGATTTTGTCAGCGCCGCGTCCCACGAATTGAAGACACCGTTGACGGTGATTCAGGCATGTACCGACACGTTGCTTGGGGGAGCCCTGTCCGATCCAGCTGCGGCTGCAAGGTTCCTGAAACAGATTGAAGAGCAGTCGGAGCGTTTGCTGCAGCTGATTCTCGGAATGCTGCAACTGGCACGCGTCGAATCGGGAGAGCAGGTATTGCACATTGAACCCGTGGATGTGGTAACCGTCGCTGAGGATGTGCTCCGTGGATTTCGCACGGTCGCCGACACCAAATCTGTGCAACTTTTCCTAACGGGAGCTGACCAAATGACGGTGATTGCTGATGATCAGGCATTGCAGACGATCATCGGCAATCTCGTCGATAACGCCCTGAAACACACAGATGCCGGCGGTTCCGTCACAGTGGAACTGATCAGAGTCGGAACTTCGCCGGCAATTGTCGTGCGGGACACAGGATCAGGAATCCCCGAAGAAATGCTTGGTCGTGTTTTTGAGCGATTTTACCGAGTGGATCGAGACCGTTCACGCGAACGGGGAGGCACTGGTCTGGGCCTCGCAATCGTGAAACATTTGTGCCAGGCTTTGGGGGCAAACGTCTCTGTTAAGAGCGAACTGGGCCGAGGCAGCGAGTTTCGCGTGCAGTTTCCCTCGTCTTAACAATTGATTTGGCGAGAAAATCCGGTGGATTTGAGTGGAGTTTACCAAATCTTAACAATTCTCGCGTTCACTTCGTCAGTTGAGATTCCTGATGGCTGTTTACTAAAGAAAAAAACCTGACGAGGGGCAATTCATGATTGATGTTGGACAAAGAAGGTGTGGAGTGTTTGGCCTTGGATTACTGTCTGTATGTCTACTTGGCTGTAGTATTGAAGACGTCAGCGTTCCCGCAGATGGAACGAAGACAACAACTCCGGAGGTGACAACGGGGGGCGGGGAACCCAGTCGAATCCAGATCGATGGTTCCAGCACCGTCAAGGTCATTACCGCAGCCGTGGCTGAAGAATTCGAAAGCAAGTTCAACGATGTCAAGATTGCCCTGAAGGTGACTGGGACTGGGACTGGCTTCAAGGAGATGATCGCCGGGCGAATCGATATTGCCAATGCATCAAGAGCGATCAAGGAGTCCGAGAAGTCAGATTGTGCGAAGAACGGAGTTGACGTTCTTGAACTGATGGTAGCAATGGACGGTTTGACTGTTTGCATAAATCACAAAAATGACTGGGTTGATACAATTACCGTCGCTCAGCTTAAGAAGATCTGGGAACCTGGCAGCAAAGTCAAATCGTGGAAAGACGTTGATGCCTCATGGCCCGACATTCCACTCGTGCTGTTTGGTGCCGGTGAGGAATCCGGCACGTTTGACTACTTTACAGAAGCAATTAACGGTAAAGAGGACGCCATCACTGAAAACTACAGCCCAAGTGCTGACGACAATGTGACCATAACAGGTGTTTCCGGTGAGAAGGGCGGCATGGGCTTCTTTGGTTGTGCTTACTACTTTTCCAATAAGGACAAAGTAAAGGCCCTCAGGATTTCGCCGACCGAGGACGCGGCCGCTGGGGTTGCTCCGACGCCGGAAGCTGTGAAGTCAGGTGAATACAAGCCGCTTTCACGCCCGTTATACATCTATGTCAAGAAGTCATCACTGGCGCGCCAGGAAGTTCAGGACTTCGTGAGATTTTATCTGAATGAAGGCATGGCTCAAGTGAGCAAGGTTGGGTACGTGGACCCTTCGGACACGCAGATCAAAGCCAGCCGCGACGCATTTGAAGCGGCAATCACGAAATAGTTGTG
Source organism: Planctomycetaceae bacterium (assembly GCA_037719765.1). GTDB lineage: Bacteria > Planctomycetota > Planctomycetia > Planctomycetales > Planctomycetaceae > SXXK01. The sequence goes on from JBBJME010000025.1 coordinate 16,418, forward strand.
CGTCAGAGGTCCGGCTTTTTGAAAAAGCCGGGCTTCTCCTGGCGACGTGACCGCCGCAAATGGTATTCTTTCCCCGAATGAATACGAACCCAGGGCACGTCGAAACGCGGCGGGCTTGAGCGACCGCTTCTACGTCAGCGTTTTATGAGAGAATCCAAAACACCAGCCTGGGCAAGAAAACGAGTTTTTCGTCATCACGAGAAACTCATTCAGGCCGCCCTGTTCCTGTGCGCCGCACTGTCTGTTTTGACGACAGCCGCCATCATCATGGTGCTGCTTGGAAATGCGGTCTACGCACCTGGTGAAAAGAAGGCTTTCTTTGAACAGGTCTCCCTGTGGCAATTTCTCACGGGAACACATTGGAAACCGGTGGATGGCCCCGCGGGGCGTTTCGGAATGATCCCGCTGCTCTCCGGCACGTTTATGGTGGCCCTGATCGCGTCATTGGTCAGCGTCCCCACCGGGCTTGGGGCCGCGATTTACATGAGTGAGTACGCCGCTCCTCGCGAGCGCGAATTCCTGAAGCCGATTCTGGAAGTACTGGCGGGTATTCCTTCGGTCATTTACGGCTTCTTTGCCCTGAAGTTTATTACACCCTACATCTTGAAACCCGTGCTGGGTGTTTTTGGTCTCGAACTTGGAACGTTTAACGCGCTAAGTGCGGGCATTGTTGTCGGGATCATGGTGACGCCCCTGATTGCATCGCTTAGTGAAGATGTCATTCGATCGGTTCCGCGAAGCCTGCGTGAGGCCGCGTTTGCTCTTGGAAGCACCCGGTTCGACGTGTCTGTGCGTGTCGTGGTGCCCGCAGCGTTGTCCGGTATTCTCGCCGCATTTCTGCTAGCGTTCTCACGAGCTATCGGCGAAACGATGGCGGTCGTGATCGCCGGGGGACAGCAACCCATCGCGACTTTGAATCCACTCCGCGGCGCTCAGACAATGACATCGTTCATGGTTCACGCCAGCACTGGCGACAGCGCAGCTGATTCGATCAGCCGCATGAGCATTTATGCGATCGGCATCGCATTGTTCGTGATCACACTGACGATCAACCTGATTTCCGGCTGGATTCTGCGACGCTACCGTGAGGTGTATCAATGAGTAACCCGAGCTCCGCAGCAAAACCAACGATGAGTTTTATTTCTGGCTCTGATGGACGCATTCGCCGTCGTTTGTTCCTGTCGCGAGTCTTTGCCGGCACGTGCCGAATGGCAACGTATTCGGCACTGGCCGTGTTGGTCGTATTGCTGGTCGCCATTGTTTACAGCAGCGTCGGGCGGCTTTCGCCGGACTTCGTGACCAACACGAACTCCACCAATCCGGCCAAAGCAGGGATGCTCGCAGGTCTGTGGGGATCGTTCTGGCTGATCCTTTTTACCTCGTTGTTTTCCGTGCCGGTCGGAGTCGGCTCGGCCGTATACCTGGAAGAACTCGCGAAAGATAATTTCTTTGTCCGGATCATTAAGGTCAACCTCGCGAATCTCGCAGGTGTGCCTTCGATCGTCTACGGGATACTGGGGTATACAGTCTTTCGCACGTCCGCAGCAACGCTCAGCGCCTGGTTCGACGGAAATCATGTGTTCAGCGTGCTGGGCCTCTTCAAGGTACGACTGGCGGATTTGCCGATTTACGAGGACAACATTCTCGTCGGAGCTCTCACGTTGACACTGGTGATTCTTCCCACGGTGATCGCGGCGTCTCAGGAAGCTCTGCGATCAGTGCCGAGTTCCATTCGCGTCGCTTCGCTGGCTTTGGGGGCAACTCGCTGGCAAACGATTTGGCGACAGGTGATTCCGGCGGCCTTACCGGGGATTTCCACCGGTGTGATTTTATCGACGTCCAGAGCGATCGGCGAGGCCGCGCCTTTGATCATGCTGGGGGCTCTGACCTATACGTCGATGTGCCCGGGAAGTATCGATTCTCCTGTCAAGTTGCTCACTCGCCCAGCGCAGGTACTGCACGCACCGCTTGATCAGTTTACAGCGATGCCAATCGAAATCTATGACTGGTCAAAGCAGCCGGATTCGCGATTTACTGCGGTGGCAGCGTCTGGAATTGTCGTGTTGCTGATCGTGTTACTGGCGATCAATTCCCTGGCGATGATTGTGCGTCACTACGCGAGCAGACGACTGAAATGGTGAACGCCGTCAATCCGCGCGTCGCATGACACAACAAAGGATTTCGGAACTCATTCAACATGCCAGGAATCACATCCAATTCGGTGCCGCCCTCAGTCGCAGGTGTCGATCGAGACCTCGATATGTCAGCCCATTCGGTGGCGATCCAGGTCAAAGGGCTGGATTTTTATTACGGCGAACATCAGGTGCTGTTCGATGTGTCCCTGACCGTCCCTGAACGGTCCGTCACAGCGTTGATCGGGCCTTCCGGTTGTGGAAAGAGTACCTTTCTGCGTACGGTCAACCGCATGAACGATCTCATCGAAGGTTCTCGCTGCGTCGGCGAAATCCTGGTCGAAGGCCAGAATATCATGGACCCCGCTGTGGATGTCGTCCTTTTGCGGAAACATGTGGGCATGGTCTTTCAGAAATCCACACCGTTTCCAAAATCGATCTTCGACAACGTCGCGTACGGGCCGCGCGTGGCTGGCGAAAGAAATCGTTCAGTTCTGGCGGACCTCGTAGAGTCCTGTCTGAGGAAAGCCGCTTTGTGGGACGAGGTGAAAGATCGATTGACCACGTCGGCAATGTCCCTGTCGGGAGGTCAGCAGCAGCGGCTTTGTATTGCTCGCACACTGGCCACGAATCCGCACATTATCCTGATGGACGAACCAGCGTCGGCTCTCGACCCCGCCAGCACAGACCGCATCGAGAACCTGATCGGCGAATTGTGTGCCAACTACACGATTGTGATCGTCACGCACAACATGCAGCAGGCATCACGTGTCAGTCATCAAACGGCGTTCTTCTACAAAGGGATTCTCGTCGAAACCGGGCCAACCATGAAAATCTTTACCGGGCCCTCGGAGAAACAAACGGAAGACTATATTACAGGCCGATTCGGCTGAGGGAACATCGTCGTACTTAACAATTCACAAGAATCAGTTGGGACCTCGGAAACTCTGCCGCGATCTTAACAATTCATTAATCATCCCAATTCACAATGCGAGAGTCAGCGACGGAGTCACTGACCGTTCGCGAAGTTCACCAGGATCAGCGGATCATGACCATTCACTTCGTGCGGGAAATGGAGCATTTGCATCGAAGCATTCTTTCGATGTGTTCAACGGTGGAAGAACTCATTCACGAAGCTGTGGATGGTTTAAAGTATGGCCGCGGCGAACTGGCTAAGGACGTGTCCATCCGAGACCGCGAAGTGGACGAGTGGGACATTCGAATTGAGGAAGAGTGCCTGAAGATTCTGGCACTTTATCATCCGGTTGCCAATGACCTTCGCCGCGTGACCGTGGTGATGAAAATTGCAGCCGAACTGGAACGCGTGGCCGACCTGGCGGTCAGTATTGCCGAACGATCAGCTGGAATCGCAGAGCATGGTGAGTTTGTGATGCCGAGCCGTCTGAGCGAGATGACGGAAGCGGCACTCAGCATGCTGCATGACAGCATTGATGCGTTTGTCGAAGAGAATTCGGCGTTAGCGCGCCTGATTTGCCAGCGAGATGAGGTCGTCGACAAGCTGAACAGCGAACTGATCGAAGAAGTGGTTAAAGTCATGAAGCAACGACCGGAACTTGTGGAACCGAGTCTGCATTTGTTCTCCGTAATCCGTCATGTGGAACGAGTCGCAGACCATGCGACGAACATCGCAGAAGATGTCGTGTATCTTGTTGAAGCTTCCATCATCCGGCACCCTAAACTGCATCGCTGAATCTGAGAGGCAGACTCCTTTCTATGCAACCCAATATTCTTGTGATTGAAGATGAACAGTCCATTGCGGACGTGATCGTCTACAACCTGCAGAAGGAAGGATTTACGGTCCACTGGGAACGCGACGGTCGCGATGGATTGTTGAAAGCGCAAACTCTGATTCCAGACCTTTGCGTGCTGGATCTGATGCTGCCGGGAATTGACGGTTTGCAGATCTGCCGACTGCTGAAATCTGACGCACGTACCAAAGCCGTCCCCGTGATGATGCTTACCGCACGCAGCGGAGAGACGGACGAAATCGTCGGCTTCAATATGGGGGCCGACGACTATGTGACAAAGCCGTTTCGAGTTCAGCCGCTCATGCATCGGATCAAAGCCCTGCTCCGCCGATCCGACACAGTTGAGGCCGGAAAGAACCTGCTGGAGCTGCACGGAATTGAAATCGACCGCACAAATCATGCGGTGAAATACAAGGGAGCTGAACTGGAACTCACGCCGACTGAGTTTCGCATGTTGTGGACCTTGATGTCTCAACCGGGGCGTCCGTTTTCCCGCAATGAACTAATGGAAACGTCACGCGGTGAAGATGCCAATTCCCTTGAACGCACCATCGACGTCCACGTCCGCGCCCTCCGCAAAAAACTCGGAGACACCACCGACCTCATCGAGACCGTCCGCGGCGTTGGGTATCGGTTTGCAAGGAAATAGACAGCGGCTGATTCCTGGTCAGCCTGCGATTTGCGGCGGAGCAGCGGATGCACCTGCCACAAAAAAGCCCCCGGCAACCAGAAGTTACCGAGGGCTGAATCGCAGTTACAGTTTGCATCCTCGCGGATGCTTTCTGCATAAGTCAGGACAATGCTTAGTAGCGGTAGTGTTCTGGCTTGTAAGGGCCGTTCACGGGAACATTGATGTATGTGGCTTGTTCTGCGGTTAGTGTTTCGAGCTTCGCACCAAGCTTGGCCAGATGCAGGCGAGCCACTTCTTCGTCCAGCTCTTTTGGCAGCAGATGCACGCCAACTTCGTACTCGTTAAAGTTTTCCCACAATGCCAGCTGTGCCATCACCTGATTCGTAAAGCTGTTGCTCATCACGAATGAAGGATGCCCCGTAGCACAGCCCAGATTCACCAGGCGTCCTTCCGCCAGCACGATGATCGCCTTGCCGTTTGCGTAGACATACTTATCGACCGGGCCACCTTCGTCTGCCGGAGTCTTGATACGAACTTTTCGGATACCCTTATGATTATTCAGATAGGCGATCTGGATTTCCGAGTCGAAGTGACCAATGTTGCAGACAATGGCCTGATGCTTCATCTTGTCCATGTGTTCGCCACGAATGACTCCCACGTTGCCGGTCGTCGTGACAAAGATGTCGCCCTGTGAAGCTGCTTCGTCCATTGTGATGACCTGGAAGCCTTCCATGCAGGCCTGCAACGCACAGATCGGATCGATTTCTGTGACAATGACGCGGGCTCCGAGTCCATCCATGGCGTCCGCACAACCCTTGCCAACGTCGCCGTACCCGCAGATGACGACGACTTTTCCTGCGACCATGACGTCCGTGGCACGCTTGATGCCGTCAGCCAGAGATTCGCGGCAACCATAGAGATTGTCAAATTTGCTCTTGGTCACCGAATCATTGACGTTGATGGCAGGAACCGCCAGCTTGCCAGCCGCATGCATCTGGTGCAGGCGGTGTACCCCGGTCGTCGTTTCTTCAGACAGACCCCGGATGCCTTTAAGGAGTTCCGGAAACTTGTCATGAACCATCACGGTCAAGTCACCGCCGTCGTCGAGAATCATGTTGAGCGGCTCGCCGTCCGGGAAGAACAGGGTCTGCTCAATGCACCAATCGAATTCTTCGGCACTCATCCCTTTCCATGCGTAGACTGGTACGCCGGTCACTGCGATTGCAGCTGCAGCGTGGTCCTGCGTCGAAAAGATGTTGCAGCTGGACCACTGCACTTCCGCACCAAGGGCTGTGAGCGTTTCGATAAGCACAGCAGTCTGAATCGTCATGTGCAGACAACCGGCGATACGGGCACCTTTGAGCGGCTTTGAATCGCCGTATTTCTCACGAAGAGCCATCAGGCCAGGCATTTCGATTTCGGCAATTTCGATTTCTTTGCGCCCCAATTCGGCCAACTCTAAATTTGCAACCTTATAGGGAAGGGCTGACACAGTACTCATAAAATCAATCTCGCTTTTGAAAGGAACAAGAACCTGTTGAAAGGCATTCCGCAGACGTGGAATGAGATTAACAGCCAAAATTGGTGACGGCACGATAAATGAGCACCGGTCGTGAGGCAATACGTTAAAGCAGAAACTCAACGTTTTCCGCGATTTGGGCGAGTTTTTGCGATCGCAAGTGAGGCCATCGACAGATGACACTGCATTTGCGACAGCTGTCAGCGACTATCCTTCGCATGGTTAAGAATTGCAGTTTGAAGTGCGGGGCTCCAGCCGGTAAAACTCCGCCTGTTGTGTTTCTGCCCGGCCGCGCGACTTCTCGTAGCAGCCGCGATTTGAACGGGCCGGTTTTTCACCGTCGATAAGAATGACTCATGATTAAGGTTCAATTGCCTGACGGGACGATTCTCGAACATCAGGATTCCGCATCCGCTCTGGACGTCGCTGCTGGTATCGGCGAGCGTCTGGCAAAGGCTACGGTCGCGGCCAGCATTCAAGGCACGGTTGTGGATTCGATGCGGCCGCTGGCCAACCTCACAGATCTGCGTCCTGTGCCGCTGAAGCTGATCACTGAACGTGACGCAGAGGCCCTGGGCGTGATGCGACATAGCTGCGCTCATGTGATGGCCCGTGCGATCATGCGATTGTTTCCCGGAGTTGGTCTGGCATTTGGCCCGACGACGGGCAATGGATTCTACTACGACTTTGATCTGACAACTCCGATCAGCGAAGAGGACTTTCCGCGTATCGAAGCCGAGATGCAGAAAATCGTTGATGCGGCGGAGCCTTTTGATCGCTTTGAGGCGTCACGCGAGGAAGCCATTCAGCTTTGCACCGATCTGAAGCAGACACTGAAGACCGAACACATTCGCACGGGCCTCGGCGAACATTCCACGCTCAGTTTTTATCGTCAGGGCGAATTCGTCGATCTGTGCCGCGGGCCGCATATCCCGCATGCCGGCAAGATCAAAGCGTTTAAGATTACCAGCGTCGCAGGATCCTATTGGAAGGGTGATGCGTCTGGTCGCCAGCTGCAGCGCGTCTACGGAACGGCATGGTTCGACAAGAAAGATCTGAAGGCGTACCTGGAGCAGCTCGAAGAAGCGCGGAAACGCGATCATCGAGTGCTTGGGAAACGACTGGGGCTGTTCACGATCTCAAGCGAGGTCGGCCAGGGACTGTGTCTGTGGTTGCCGAAGGGGGCGACGATTCGCGCGACGCTGGAAGACTTCATCAAAGCCGAGCTGTTGCGCCGAGGTTATCAGCCGGTGTATTCGCCGCACATCGGACGCGTCGAAATGTACGAGACCAGTGGACACTTTCCGTACTACCGCGATTCGCAGTTCGCACCGATCTTCGGACATTCCGCCGGGCAACTGGTGGACTACTGGATTCGCGCTCTCGATCCGAACGATGACGCTCTTGCTCCGCCGACTCCGGAAGCGGAACGCAAGCTGCTGGATGCCGCGAAAGTCCTTGGCTTCGACGCGAAGGATTTCCCGGTCAATGGCAACGATGAGCAAAAGCGTGAAGTACTGCGTCGCTGGGAAAAGCAGCAGGAGCGCTTCCTGCTGAAGCCGATGAACTGCCCGCATCACGCTCAGATGTACAAGGCCATGCCCCGCAGCTATCGCGATCTGCCGGTGCGGCTGGCAGAATTCGGGACGGTTTATCGGTATGAGCAATCCGGCGAACTGAACGGCATGCTGCGAGTTCGAGGACTGACTCAGGACGATGCGCATCTGTTCTGCACGCCGGAACAGGTCGAGCAGGAATTCAAGGATACTCTGCACCTGGTGAAGTTTGTCCTGCAGGCCGTCGGGCTGGAGGGTTATCGAGTGCAACTGTCGATGCGTGATCCCAATTCCGACAAATACATCGGCAGCAGGGAACTGTGGGACAAAGCCGAAAACACTCTCCGCAAAGTCCTGACCGAGGAAGGGATGTCGTTCGTCGAATGCGAAGGCGAAGGCGCGTTCTATGGTCCGAAGGCCGACTTTATGGTCAAAGACTGCCTGGGCCGTGAATGGCAGCTGGGAACTGTGCAACTGGACTACAACCTGCCGGAACGCTTCCAGCTGGAATACACCGGCGCGGATAATAAGACGCATCGCCCCGTGATGATTCATCGGGCTCCGTTCGGTTCGATGGAGCGATTTGTCGGCGTGCTGATCGAACATTTCGCGGGAGCGTTTCCGCTGTGGCTGGCTCCGGAACAGATTCGCGTGTTACCACTGAGCGAGAAGACGGATGACTACGCCACAGAAGTCGCCGGCAAGCTGCGTCAGGCTGGGTTCCGGGTCGCCACGGACCTGCAGAGTGCTCGTGTCCAGGCCAAGATCCGCGAAGCGCAGATGGATCTCATTCCTTACATGCTGGTCGTTGGTCCCAAAGAGGCGGAACAGAATGCCGTCAATGTGCGCTGTCGCATTGACGGAGAACTTGGGGTCATGTCATTGGAGGCTGCGATCAAAAAGCTGGCAGCAGAACGCGACCAGCGCACGATCCGTCAGGTTGCCAAACGCGCAGATGCAGCCGTGCTGTCCCCATCCGATGAAGCGCAAAACGAGTATTGATTTCAAATCTAAAATCTAAAATTTCAAATCTCAAATTTCTGTTCATACACTCAATCAGACGCCGAGACGATATGAAACGAGATGCAGCCTTCGACCTTGCGATCCAATGGCGGGACAATCCCGTGCTGCTGGTCGGTGACCTGCGCGCGACGTTCGACTGGCTGTGGAAGAACAGCGATGAAGCCACGGATGCCGTTGCCCGAGCAACCGGTGCCAGAGTCATGATTGCCTCATTGGTTCCTGAAGCACTCGAACGCCTGATTCCGTTGCATAAAGCGCTGACGAAGTACGCCATTCTCCTGAAGGCGGCGAAGCTGACGCCCGAACTCCTGGACCCCGTGATTGACTCGTTGACACTGCCACACGCGGCACTGGTCTCGGAGGACTCAGCGACGGGATCTTGCGAATCGTCAGTGATGGTCACCGGTCTCACGGCCGTGACGCAGGCGATTGAGCTCACTCAGCGCTGGGTTGATAAACAGGAGCAACTGCGGAGCGGCGAAGGCAACCGCAGCGAGATCCTTAAGACGACCATTGAAGTTGGCGACGATGAATTGCTCGTCAAAACGGATCAGGATGGCAGTTTGAAATTGCGGCTCATCCAATATTCCGATGTTCCTGGCGTTCTTTCGACTGCAAAACATCACTTAACGATTGATGCGTTTCTGGACATCGACCGCACCGTCAAGCCCACGAACCTTGATCGTCATCGCGTGCGATTGTCCTCCAAGCTGCATGACGTGATGATTGAGATTGTGTCCGAAAAAGACGGCTATCGCATGCAGAAATTCCGTCAACATTAGTACCGGAGATTACGCGATTTCCAGCATGGTTTTGAATCGCGATCCGCCGCCGAAGCGAATTGTCTCAAAGAACTGGCTCAAGCCCTGCGATGGAGTATGACGCAACGCAAGACTCTTGCTGAGATTCCTGTAGCCTGGACATTCATGTCCGAGGTATTCGCCAGGGACCGTCGCATTGTCGAACGGCCGAGGCAGCACGGGGCCGACTCCTTCGGCGAATATTTACAGTGCAACCCGGATTTTCTTCAGGGGTTCTAAACATTTGCAGCCGTGTTCAGTATACTTCTGTGTCGATTCCCGCCCTGCGTTTCATGTGATCCTTCAAGGACACGACGAAACACCTTCAGTCTCACCGTTTTCGCACCGGTGGTGCTGACTCCCACCGCTCGCCAGACAATGATCCATGATGACGCTCCTGTTTCACCAATTCATGTTGCTTATCAGCGGCTTAGTGCTCGCTGATGAGGTTGACTATCAGACGCAGGTGCGGCATGTTTTCCAGGAACGCTGCTTCGCGTGTCATGGAGCATTGAAGCAGGAAAGTGGACTTCGCATTGATACAGCGGCGGCAGCAATCGGCGGAGGTGATTCAGGGCCGGCGATTGTGCCGGGGAATGCTGCTGCCAGTGATTTATTTAAGCGAATCTCAGCGAACGATCTGGCTGAACGCATGCCGCCGGAAGGCGAAGCACTCAAACCGGCAGAAATCGATGCCATCCGACGCTGGATCAACGAAGGTGCCAGGGCCCCGGCTGACGAGGCACCTGAATCTGATCCGCGGGATCATTGGGCATACAGACCGCCAGTGCGATCAGCCGTTCCACAAGTCACGAATGCCGCATGGAACGCCAATCCCATGGATGCGTTTATCGCCGCTTCGCATGAGCGGCATGGAATCATTTCACAGCCGGCAGCCGATAAACGAATCTGGCTGCGGCGAGTTTCATTCGATCTGACTGGACTACCGCCGACACGCGACGAACAGTCCGCGTTTCTGAATGACACGTCTCCGGATGCATACAACACGGTCGTCACAAGGTTGCTGGGCAGTCCGCAATATGGCGAACGCTGGGGACGTCACTGGATGGACATCTGGCGTTACAGTGACTGGTGGGGACTGGGGGCTGAAGTTCGCAATTCGCAGAAGCACATCTGGCACTGGCGCGACTGGATCATCGAATCACTCAACAGCGACAAAGCCTACGATCAGATGCTCCGCGAGATGCTCGCGGCGGATGAACTGTATCCAAATGACCCGGATCGCCTGCGCGCCTCGGGATTTCTGGCCGGCAGTATTTCAAGTTCAACCGCACGAGCTGGCTGGATGAGACGGTTCAACACACATGCAAAGCCTTTCTGGGCATCACCTTCAACTGTGCGAAGTGCCACGACCACAAATACGATCCCATTTCGCATGTGGACTATTATCAGATGCGAGCCTTCTTTGAACCGTATCAGGTTCGCACCGATATCCTGGGTGGTGAACTGGATTTCGAAAAAGACGGAATCCCGCGTGCCTTCGACTGCAATCTCGACACTCCGACGTACCTGCACATCCGCGGTGATGATCGCAATCCGGACACAGCGCACGTCATGCATCCATCGATTCCAAAGTTTCTGGCGTGTGGTGATTTCTCAATCGAGCCTGTCATGTTGCCAGCCGAAGCCTGGAATCCCGGTTTGCGGCAGGCTGTCATCGACGCCCATCTGGAGGCCGCAGAGCGTCAGACTGAGGTTGCCCGCAAGACGCTGAACGCCGCTAAAGAAAAACTTACAACAGCGCAGGAAACGGCGAAGATCGCGACGGCAGAATCAGGAACCGATGTTCATTCAGATGAAGCAACGGTCATTGTGTCCGACACTTTTTCAGTCGCACGTCCTGAACTCTGGGAACAGCGAAGTGGAAAATGGAATTATGCCGATGGCAAACTTGTGCAGTCGCAGACGGGTTCGACCCGAGCGACATTGCGTCTGATGCAAATTCCGCCACAGGATTTTCAGGCCACTCTGAAATATGTTCCGACCGGCGGCGACGTCTGGAAATCCGTCGGTATCGCATTTGATGTGGATGGCGATGCGAATGAAGTGATGGCTTATCTGAGTTCTTATGCGAGTGGACCTAAAGCTCAGGTTTCATTCCTGCAGGACGGCAGACAGGCGTATCCGCCGGAAGCTGCTGAGAGTCGAATGGTCGCCCTCAATACGCCTCACGAACTGACGATTCGCGTGCGTGGTAACCTGATCAATGTGGCCGCCGATGGCATGCATTCGATCGCTTACCGATTACCCGTAGCGCGACGCGCAGGGCCGCTCGATCTCGTCACATTCGATGCACAGGCCACGTTTCTTTCGTTCACGCTCACCTCATTGCCGGAGTCTGTGCATCTTGTTGAGCCCCCGTCCGGAAAAAGTGATGCCAAATTATTGCCAGTCGATCAGGCGACTCTGATTGTGAAGATCGCGGAGTCCGCACTGGAGAAACATCTGGCAGCACCGGCGTCAATCCGGGCACGTTCCGCGGCAGATCGAGCGATGGCCGACAAACCCGACGCTCCGGAATCGCACAGCCTTGTCGCAGGTGCTGTGAAAGCCGAACGAATGGTGAACGCAGCAGCAGCGGCGGAAAACATGTTCAGCGCTGAACTCAATCTCCTGCAGGCGACTGACGAGAAACGTACCGAGGCAGAAAACAAACTTGCGGACGCACGGAAGTCCCTGGAAGCAGCTCGCGCGGCCATCGACATGCCGGGAAATTCGTACGCATCACTCAAGGGGTCGCTGAAGACGCTGGAATCCAACCTCGAGACAGAAGAGTCTCGCAGCAAGCCATTTCCAAAAACCAGCACTGGACGTCGAACGGCTTTGGCACAGTGGATGACACATCGCGACAATCCGCTCACGGCGCGTGTGGCGGTGAATCATATCTGGGCCAGACATTTCGGCACGCCACTCGTCCCCACCGTGTTTGACTTCGGCCGCAAAGGAATTCCGCCGACGCATCCGGAACTGCTTGACTGGCTCGCCGTGGAATTCATGGAAAGCGGCTGGAGCATGAAACACATCCATCAGCTGATCGTGACCTCCAGCACCTACCGCATGACATCCACTCAGTCCGGAGCGGCCGAGGTGAATCAAAAAACTGACGGCGACAATCGCTGGTACTGGCGGACCAATCCGATTCGCATGGAAGCACAGCTTGTGCGCGACAGCTTGCTGCATCTCGCGGGTGAGCTGGATCTGGCGCTCGGCGGCCCTTCGATTCCGGTGAACGACGACAAGTCGAGGCGGCGGAGTCTGTACTATGTGCATTCGCACAATGAGCATCAGAAATTCCTGTCGATGTTTGACGATGCCAGCGTGCTGGAGTGTTATCGCCGTGCAGACAGTATCGTGCCTCAGCAGGCGCTGGCGCTGGAAAACAGCGAATTGGCCAGTGAGTTGGCATCGAAGATCGCGAAGCGGGTTTCAGACTTGCCCTCGATTGATACCGAAGATGCTTTTGTAAGAGCCGCATTTCAGACAGTACTTTCTGTCGACGCAAATGAACAGGAAGTCGCCGCCTCAGTCGCGGCGATGCAGGAATTCCGGAGCCTGACCGCCGCACCCGAATCAGATGACGCGGTGTCAAAGTCCCGGACAATGCTGATTCACGCGCTCATCAATCACAATGATTTCGTGACTATTCGTTAATCGGAGTTTCCGCGTGGATAAGATCGCACTGCAAATTCTTGGTTTCACATTCTGGCTGGCATCATCGTCAGTGATTGTGATGGCAGAAGACTGGCCGTGGTTCCTCGGTCCCCGGCATACCGGCGTTTCCGGCGAAGACGAATTGACACTGGACTGGACCGACAAGACACCTCCAGTGATCTGGAAGGAATCGATTGGCACCGGCTACAGTGCGCCGTCGGTGCTGGGAGATCACGTGGTGATTCATCATCGCGAAGGAGATCAGGAAATTGTGTCGTGCCGCAACGCGGGAACGGGCAAGGAAATCTGGGCACATGCTTACACGACGACATACGAGGATCCGTATGGCTACAACAACGGGCCTCGCTGTTCGCCCGTGCTCACTCAGGACCGTTGCTTGACACTGGGTGCCGAGGGAATGCTGGCCTGCACGTCGATGACCGATGGAAAGTTGCTGTGGAAAAAAGAACTTCGACAAGAATTCACGCTTCCGGAAGCTTTTTTTGGAGTCGGATGTTCGCCCATTCTCGACGATAATCGACTCATCGTACTTGTCGGTGGTCAACCGAATTCAGGTGTCGTCGCGTTCGACGTTAAGACAGGCGATACCCTGTGGCAGTCCGTGGGTAAGGACACATGGAATGGCGTCGAAACGGATCAGAAAGGAAAAAAACATGAATGGGCCGATGATGAAATGGTGGTCAGCTATTCTTCACCGATCATTTCGGAGATTCATGGAGAGAAGCATTTGCTGTGTCTGATGCGACAGGGGCTTGTGTCACTCAACCCGCGCACGGGCGCTGAAAATTTCCACTATTGGTTCCGCCCGAAAGTGCATGAATCTGTCAACGCAGCCCGACCATTAGTGATTGGCAACCGCGTCTTTGTTTCAGTGGCCTATCAATTGGGATCGGCAGTGCTGGAAATTGACAAAGGCGGAAGACAATACAAGGAAGTCTGGAGAGATCGGACGAATATGCTGGCGCACTGGTCTACGCCGATTCATGTTGATGGCTGCATTTATGGTTTCAGCGGGCGGCATGAGAATGAAGGTGAACTCCGCTGCATCAATGCGGAAAACGGCAAGTTGCTGTGGCAGACAACCGGTTACGAAGGCGATCTGAAAAACTTAAGTCGAGACCGCACGACGGGACACATCATCGATGCCAACACGGGCAAAGAGATTCCATATCCTTATTTTGGACGCGGATCGCTGATCCAGGTCGGTTCGCGGTTCATCGTCCTTGGCGAACGTGGCACAATTTCTGTCGTGGACGTCGATAGGGCGAAGTTCGTCGAGCATGGACGTTTTTCGCTTGATGAAATCAGCTATCCTTCCTGGGCCGCCCCTGTCCTGTCAGGCGGCAAGCTGTTCCTGCGCAGCGAAAAATGGATGGTGTGTCTGGACCTGAAGGCGAAATAGTCCTGCGGAAAGTGCTGAGGATCGTGTTCTCATCAGCGAACACTTCCGCCGGGCTTTCGGGCAACGCGTTTTGACTTCACTCGGGCTTCATATGCAGCCACAAGCTGGTCGAGTTCCTTACGATCGGCTTCCGGAGCGATTGCGCGTGCTTGTCTGGCCCATTTCACGGCGGCGTCAAATTCCTGATTTTCTGCACAGCTGGTGGCCAGTGTGTTGAGGCAGGCCCAGTCTTTGTACTCGGATAATTCACACGCTTTCGTGGCAAGCTTGACGGCACGTTCGGGATCGCGGACTGTCTTGTTGTCGCTGGTTGCCAGCAGCCATGCCAGATTGTCCCATGCACGCACAAAGCCGGGATTCAACTCGAGGGTTTTTTCGTAGTCAGCCACAGCGTCTGTGTCCTGATCCATGCGATCATAGGCAGCCGCGCGATTGTTATAGGCTCGGAAAAGCTCCGGCTGAATTGAGATCGCGATCGTCCAGCAGTCAATCGCCTGATGCATCTTTGACTGACTGAACAACAGGTTGCCACGATTGTACCAGGCCGCCGCATGCTCCGGTCTGACCTCCACGGCCTTCGCGTACGCCGCGAGCGCCAATTCAGACTGACCGCGACCGGCTTCGATATTGCCGATCACATACCAGGCATCGGCAACGTGTGAATTCAGTAGAATCGCTTTGTCAAGATCCTGGCGCGCATCATCGCTTTGGCCCAGCTGATGCCGAGCAATTCCGCGACGGTAGTAGAGTTCCGCGTCGTTAGGGGACAACTCAATCGCCTTTGAAAAATCGGCAACTGCGGCAGCCGCATCCCCTCGGCGTTGATTCAACAATGCACGATCTGTCATCGCCGACAGATTCGCTGGATTCTTCTGTAATACGACGCTCAGATCGGCGACTGCGTCATCGAAGTGTCCAAGCTTCTCCAGCAGTTCCGCACGCAACAGACGGGCGGCCTCGTGTGTCGGTGCAATTCCCAGCAACATATTCAGTTCTTCCAGTTCCCGAAACGTCAGCTTGAGTTCGTCGCAGCATTGAATTCGCATCCAGCGAGAATCATTTGTATCGCGACTCAACAATTCCGGGTGTTCCAGCGTCTCCAGCGCTTCGCGGAATCGGTCATTCTGGAAAAGACTGATACCCTTGATCTGCAATGCGCGTGGATTGTCAGGCAACTGGCGCAGGACCAGACTTGCATCGTTCGACGCGGCTTGCCAGTCAGATGTGTCGAGGAACACGGTCGCACGGGAAAGCAGCGCGGCCGTATTTGATGCATCCGAATTTAACAGATTTGAGAAGATGCGAATGGCTTCGTCCGGGTGACTCTGCCGTGCAAGCGTCTGGCCGTAAAGCAACCGTGCATCAGGAGTCAAAGTTTCTTCCGGAACGTTCCTGATCAGCCTCAATGCTTCGACATCATCGTGACGATGCAGCGCATCTTGGCCTGCAGCAGAATCATCCTCTGACTTCACAGAACCTGGCGAGGTTGAATCTGCTTCGGCAAGCGCACAGGCATCTTCGTAAGCACCGCTTAAGTTGCCGTCAGCAAGGCGTGCTCGCCCGCGGAGCAGTCGTTGTTCTGGCGACAACTGCCCCGCATTGGACGCGGCCAGCGAATCAAGGGTCTTTGCGGACTTTCCGAACTGACGATCCTGAAAAAACCGCTCCGCCAGCTTTTGATGCAGGGCTGAATCGTCCGGCTGCAGGATTGCCGCTTTCTGCAGATCCGCCAGTGCTGCCGCCGGCTCATTGAGCTGCTCGAAGGCCTCTGCGCGAAGCGTGTACAAATCAGCGGCCTCAGGTGCTTTCAACAACGCCAGTGTCAGATCGGTAATGGCTTTTCCGGTTTCATTCTGTGACAGCAAAGCACGGGCTCGCAGAGTCAGCGCGTCTGCATCGTCGGGATAGACTTCAAGGTATTTCGTGAGATCTTCCGTGGCGGCTGACCATTCTTCTCCCTCCAGTTGCAGTCGACCGCGGTCCAGAAAGGACTGTGCCACAGCATCAGCATTCAGAGCCGCACCGGATGAGATGAGTCGCGTGTAATCTTCAATGGCTTCTTCGCGACGATTCGATTTCGCCAGCAAGGCGGCGTGAATCCGCAGCGCGTCGGCGTGCACAGGTTCCGCCGCGAGTACTTCATCGACGCGTAACATGGCTTCTTCAATTTCGTTTGATTGCAGCAGCAGTTCCGCCAGAGTGATCCGGGCGGCGGCAGTCAGTGACGGTGACAATGATCCTCACGGTCAGCAGACTGCGCAATCGCTCCAGAGCAGCATCGTTTTGACCTCGCGCCACGTCCGTCTGAGCCAATGCCAGGCAAAGCTCAGGGTCATGCGGCGACAGTCGTTCGGCTTCCAGCAGATTGACGACAGCGGCGTCCAGGTTCGAACTGGCAAGGTAAGTGCGTCCAAGTTCGAGGCGAGCGGTGAAATCGTCGGGTGCCAGTTCTGCTGCTTTTGACAGATCACTGATGGCATCATCGAAACGCTGCAGGGTGCGAAGAATTCGACCGCGTTCAGCCACGGTGAAAGTTGTCCGCTTGCAGCCGGCAGGCAATGTTCAGGTCCGCCAGCGCACGATCCGTGTCGCCGCTGCGGTTGTAACACAGGCCACGCTGCATCCATGCCGTCGCGTTACTGCGGTCGCTTCGGATGACACTGCCGAGATCTTCGATGGCCTGTGCCGGATTCGTTTCTGTAAGGAGCGTGCCACGCCGCAACAATGCTTCGCCGTTTGCGGCATCAAGCTGCAGCAACTCCTCAATGTCGCGCAGCTCATCGTCCGCGCGATGCAGGTCTCGGTATGCATGAGCGCGGGCCTCCCACGCTGGCAGCATCTTTGAATTCCGTTGAAGTGCTTTTGTCAGCGACGTAACCCCGGACACCGTGTCACCCGACGTTATCTGCGCGATACCAAGTGCGCACCACGCTTCATCCCAGCTCGGATTCAATCGAGTTGCGGCGGAGAGATCTTCCACCGCCTGTTGCGACTGATGCAATTCGGTGAAACAGGTTCCTCGCAGGTAGAACGCTTCGGCAAGTCCCGGATTCAGTGCAATTGCTCTGCCCAGCAGCCGCACGGCATCGGCATGGCGATCAGCTTCGCTGTGCTTGATCGCCGCGCGGACCAGCCCGTCTGCCTGTTGCTTTTGATCAGAGCAGCCGGACACTGTGACCATGGCGATGGCGATCAGAAGGCGCACTGCGACAGGTATGACGCGTGTCACTGGCGGATTGCAGGTTGTGAAGTTCATGCCTCCGCCTTCATTTGAATCCCAAATGATCTTTCACGGCGTTGCCCAATGGGGCATCCGACAATCGTTGTCATCGTCACAGCAGCGACACGAGTTGTGTTTGAACCAATGTTCCGAAACAGTTTCGATCAGCAATGTTTACCCGCCCCGAACTGATTCTCTGGTTTACCCAGACTTCCGATGCGGAAAATCTGCTGAGGCCGCTGTTCGGCTCTGAGAAGAATACGGCCTGCCGGAACGCCGTCTGAAGCCGCGCGTGGTCCTGCGTCGAAAATCGGTATGTGCAGGAATCGCCGGATTGCGTGGGATGGGTTTCCGCCTGGACGAGTCTCCACGGCTGATCCTGGGAAACGGCAGCAGCACTGAGTGATGTCAGCGATTCATTTCCAGCAAGGAATCTCAGATGGATGTTTCAGGCATATTTTCGGACGATCAGATGGCGGTCATCGGCTGCTTTGCGGCACTGGCCGTGTGCGGGATGATCGCTGCACTGAGTTTTCATTTTGGCCCTGCCGGGCGTGAGCCGAAGCAGACGAATGTCACTCGGAGCCGAACGCTGCCACTGCAAAAGCTGCAGGATCAGACTTCACACCAGGATCGCCGTGCCGCGTAGTGCCGCATCAAGCGACCTTTGGAGTGCGGTGACTCGTCACCGCTTTCTTTTTCAGGTAATTTGTCTCTGGGAAAGAATACCGGCGCAGGCCAGGTCGGGAGCTCGTCCCGGTTTTGTCAGACGTTCTTACAATCGGACAAAAAGGGGTACCGAATTTGAACGCAACCCTCGTGGGCACTTGCGGCAACTTCGCGTGTCCCTTATTTTGATTCCGCCGAGCCGTCGGGACATTGAGTGAACACAATGCCCTGTCTGTGGTTGAATCTGCTTCCACAGCGGCGTTTGACAATGTTCCACACAGATTCTGTCCGGAGATTACTGACCATGCGTCGCACTGCTGTCGTTGTAAGTGGAGTTGCTTTGTTTGCCGCTGGCTTCGTCTGCGGTCATCTGGATTCTGCTCTGCCTTCCATGCTGAATGCACAACAGGACGAACCGGTCATTTTCTCAAGTGACGCGCTCATTGCCTATGCAAAAACGCGCAAGGCCGTGACGGATCTGAACGACACGTTCATCGCGGCGGGCTTGAGCACTTCTGCGACATCGGATGTCAACTACTTTTCCGTCTCCGTCGGGGGGATTGATGTGCAACGCGATCTGGAGGAAGGTCGAGGTGTTGATCCGGAAACGTTCGCAGCTCTGTATGCGTTTGAAGATCAGGAACTGGGTGCGACGGGCAGGAAGGAACGTGTCTTCAAGCGATTCGGCGTTGACATCTCACAGCACCTGGACAGCGACGAAAGCGGACGCGTTCGGTATAAGAAAAAGGTGGTTCAGTTGTATTCAACGGAACGCCTGAATCAACTTTTTGAGCGACGTGACCAACTGCAGATCCTGTCGAGTAATAAGTAACTGAAAACCACTCACAAACGTCGCGGCACACGCAGGTTTTGTCAGGGGTTCTTATGCAACGCTTCTGGCTGTTCAAATCCGAGCCCGATTCTTTTTCCATTCAGCATCTTGCCGCAAGCAAGGGAAAAAAAACTTCATGGGAAGGCGTCCGCAATTATCAGGCTCGTAACATGCTGCGCGACGATATCCAGCGCGGCGATGGTGTGTTCTTTTATCACAGCAACACCGATCCGCTGGCAATCGCCGGCACGGCTGAAGTTGTGAAGTCCGGCTACCCCGATCATTTCGCCTCGCAGACAGACCACAAGTACTTTGATGACGCCGCCTCGCCGGAAAACCCAATCTGGTATATGGTGGATATCAAACTGATCCGCATTTTCAAACAGCCCGTGACTCGCGCCATGCTGGCCGAGTACCCTGTGACGTCACATATGACGGTCATGCAGAAAGGCAGCCGCCTCTCCATCCAGCCCGTCACCGCCGCCCAATGGCAAGCCGTGCATGAACTCGCCGGAATCGGCTGAGACCTGCTTGTGCGGCCACGGGAAAACCATAGTGGTTCCACAAACTCTACCATGCACACAAACTCTCTACATACGCGGCCGAACCATCACGCAGCCAGCCGTCAAGTTGGGCAGGGTCTTTGAGCTGTTGGCCGCGGAGTGTGGGGACAACGAGGAAAGAACAGTTGACGTCGGCGAGGGCAGTCATATCGCCCCAGAGTTTTTCGAATTGCGATACCGGGAACACGTCTTCCTGGCCGTGGCCCCAGCGTTTTTTGACGTCCTTCAAAGTGATGTATGTGGGCATACGGCGGCCGAGGTCGCGGATGGCGACATCGATGGCCTTTTGACTGGACAAGGCTGCTCGGTCAAGTCCGAACACGGACAGCAGCTGATCGATGTCGATCCAGGTGGTGAGTGAGTTGTACCACGACAACTGGAATTCATCTTCTTCCCTCGGCATCGCGAGTCCCTCCACGAGACGGACTCGGCCATCAACCCTGGCCAATCCGCCGCCTCGGTCTTCCAGGCGACGACTGATGACTTCGAACGACAGATCGGCGCCGGACTGAATATGCAGGCCAAGACAACCGGCGTCGATGTTGGCTCCGAGCGTATCGATATTGTGCAGCATCAGATATTTCAACTGCGGTCGATCAGTCAGCATCTGTCGCAGCGTGCCGTTTCGCAGCATGTTGGGAACTTCATACCAATGGCCGACAGGGTGCATGCACTGGGATGAAAGATTGTCGATATAGTCCGATGCCTCTCCCGCTGTGCGAGCCCAGTTCATCAATGCGGACCGCAGACTGATCCGGACTTTCTCTTTCTGCTGATCGAGAACCTGCTGAGCGACTTCTTCCCATGTGAACTGCAAATCACGCAGGGTCGGAACCATTCGCAGGCCGACGGATGCACCGCGGGAGACGCGGAAAATGGAATCTCGCCGCGGAGAGTCGGGCAACATGGAATTGAGCTTCTCAACGGCGTCGCGAATTGGACGATCGGTGAGATAACCGGAAGATACGACATGCAGGGGTGAGGTCCCGAATTCTTTGGCGACCTGGCGCGTCTTCGCGAAGTGGATATCCAGAAACGAGCGCCATTGACCGCCCATTTTGCAGAACGGATTCAGTGCTTTCACAACACCGGCCCCCTGAGTCCAGCGGCTGCCGACTCCGGCGGCCAGCGAGATCACACCGACTTCACCATTTGCAATTGCCGCGCGGCCAAGTTCAATCGCCGTCGCAGGAATGCTGCGGCGGGCTTCGATGACGTCGTCGTCGGAAACATCTTCGATCGTGACCGAGGCTGGCAGTCGATTCTGAGACATTCCCAGGCGACCGGATCGCAGGTCTTCGCGGAGTTGTTCGTGCGCAACCGGGTCGAAGCCATTTTCGCGCAGCAGATCTTCCAGACGCGCTGACTGCCGAGCCTCTTGCGATGTGGAAGGCAGAATCCGTTGAATCAGTCGCGAGGCCAGATTGTCACCACCAACGGAATCGCGGCACGCATTGCCGACTCGTTCCAGTTCGCTGCGGAGCATCGGCGTGAGTTGTTGCAGGCCGCGGCGCAGCCAGTCGGGAACCATCAGCGCGTGGTAGCCCTTCGGCAGCCCGCCGTCGTGACGCAGCTCGGCGAATGTGCCGTTGTCGTTGATGGCGAAATCGTAGACAACAGGGTCCATCGCAAAGGGCACGCTGGCTTCCATGCTGCGTTTGACTTCGAGCATCATGGCCTGCAGCCAAACCTGCGGCTTCTGCGCGGATGGCGGGGTCGAAGATGAATCCCATGCCGCCACCAGCCATGCCACCGAGCATCCAGAACCCGTAGAATCGTGGGCCATACTTCACCAGGCATTCCTGAATCAGGCGTTCTGTGTAAGCGTTGCTGCACCACGGAATGATGGCCTGCAACGGCTCGCGAAAATTGCGATGCGTCGCGCGGCCGATGCCCGGGATGTCACCCGCCTTGAGTGACGCGGTGATCTGTTCCAGAAGACCGATGGCATCCTGCCGGGCCGCCCACTCGTGTTCACAGCGCAGCAGATATTTCTCGGTGACCATTTCCAGAATCGGCCCGACGTTCTGCGCCATACCGCCATGCACGAGAACCAGACTGTCCTGCAAACGGCGACGAGTTTCATCGCTGACTTCTTTCAGATTGAACACATTATGCTGTGGCATCAGGCGTCCGCGGCTGACGCCGTATTCCGGATCATCGGGACCAGCCACACAACCCTGAATGAGTTTGATGCCTGGCCACACGCCGCCGGAATCCTGCCAGCCGCCACCTGAGCCGCCAATCCATTCTCCCAGAATCGCACGAGCCGCCACAATGCGGCGATCGGACTCTTCAAGTTGACCCGTAAACGCGGACACCTGGCTGGTGGCCCGCATACACATCGAGATCAGAGATCCCAGCAGGTTCGTGGAGACCGCCAGTCGTGAGCCTTTGGGGATGTCGTTGACTCGACTGGTGATTTCCAAGCCCAGGCCTGGCCCGATCATGCGAGAAAACACGGCCGCAATCTTACCGCCGCAGCCTTCCATGCCTGGCGGAATTATCCCCGCAGCAATCACAGCGCCTTTGATGAGGCCGAGATAGTCGCGGGCGAAATCGAACACTTCGTTGATGTCGTGGATTTCCACTTTGGCATCGAGATCAATGCTGATGAGTCGTAATACAGGTTCGTCGATGACTCGCAGACTGCAATCAATCGGTGGTTCCGGTTTCTGGTGGCGACCGCGCACAGCAAGGTCAATCGAGGCATTGATGACCTTCGCACCTTCCGGGTAATCCATGCCGAGGAAGAAAATGTCGCTCCAGCCGCTGTGCGTAAAATCCATGCGAACGGCCGTACGTTCGCGCAGTATCGGATAACTGTTCGTGTTTTCGTCGATCGTCAGCAGTTCAGGGCGAATACGCAGCGGCACATCGGCCGGATGCCCGGTGCGAAACATCCACTGATTGCCGCGGACAGTGCGCACGCTTCGCCGCACCTGATCCGCCAGCGTCTGAAACGCCAGCCGATGATACGCTTCGCCCAGTGCGCTGGAGAGTGAAACGGATGGTCCGTCCTGCTGAAGTTTCGGCAGAAAGACGTCGATAGCTTCCGGATAGCGACGGTTGAGCATGTGCTCATAGCCGCCGAACGGGATGCGACCGCTTTCCCGGCCAGCAAGCTGAGTCGGCAGATGAAAGCGGTGAATCGCATACAGGAAGAAAAGACAGCGGACGCGATCGTACAGGTTGTCACAGCTTCGCCGATATGCGTCGAGCTGCTGACATTCGTGCAGCAGTTCGTCGAGTGACAGGCCGTGGCACGCAGCGTCGAGCGATCGATTGCGGACCGCGGCGTCAGGCGAGGTGATAATGCTGAGGAGGCTGGGCATTGTATTAGGGATTCACATGGAGTTACTGGAATCTTGGCGCACCCAGGTTTCAGAGTCATGAGACGGACACGAATGTCCATCCTACGATGCTCGATCTTTGACGATCGGATTGGTCAGACGGCCAATCCCGGAAATTGTGATCGAGACTTCATCGCCATTTTCGAGGGTAAAATTGTCGGGTGGAACGATGCCGGTGCCTGTCATAAGGAACGCGCCGTTCGGCAGTTCATTTTCGCGGAACAGCCACGCGACCAGTTCCTCCGGGGTGCGTTTCATCTGGCTCAGGCTGGTGCCGTCAGTTGATGCAATCTGCCCGTCGCGGCGAATCTCGAGCTGAATGTCGATCGAATCCGGTTTCAATGGCCCGTCCGCCAGTAAGACGCAGGGCCCAAGTCCGGCACATTGCCTGTAAAATTTCGCCTGCGGCAGATAGAGCGGATTCTCTCCTTCAATATCGCGAGCGGACATATCGTTGCCGATCGTGTAACCGACAATCTTTGCGTCTTTGCTGATGACAAGTGTAAATTCCGGTTCCGGAACACACCAGCGACTGTCGAAGCGGACACGCAGCGGCTGACCGGGGCCGGAGACGCGATTTGGCGTGGCTTTGAAGAAAAGTTCCGGCCGGTCGGCCGTGTAGACTTTGTCATAATGCGACGCCGCCGCTTCAGACTCTTCCATCCTCGCAACCTGGCTGCGCTTGTAGGTGACGCCCGCAGCCCAGACTTCCTGCAGATCGATCGGCGCCAGAAACTGCACGTCAGAAAACTCAAGCAGTTTTGTGTCGGGCTTGAGCAGGAATCGGGCGAGCCCGGCGGGATCGGCTGAGTTCAAAATGTCCATCAACGAATGGCATGCATCGATCTGCGTCAGGTCGAGCGGCTGGACTGTGCTGTCGTGGACAACCGCGACGCGCTGCGAACCATCATTAAGGCGAATTCGAGCCAATTTCACGAGTGTGTTCCTGTGGAAATATGTAAGATTGTTGGTCCGCCAGCCCGGTGCAATGTTGGCACACGGCTCTCACGCCGATGGCGTCGAAGTCAAACGTCGCATGACATGAACCTGCAAGTATAGCAGCCAGACTCCAACACTTCACCCATGGAGCAGGGCCACTCCCGTCTAAGAACGTCGTTGACGACGGGCCTGCAGGAATTCGGCAAGGGCCAGTTCAAGTGGTTCATCGGTCGTGACCTGACAAAATGCCGCTCCAACGGATTCACAGGCGTACCGCACGGATTGATTGTGCGCGGACAATTTCTGCAGGTACGCAGACCGCACGGTTTCCGGGTCGCTGTAAATCTTCTGACCGCTCTCCAGATCTTCAAATAACTTCGGCCCCTCAAACGACAACAGTTTCTCCGCAGGATCCAGCACTTGAAACACCACCAGATCGTGTAGACATCCACGCAGTAACTGCAGGCCATCTGTGATCTGATCAATTGGAGCCAGCATATCTGAGATCAGGACGACAAGGCCTCGTTTGCGAAGTCGCTGAGCCAGATCCTCCATCGCAATCGCGGGTTGCGTATCGGTTCCTGTGGGAGGCTGTTCCAGGGTGATGAACAGCCTCCGTAATTGGCCAGGACGATAACGGGCCGGAACAACAGACTGCACATGTTCGTCAAACAATGTCAGTCCCACAGCGTCACCCTGGCGATTGAGCAACCATGCGAGCGATGCGGCCATCGTGCGTGCGTAGTCGTGTTTGAGTACTCCCCCGAGGCAAATGACATGGAACGACTGATGTCCAGTGCGATATAGCATCGCAGATTGGTTTCGTCTTCAAACAGCCGAATGTAGCTGCGATCCGTGCGTGCGTAGAGCTTCCAGTCCAGAAATCGGGGATCGTCACCCTGGGTGTACGGACGGTATTCAGAAAACTCTACCGAAAACCCGTGGCGCGGGCTCTTGTTCAGGCCTGTTCGAAATCCATCCACAACCAGTTTCGCTCGCATTTCCAGCGAACGAATCGCCATCACGACACTGGGGTTCATCAAGTCGGCAGTCGCGGTCATTATTTGTCCCGTTCGCGGCCCAGGAGCTCATAGTACTTCTGCACGAGTGTATCGAATTCTTCCGGCACGGGGTCACGGTCGATCGGTACCATCGCGCGATCGGAATCGCGCTTGGCCAGTTCCTGACTGATGCGTTGCTGAAGCAACTGCATTTCGGCCAGCAATTGTGATTTCACCAGGTCCCACTGAGGCTGTTCGCCATGCCGCTTAAATTCAGCCCGCATCGCTCGCGCCCGATCACGGACCTGTGCGACTCGATTGCGCAGTTCCGGATCGTCGAGCATCTCTTCAATATCGCGAAGCTGATCGGACCATTCCGTAAATTCGTTGCCCGTCAATGGCCGGGAGCCGTTGTCGCCTCCCCGAGCACTGTTACTTTCACGACCGCCACCAAGGAGAGATGATTGTTGACCACCACCTTGTTGTTTGACTTCGCCCGGCTGCTGACCCTCACCAGGTTGTTGACCTTCACCCGGTTGCTGACTTTCACCCGGTTGCTGACTTTCACCTGGTTGTTGACTTTCACCCGGTTGTTGACTTTCACCCGGTTGTTGACCTTCACCCGGTTGTTGACCTTCACCCGGTTGTTGACCT
>JBBJME010000172.1:0-14891 GCA_037719765.1 Planctomycetaceae bacterium
CAGCATTGGCTCAATCAGCGAGAGCTCCGTACGACCCCTCCAAAGATATCATCCTTGTGTGGAATCAAGTGATGCTGGACGCCAATGCGGGCGATTCTCGACTGCTGCTTAAAGATCAGGGTGGACCAACTCGCGACTCGCGCGCGTTTGCGATTGTTTCCGTGGCGATGTTCGATGCCTTGAATTCGATTTCACATCGCTATGAACCTTACCTCACGGAATTGACCGGCTACAACGCGGCTGATCCGACGGCTGCGGTTTCAACGGCCGCTCGGGATACCTTGCTGGCACTCTTTCCGCAGCAGGCGAGATCGTTCAAATCGGCCTATGTGGCGGCGATGGCCAATGTCCCTGCGGGCACCGCCCGATCCCGAGGTATTGTTCTCGGTCGCAAGGTTGCGGAGGCGATTCTGGCTGAGCGCAGCAATGATAACTCAGATTTGAATTTGCCTTATAACCCCAGCACCCTGCCTGGCTATCATCAGCCGGATCCCTTGCATCCAAATCAGGGATTTCACGCTCCGCACTGGGGCTTTGTAACCCCTTTTGTGATGACGAATGTGCATTCGCACTTGTCTCCGCCTCCGCCATCCATTGATTCATTTGAATATGCAGTCGGCTATCAGCAGTTGCTGGATTTCGGGGGTGACGGGATTCAATATCCGACTTTGCGATCCAAACAGCAGACCGTCACGGGAATCTTCTGGGCGTATGATGGAACTCCTGGTCTGGGAACTCCTCCACGACTTTACAATCAGATTGTGCGCACAATTGCGATTCAAAAACGGAACTCGGTCGAAAGCAACGCACGCCTGTTTGCCCTCGTCAATCTGGCGATGGCCGATGCCGGAATCCAGTGCTGGTACACCAAGTACCATTATGAACTCTGGCGTCCCGTTGTGGGAATCCGGAATGGAGATGACGATACCAACGAATTTACTGATGGCGATCCAGCATGGGTTCCGCTGGGAGCGCCAGCCACCAATGGTGCTGGCGACGGAGTGAATTTTACGCCGCCGTTTCCGGCCTATGGATCGGGGCATGCGAGTTTTGGAACGGCGGCATTTTCCATTACAGCTCGGTTTTACGGCACAGGAGATATCCGCTTCCGATTTACATCAGACGAATACAATGGAATCAATCGAGGCAGCGACGGGAAAATTCGTCCCGTGGTAACGCGAACTTATAACGATCTGAATGAAGCCATCCTTGAAAATGCAACCAGCCGAATCTACCTCGGCATCCACTGGCCGTATGATGCTTCCGCAGCAATTGACTCGGCAATCGCCCTAGCCGACGAAATCTACAATTCCGTGCTGACACGCAGGGCACAGCGATAACTGAAGCACGCGCTGCGATCGAGGCACTTAACAAGCCTGGCGGGTTCAGTCGCCCTCCCGAGAATCAACGTCGATTGTATTCTCACCGAAATTTGCGACCGCACCCAGCCTGGCCATGCCGCGTCAATCCGTTGACGAATGCCTGCTGTGCAAGCAAAATATTCGGTCAACACCTCGCACATACTTCAGTTGCTGATTCTTCATGTCGTCCACCATTGTCGCTCGCTTCGCCCCCAGTCCAACCGGGTTACTGCATCTGGGGCATGCGTATTCCGCGTTGTTTGCGTTTGAAACAGCAAGGAAGAACGGCGGACGCTTTTTGCTGCGGATTGAAGATATCGATTTCACACGCTGCCGTCGTGATCTGGAAGATGCAATTCTGGAAGATCTGGCATGGCTGGGCATCGCATGGGAAACTCCCGTGCGACGACAGTCGGATCATCTGCAAGAATATGCGGCGGTGGCCGAACAGCTTCGAGCTCGCGGTTTGCTGTATCCTTGCTTCTGCACGCGCAAAGACATCCAGCGAGAAATTGAAGCCGCTGGCGCCGCGCCACATGGACCGGAGGGACCATTGTATCCGGGCCTGTGCCGCAGTCTGTCGGAAGATGAACGCCGGTCACGGTTGGCCAGCGGTGAATCTTTCGCGATGCGTCTGGACTTGAACCGGGCGCTTGCTGAAGCGGGCTATGATCTGGAATGGATGGATCTGGAACGCGGACCTCAGAGGGCTCAACCGGAGATCGGGCGACGTGGTAGTCCGAAAAGATATTGGCTGCAGTTATCATCTGGCAGTTGTCCTGGACGACGCTCTTCAGGAAGTCACGCGAGTCACGCGTGGCGAAGACTTATTTGAAGCCACCCAGGTGCAGCGATTGTTACAGGCGCTGCTCAGCCTGCCGACACCGGAATACCATCATCATCCACTGATCTGCGACCCGAACGGCAAACGCCTCGCGAAACGGGATGAAGCAGAAACCCTGCGTTCGCTGAGACGGCGCGGAGTCTCCGTCGGGGAAGTGCGTGAGCGGCTGGGGATCAATTAGTAAGCCTCGCTGAGGATGTCAAAGGTCGTGCTGTCCCCGATTCGCTCGCAGTCCCGGCTTTAGCCGGAGAAGGCGGACTACGAACAAAATGAGACAATCGAATTCGACAGAGGAAAACCTCGTCCTCGGTAGCGAGCGTTGGACTCGAATGGTACTCTGTTCGCCCAAAAGGCCATCGAAACCTCGTTGCAATCGCTTCGACCAGACTCGATCGTGGCCAAAGGATCACTCGGGAAGATATGTTCTCGCCCGACGCGTTTTACGGAGCCCCGCTCGTTGTACCGGAAATCGGACAGGAGTACCCCGTGCCAGCAAGTTCAGCGTCTCAGAATTCCGTTTTTCCCACAGTTTCTCTCGACCGTGAACCCCTGGCAGTGATCGGCATCGGTTGTCGTCTCCCCGGCGGCATCAATTCGCCGGTCGCCTACTGGGATGCACTCCGCGGTGGACTCAATGCGATTTGTGAAGTGCCGGAAGACCGTTGGAAACATTCGCGGTTTCACGACACCAATCCGGAAAAGTCCGGCTGCATTAAGAATGCGCGAGGTGGCTTCATCAACGGCGTGGACCAGTTCGACGCCGAGTTCTTTGGATACTTTCCTGCCGAAGCGCAGCGGATCGATCCACAGCAGCGATTGCTCCTGGAAGTCACTCACGAAGCAATGGAAGATGCCGGTCTGCGGCGCGATCAGCTGGATGGTACGCGCACGTCCGTCTTTATCGGTTCGTTCATGTACGATTATCTGTGCATGCAGTCGGCCAGCGATCAGCGCGATGAGATCAGTGCGTATGCGGCAATGGGGACCGCCATGTGTTCGTTGTCGAATCGTATCTCGTACGACTTCAACCTCAAGGGACCCAGCGTGTCCCTTGATACCGCCTGTTCGGCGTCGCTCACGGCGCTGCATCTGGCCTGCCAAAGTGTGTGGAACGGTGAAGCCGATATGGCGATTGCCGGCGGCGTGAATGTGATGCTGCGTCCGGAACCGTCGATCATGTTGTCCAAAGGCGGCTTCCTGAATCCGGACCAGTACTGCAAGGCCTTTGATGCATCTGCAAATGGTTACGTTCGCGGTGAAGGCGTGGGCGTCGTGATCCTGAAGCCGCTTGGTAAAGCGATCGCCGATGGCGACGCGATCTACGCCTGCGTGCGCGGCACCGCAGCGAATCAGGACGGCTATTTGCCCGAAGGCTTCACAGTTCCCAACGTGTTTTCCCAGGTTGCCTTGTTGAAGACGGTCTACGCTGAGGCCGGGATCGATCCTTCGACGGTGGATTTTGTTGAGGCTCACGGCACGAGCACGCCTGTGGGCGATCCTGTCGAAGCCTCGGCGCCGGTTCCGTCCTGGGGATTGAGAGAACTCCGAACAGCGGAATTTGTTCATAGAGTTCTGTCAAGACAAACCTTGCAGAAGGAGCCGCCGGAATTGCCGGCTTCATCAAAGGCGTACCTTCGCAATACGGTGTCGTCGCACCGAACCTGCATTTCCACGAACCGAATCCCGCGATCCCGTGGGAGCCCTATCGCCTGGAAGTGCCGACTCAACCAACGCCGCTTCGATGCGGTAACCGCCAGTTGACAGTCGGTGTGAACTCGTTTGGTGCAGGAGGTGCCAACGCCCATGTCGTGTTGCAATCGCTGGCGGAGTTGAGTTTGAATCGCGAGCAACCCGATCCCGCGAGTGAACGGTCAGTCGCCACGCTGTATGTGCTCAGTTCCTCCAACCGCGATGCATTGCGCACGCTGGCGTTGCGGCATGCCGACTTTCTGACTGAAAATCCGCATCGGCTCGAAGACATTGCCTTTTCTGCCTTCACCCGCCGCAGCCACTATCCGCATCTGCTGGCGGTCGTCGGTGAATCCGCGAAGCACGTGGAAAGCCAACTGCGCAGGTTTGCAGGTGGAGAGGTCGATTCGACGACTGTGGCAACAACGATTTCCCGTCGCAAGGAACCCAAACTCGCATTCGTATTCTCCGGGCAGGGCGGCCAATGGGCTCTCATGGGACTGCAATTGATGCAGCGCGAACCAGTCTTCCGCTACTGGATGGAAGAAATTGACGCGAGTTTTCAGCAACTCGCGGGGTGGTCTCTGCTGGAAGAAATTCGCAAGGCGGATGCTGAGTCTCGGGTGAACGACACGGTCGTCGTCCAGCCGGCGGTCATGGCGATCCAGATCGCAATGGTTAAGCTCTACGAACACTACGGAATTCAGCCTGCGGGAATCGTGGGACATTCGATCGGCGAAGTCGCGGCGGGATTTGCCGCGGGCGCGTTGACGCTCGAACAAGCGTCCAGGTCATCTATCATCGTTCTCAGGCTCAGAATCTGGCTTCCGGAATAGGCGGCATGCTCGCGGTCGGGCTCTCGGAGGAAGACGCCCGCACTCTGATCGCAGGCTACGACGGTCGCGTTTCCATCGGAGCCGTAAACGGGCCGGAAATGCTCACCCTGTCCGGTGACACAGCACCGCTCCAGCAGATTGCGCAGCTGCTGGAAACTCGTGGCGTCTTTAATCGACCGGTCCGAGTTCAGGTGGCCTATCACAGCCATCACATGGAACCGATCAGGGACGTCATGCTGAATGCGTTGGCCCATATGCAAGGCGTCGAAGCTGCAATTCCACTGTACTCCACTGTCACCGGTCACCGTGAAAACGGTCAGCACTTCAATGCGGAGTATTGGTTCCGGAACGCGCGTCAGCCGGTTTTGTTTACGGACGCCCTGAGCGCCATGCTCAAGGACCACTACGACACGTTTGTGGAAATCGGCCCGCATCCCGTGCTGGTCAGCGGCTCCGAAGCTCTGTTCAGTAAGCGCGGTACCGATGCCGTGATGGCTCCGTCGATGAACCGCCGGGATCCCGAGGTGACAGTGTTTCTCCAGAGCCTGGCGCGACTCGCGGCCCGCGGCCTTCAGCCGGATGTTGCAAAGATATTTGGTTCCGATTGTCGCTTTGTCCGGTTGCCGAACTATCCGTGGCAACACAGCCGCTACTGGTTCGAATCACCAGCAGCTGCGGCGATGCGCAAGGGGCCGTTTGATCATCCCTTCCTGAAGCGTAAGACCCAATTCGTGACGGAGGACGGCCTTGCCGTCTGGGAGGCCGCACTGGGGGTTCATAAGTTCCCGTACCTCCGCGATCATCAGGTGGATGGCGAAATCGTCTTCCCGGCCACCGGACACCTGGAACTGGCGTGGGCTGTCGCGAGTGAGCAATTTCGACACGAGACATTCTTTCTGGAGAACATCCATTTTGACCTGCCCCTGATCCTGCCGGACAGCAGCCGTCACCCACTGGAAGTCCGTCTGGAAATCGTCTCCGCGGAAGGTGACTATCGCATCTGCAGCCGAGCAGCCGATGCGTCTGCTGAATCGCCATGGACGAAACATTCTTCGGGGCGGATGAATACGTTGCACGACCGCTTCGAGAAATCGTCAGCCTCGTTCAATAACCTTCTTGAGCAGTTCCGGGACGAGGAATCGCACTCGTCAGCGGATTTCTACGAGAGACTTCTAATTGCCGGTATGGGCTATGGAGAGAAGTTTCAATGCATCCGGCACCTCCGACATCATGGCCAGGACTGGCTTGCCGAATTGCTTTTACCCGACGATCTGATGGGTGAATCTCAGCGCAATGCCGTTCATCCATCGCTTCTCGATGCCTGTTTGCATGTTGTATTTGCCGATGTTCATCGCAATGGATATTTCGATCGCATCTACCTGCCCTTTCGCATCGATCGCGTGCGATTCCATCGACGACCTACGCAAAGGGTTTGGGCGAACGTTCATATCATACGGAATGATGAGCACTATCTTTGTTCAGACACATTGATCTTCGATGATGCCGGCAGCCTGGTGGCGGAGGTGCTCGGCCTGAATTGCAAACGCCTGGTCGGAGCGGGTTCGCGTCAGATGGATGCTGTGTACGATGGCTGCTTTGAGTACCGATGGTTACCGACGGAACGCAATGCTGAACTTCATGGACGTGTTTTTGATATTATGAATGCCGTCCTCTTCGCAGACGGATCTGGTGTCACCGCTGAACTGGTATTGCGGCTCGCTGCAGACGGAATTCAAACACTGATCGTGCCACCGGACGAGTTGCGGGAAATCGATGAAGTCCTGGCTGATGTTACCCTTGATCGTCGGACTTTGGTCGTATTCGCGCGGGGATTATCGCACAGCAATTTCGGCTGGAGCGAACTTGCCGAGTATCCTGCTGTTCCGTCGCTCCTGAAACTGGCCCAGACGTTGCAGAAGCGAGCAGGAGTGCCACGCCTGTTCGTGGTCACCAACGGCGCAACGAATGTTGCGGGCGACTGCGAACTGAACCTGGGGCAGGCGGTTCTCCATGGGATGTCACGTGTGATTCGGAATGAATCCCCGAATGTTCCACTCACGGTGATCGATCTGAGTGCGACTATCGCACCGTGCGAAGTCGATACACTCTACCACGAATTACTCCATACTCGCCGTGACCAGGACGAATCCGAAATCGCCCTCCGCGGGGAAGATCGTTTTATTCGGCAGCTGGTTCCCGTCGATCGGGATTCCGCCGAAAAGTCGGCAACGACTGAAGAGCCGGGTTGCGGCGGCTTTTACCGAGCCGAGCTGAGTGAGTCCGGCGCATTCGACCACGTTGCCTTCCGTCGTCTTCAGCAAAGCGACCCACAATCGCTGGAAGTCGAAATTGCCGTCGAGGCGGCAGGCGTGACTTTCAAGGATATTATGAATGTGATGGGCATGCTGCCCGAAAACGCTGTCGCCGGTGGTCTGACAGAGAAGCGCCTTGGCCTGGAGATTTCGGGACGTGTTCTGCGCAAAGGTTCCTTGATTCAGCACGTTCAGGTTGGCGACAATGTCATTGCACGCGTCGCTGAGGGATTCTGCGGCCGTGTGACGACGCCAGGCCACTATGTGGTCCGGCGCCCCAGAAAACTTACGCCGGTGCAGGCTGCCGCAATTCCGCTGTCGTACGTGACAGCATGGTATACGTTATGCCATTTGGCGCGAATGACGAGTGGCGAAACGGTCTTGATTCATTCTGCTGCAGGCGGTGTCGGCAGTGCGGCAATTCAGTTGGCCAGACGCGTCGGTGCGAAAGTCATTGCCACGGCGGGAACAAAGGAAAAGAGGGAGTATCTGCTGCAGTCGGGGATTGAGCATGTATTCGATTCGCGATCCCTCGATTTTTATAAACATGTCATGGAAGTGACCGGCGGACGCGGCGTGGATATCGTGCTGAATTCCCTGACGGGCCGTTTGATCGCGCAAAGCATAAAGTGTCTCGCCCCGTTTGGCCGCTTTCTGGAACTTGGCAAAGTGGATATCTACCGCAACAGCAAACTGACTCTTGAACGCCTGGGGGAGAATATTTCGTACTTCGTCGTTGATGTCGATCGGCTCGCGGCTCAAAAACCCGATTTGCATCGGCAGATGATGGAAGAAGTGGTGTCAATGTTCGAACGCGGTGAATTAGAGCCGCACGACGTCACGGAGTTTCCTGTTTCCAAACTCCCTGAAGCCCTGAAGTTCATGACGAGGTCAGCGTACCATGGCAAGGTCGTGCTCAATATGCAAAATGATTGCGTACAAACACTGCCGCTCCGAAACGCCACGTTCCGACCGGATCGAACGTATTTGATCTCCGCGGGGGCCAGTGGTTTTGGACTGGAGGTTGCCCGGTGGATGACCGATCGAGGCGCGCGCCATCTGGTCCTGATGAGCCGCAGTGGCCCCAAGACCGACGCAGATCGAGTTGTCATCGAAACGATGATGGAGCAGGGAGTGAGCGTCCTGCTCTCACAAACGGATGTCACGCACCTCGACGCTGTCAGACGACTTCTGGACCGTATCAGGAACAGTTTGCCTCCACTATCAGGCGTGATCCACGGTGCCGCTGTGATGGACGACGCTTCGATTCCCGCGATGAATATGGAAAGATTCGAGCGGGTGTTCAACCCGAAAGCACAAGGGGCGTGGAACCTGCATGAGGCGACGCTGGCAGCAGGAGTTAACCTCGATTTCTTCATGTTGTTTTCGTCGATCTCGTCAGTGTTGGGCTTCGTCGGGCAGGTCAACTATGCAGCAGCCAATTTCTTTCAGGATGCCCTGGCTCAGTACCGCCGACAACAAGGCCTGCCCGCGACATCTGTCAATTTGGGAGTTTTGGGACAATATGCCGGGTTATCCCGGAGCGTTAATGAGGGTCAGGACGTCATCGGCCTGTTGGAAAGTCAGGGCATGTATGCCATGCCACTGTCGAACATCCTGGCCAAATTAGAGACGGCCTTCAATCAGCAACCCGTCCAGCGGATGGCAGCGAGACTTGATTGGCCATGGTTCCGCATGGCCTATCCACATCTAGCTCGAGATTCGCGATTCATCGAGCTGATGAGCGATGCGGCACTGGCGCGTGCCTTTCGACCCAGGGGGACAGGACTGCGGACAGAACTTGCGGAATTGGGACGCGACGAACGTCCTGAAAGGCTGCAACAGGAGTTGAGAGGAAAACTGGCACAGATGCTGGACGCTGCCCCGGAAAAAATCGATGTGTCCGCGTCCATCGACATTCTGGGTCTGGATTCGCTGATGCTGACGGAGTTGCAGATTTGGATCGTGCGTTTGTTAAATATTACATTGCCTTTGATCAAGCTGCTCAAAGGCCCCAGTATCACGACCCTTGCAGCAGAACTGCTAGCCGATCTGGATGAGAGTGAAGCAGGTGCGGTCGGGCTCGAGGCTCCCGGACAGAATTCAAAATCGTTCACGCTCGCAGACGTGGAAGGCGTGCATGTCCTCAACCCGTGGCTGATTCGCGGGGCTGGCGATCCCGACTCACCCTTTCGCCTCATCTGTTTCCATTCGATGGGAGTCGGTGCATCCCTGTTCACCAGATTCTTGCTCAACCCACCGGACGATTATGACATCCTGGCCGTGCAGACACCCGGCCGGGAAAACCGAATGGCTGAGCCAGTCGCGGAACACTTTGACGAGTTGCTTGATCACATTGTGCCGCTTTTGAAGCCGCTTTTTGATCGTCCCGTCGTGATCTGGGGGCATAGTTTCGGCGGTGTTGTCGCCTGGGAAGTTATCCGACGCCTGCGCGATCAACATCATCTGGAACCACAACATTTCGTACTGACCGGAACTGCAGCGCCCCACTTGATGCAGCGTTGGCAGAATCGCGAAGTACTTCTGAAGGCGCTCATAACGGACAACAGTCCGGAATACCTGATGTCGTTGTCGCGGTTTGTAGATGACCCGGAATTTATCAAGGCAATCCTGCCAGGTATGCGACTCGATTTCCCGTTATTGAAGAACTACCGTTTTCTGCCAAGCCCCCCGCTGGATTGTCCGATCACGGCGTTCGCGGCTCGGCAAGACGACTTTGTCTATACCGACGAGATCCGTGAGTGGACGCAACATACCGTTGGCGGATTTGAGCTGATCGAAGTGGACGGCGACCATTGGTTTTTGGATCGCAATCGTGAACAAATCGTTGCAATGTTTCGTGAAATTGCCGTACGGTTCCAGGAAGCGACCGCTGGACTCGTCGTCGAACCAGGGGCGACCGAAAGAATTTGGTGAGGCGGACGAGAGACATTGAGGCCTGCAGTCGCCGTCGTTCGGGAAGCGCATCCAGTCGTACAACTGATTCATCAAAACGCTGCAAAATTGTCGAGAGCGAAGTCGGCACCGATCTCTCGCAGCGTCGTCCGGGCGGTTGTCAGGTCTTGCTGCGCTTCCGGCCAATCAAGCTGCTGACCGACCTGGCTCGGGCGAGCAGCGTTTTGGCATTTTCAAAACGTGCTCCCTGCCGATCTGAGACCGCCAGACTCTCGTCCAGGAATTGGCGCGCCTTGCGGGCGTTTCCTTGCAACGCGGCGATGAGACCGCATTCTCGCAGGGAATGCGGGAGATCATTTTGAAATGTGCGTGCCGTGCGCAAAGCTTGCCGGGCGGTCTTACTACCGCGCTTGAGCATCACCTTGCGAATCGCTGAAGTCGGATTCGGAATCTTCTCCGCCTGCCGACGCAATGCCGATGCGAGCCAAGGGCGAAGGGGAAAAGTTCCATGGTTTCTGACTCCCCGTCTCTCTGCAAGCTGGTGGCCTCGCTCGAACAAAACAGCAGCCTCAAATTCGCGATCCATCATGAAAAGTCGCACACCTTCAGCCAGCATCACCTGGGCCATCACCTGGACATCTACACGAGGGCGATCAAGCTCCGTTTGCAAGATCTCCGGAGGCACCTGACCACCTGAGGCGAGCATCCAAATGTCGAGCGACATTCCCATCGCCTGGACATCGCCAAGTTCGACGCCCGACTGATACATCCGCATCGCCTCGGCAGCAGCACCCGAGAGGTTGCCCTGCCGATATAGACAGCGCGAGACGTGATGCCGCGCGATGTTGACCTCCCAAAGGTCGCCAGCCCGCTCCAATTGAATGACAGATTCACGGCATTTTTCAATGCCTTCCGTGTACCTTGAGGCGACGTAAAGGATCAATCCATGAAAAGAATTGGCTTGTCCTTGTCCCCAAGTGTCACCAAGTGACCTGTAGATGGTGAATGACTTTTCGGCATATGTGATTCCCCGACTGAAGTAGGGGATCAGGCTCATCACTGGCGCATGGATGGAGTATGCTTGAGCCAACTCCACAGTGGCAGGATAATGCTCCGCAAGATTCATGCCGCGAAGATGAGTCCAGAGGCAAGATATTTTTCCTTTGCCAAACCAATAGCAATACCCCAGCCGGTTGTGCAGCCTGATTGTGAGCAACTGCATTTTGGCTCGTTCCAGTTCTCTGCGTGCCAGAAAGTGACGCGGAAACATCGTGTGCATGGCCTGCACGAGAGCTTCCCAGGCCAGTTTTATCAAGAACGTGACCGTCCAGGACGGCACGCGGTTGCCGAGCATTCGCAAGGCCCGTTCTGTCGCGCTGATAGCGGTTTTCATGTCGCCGCACTTGAAGGCGAGTTCTGCCAATTTGCCCTCGGTCTGTGCCTGCGTAATTGTATCGCTAGTCAAATGAAGAGCTGCTTTGAACTCGATGGCTGCCTCGAGATAGTGACCACGGAGCATCAGCACATCCCCCAGACTCTCGGCGACTCGGTAGCGTGCTGCATTGTCCTTGTGTTCGGCACCGCGCTCCGCGATCCGATAAAGCTGCTCCGCGATTTCCAGGGCGTGTTGCGATCGGGCCTGATCGGCCATGGCCATCGCATACGGGAATGCCCGAGTGGTTTCTCCCGCGGCATCGAAGTGATACGCCAGATCAAAGAAACGCGTGGACGCCTGGTTTCCCAGAGGGCCGGATATCCCGCTTGCGGCCGCTGTCGCAGGTGCGGAAGCGAGGGTGAAGATCAGATCGGCTCCGCTTTTACCTTGCGCTTCGACCACCGATTCCAGGACGACTGCGATCCGGAGATGCAGAGCTCTCAATGCTTCGGCAGGCAGATGGCTCAGGATCGTCTCGCGGATTCGGTCGTGGTAGGTCTCGATCTCTTCCGCGTCAGCCGTGCCGCTGCTGCGGATCAGACGACCCGAACGCAGCACCGCCATCGCGCGATGTTCATCAAGGCTCAAGTCGGCTGCCTGACGCGCGTCGGCGAGCCTCAGTGGCTGGCCAGACACGGCAACCACTTCAAGCAGGCGGCGCGCTTCAGCAGGCAACGACTGAATGCGGGTCCATAGAACCTCGTCGAGAACGACTGCCCGGGAGTTCGAGGTCTCAGTAACATCCATGTTGGCGCCAATACATTGGACCAACTCGTGTACGAAGAAGGGATTGCCGCCCGATTCTCGCGCGATCGTTTCCGCCAGCGCCTGATTTCTGGAATCGCGCTGGCCCAGCAATGTCAATGCCAGCTCGCGGGCTTCGTCATGATCGAGCGGATCGACAGAGACCTGACGCTGATCAATCGCTGTTCCAAACTTTTCCAGCACCCGTGCAGGATCGCCAGACAGGGCTCGTGTTCGCGTCTTCACTGCGGTAGCCTGCGAGCAAAAGGAGCACCGGCGCATCCGGAGGTCGCAAGATCTCCACCAGTTGCGTCGCTCCGTCGAGATCGCCCCATTGCAGGTCATCAATGAACAGGACCAACGGCTTCCGATCACCGAGTCGGGCGAGCAGCTCGCGCAGCGCCTCGAAGGCCCGGCGACGCAGTTCATGCGCATCAGAGATCTCCACTGTTCTGCCGGGCGCCGCGGCGAATGCGGCCACACGCTGAAGAACGGGAAAGACTTGCGCAAGGACTTGAGCTTCTCTCGGCAGCAGGGCTTGGGCTTCATGTGTCGGGATACGGCGGAGATACCGGCTCAGAGCGTCAACCAGACTGTCCAGAGCCTTGTACGGTACCGATTCGCGTTCATAGCACTTGCCGACCAGCACCACCGCGTCGCTGCGTTGCACGAGATCGTCAAGAAAATGCTGAGCCAGCATACTCTTTCCGGCTCCTGATCGGCCCTGCAGACGGACGACTGCGGTTCGCCCCTTCCGCAATGCGCTAAATGACTCGATCAGGTTAGCCATCTGCAATTCGCGCCCGACAAAAGTCGCTCGCTGGACTGACTCTGCGTTTCTGATGACGGTTGAGTTGCTTCCGGGTCTCTCCGTCAGCTGCAGCAACACCTGATGTCCCCTGGGACGTGCTTTCGGGGACTTCCGCAGCAAGGCAACACACAGGTTGTTGAGATCCATGGGAATGCCGGGGACCGCATCCGCTGGCACCGAAGGTTCCCGCTGCTGCTTATCGATAAGAACCTGAATCGGTGAACCCGTGAACGGCAGTTGGCCGGTCAGGGCTTCATACAACATGACGCCGACGCTGTACCAGTCGCTGGCAGCGGACTGCTCCCGGCTGGCTGCCTGCTCGGGTGCCATATAAGCGACGGTGCCAGTGACATGCTGTTCTGTACTTTGATGGACACCTTCCCAATTCAACTCGGCGGCCAAGCCGAAATCCAACAGGACGACTCGACCTTCACGCGTCACCATTACGTTGGAAGGTTTGATATCGCGATGCAGTTTTCCGAGCGAGTGCAGAGCCGAGATACCCTGGGCCAATTGCAGAAACGCAGCCCGCAGGCGGTCATATTGAATTGGCGACAGTTGAGTGAAAGTCACGTCAGATTCACGGGTGATGGGAGCGTCCTCGCAGCTGAGATTCAGTTTCGTGAACTCAACAGATTCGACGGCCTGATGACTGGCGGCGCCAGCCCCGGAACGAATCCAGGCAAGAAAGTGATCCCCATCAATGAGTTCCATCGCAATGACGCATTGCTGCGCCGTGGAGATCATTTCATACAGACCGACCAGGTTCGGGTGCGTCACATCCGCCAAAGCACGGAATTCCTGCTTCAGTCGATAGACGGCAGACGGCTCCATGCGGTGCAGCGTTTTCAGGGCGACCATTTCCTGACGTTTGCGATCATAGGCCTGGTAGACGATCCCCATGCCTCCACGCCCCAGTTCCGCAAGGATCTGATAGTCACCGACCACGGGCAGCCCGAAGGCATTCGCCCGCGTCCCCTTCAGATGCAACCCACTTTCGTCCGGAGTGCTGTGAAGCGAGTGACTCGTTTGCAGCGCGGACATCCGCTCGGCCAGTGGCTTTGCCAGATCGGGACAATCCCGGCACAATTCCTCGGCAGTAACGACCCGGCCCTGAACGCGATGTTGCTCCCAACGAAGCAATAAATCAGCCAATCGGGGGTCAAGAGGCATCGGAAACGTAACCCAAATTACAGGCAATCTGTAGTGGCAATGACGAGGACACCCCAAGCCGAGTAAGTCTAGCGAGGCCATTGCCGTAAAGTCAACGCCTTGAAATTGCATGGTCGAAACCATGGGAATCTGCGAATATGTCGTTTAGAATGCGAGTCTGAGGTTTTCGTGACTCGACATTCGTAAGGCATAAGAGCATAGGGAAGTGGCCCATCAAGACCGCTGTGAGACGTCGCAATGGCGTGGACTTAATGAGCGGAATGGCGCTAGCCACCGGTAACTGTTCCTGAATACTCTGGAAAAACCGGCGGCTAGCGCCGTACCGCTCACGGCGAAAAGGGCTAAGTCCACGCCATTGGAGAGACGTCGGGATGGCCATCGGCCCAATGAGTAGAAATGATTTGGCTGACGCCCCCCAGGACGGCCGTGTGATAAGCGGTCGCTATCAGATTCTGCGTCGCCTGAAAAGTGCCGATAACAAAGAGACGCTGCTGGCGACCGATCTCAAACGCGCCGCCACGGTGGTGATTAAGACGGCATTGGAAGCAGAGTTTACCGCCTCTGCGAGAATGCGGCTTGAGCACGAGGCCCATGTCCTTTCGCAAGTCAGAAATGGGGGATTTGCGCCGCTGCTCGCTTTCGGCTCCGAGGGAGATCTGGTCTACGTCGTGATGCCTTTTATTCCGGGCATCACCCTGCAAAAACGGTTGCGACAAAGTCCACTTTCTGTCATGGACACGATCACCCTGGGCCGTGCGATTTTGACCGAG
>JBBJME010000173.1:0-14858 GCA_037719765.1 Planctomycetaceae bacterium
CGATCCACTCGGTCGTGAAACAACACGGACCTACGATGACCTGAATCGAGTTTCGTCCGTTACCGATGCAACCGGAGGCATAACCAGTTTTGGATACGACGCCACCAGCAACCGCACATCGATCACTGATCCACTTTCGCAAACGACAACATTCGCGTGGGACGGCGTCGGCCAGATGATCGGAGAAACCGACCCGCTCGGCAGTTCGCGGTCTTACCAGTACGATCCTGTCGGCAACTTGGCCCAGACCACGGACAAGAACGGGCGAGTCCGTCAGTTCGATTACGACGCCCTCAATCGCAGGATCTCAGAATTTTGGTTGCACGCATCCAGCATCGTCGAATCGTTTACCTACACCTACGACGCAACCAGCAATCTGGCCTCAGCCGCAGACTCTGGCAGTTCCTACACGATGACATGGGACGCACTGGACCGGATGACACAGATTGCGGGAGGAAGCACAGTGATTCCCGCCTTGACGCTGACTTATGGGGTCGACGCCGTGGGAAATATCATCAGTCGAACCGATCAAACGGGAGTCTCAGTTGCATCCACGTTCGACGCTCGCAATCAGTTGAGCAGCCGAACGTGGTCCGGTGGCGGCATCGCGGATGCTCGGATTGATTATACGTACGATGCCCGAGGCGGACGGTCACTGGTCGAACGATTCAGTGATGTCACCGGTACAAATCGAATCGGCAGCACGAGTTATCAGTTTGACGAAGTTGGCAACCTGACGAACCTGTCTCATCTGAATTCCGTCGATGCTGTCTTTTCAGACTTCGATTTTGCATGGAACCTTGGCGGAGAGCTGACGTCGCGTACCGAAGACGGACAGATCACGACGTACGTGCATGATGACACTGGGCAATTGATCTCCGCCGACCATGCGAATCTGACGGATGAAGCGTACAGCTACGACGCCAATGGCAATCGGATAGCGGTCGGGCTGAACATCGGGCCGAACAATCAGGTGCTCGCCGATGCCACGTACTCGTATCTGTACGACGCCGAAGGCAACATGACCCGGCGCACGATCACGGCCACCGGCGAATACACTCAGTACCAATACGACTACCGCAACCAGATGGTGGATGCCACGGACTATACTTCCGGCGGAAGCGTGCTGCAGGAAGTGTCGTTCGGCTACGACGTCTTCGATCGCCGCATCACAAAAACCGTTGATGCCGATGGGGCCGGACCGCTTGCTCCGGTGACGATTCACACAGCCTACGACGGTCAACATGCCTGGGCCGATCTCGATGCCGCAGGAAACGTCGTCGCTCGGTATCTGTTCGGCACTTCCATCGACGAAGTCGCCGCAAGATGGATGCCGACGGACGGCACGGCTTGGTATGTCACCGATAAGCTCGGCAGCGTACGCTATCTGCTCGACAATGCCGGAACGATCCTCAACAGCCTCGTTTACGATAGCTTCGGCAACATCATCAGCCAAAGCAATCCTTCCGCCTTCGACCGCTTCACGTTCACCGGTCGAGAGTTCGATGCCGAACTCGGCCTCTACTACTACCGCGCCCGCTCATACAACCCCGAACTCGGCCGCTTCATTTCCCAAGACCCCATCGCCTTTGCCGCAGGC
This sequence comes from Planctomycetaceae bacterium, assembly GCA_037719765.1. Taxonomy (GTDB): domain Bacteria; phylum Planctomycetota; class Planctomycetia; order Planctomycetales; family Planctomycetaceae; genus SXXK01. Next base: position 1,601 of record JBBJME010000173.1, read on the forward strand.
GATGCGAACCTGTATCGATACGTAAGCAACTCGCCACTGACGTTCGTGGATCCGAGTGGGAATGAGGGAGGAGCAATCTTCGACGGGTTTGCTGCTCAACGGAGCGCCGCAGTAGCTGGAGCAACAGCGGGAGCGGTCTGGGGATTTGCGTGCGGATTTGCGGAAGCATTTACAACTGTTGCCAGCAACGGAGGAACGCTTGAAGATGCTGCCGTGGCAGGACTTAAGCAAGGTATCTATTACGGGACAATCGGGGCAGGTCTTGGGGCCGCGTTAGCCATTTCGTCTCCTGTTTACCAAGCGTTCGCCGCCGGGATTTTCTTTTCACTTGGTGCTGCAATGCAGGTTTATGCAGATGAGCCATTGATGACGAAAATCGTCAGGACTCCTTGTCTGTTCCTAGTTGCCCACGGTGGCGTCAATGCTGCTCGTCAAGTAGAACTGCCTGGACCGCTTCGTAACTTCCTGTTTGAACAATATGGTTCCGTCCCGCACCCGGAGGGACCGTTTATTGACTCTTCTGGAACGCCTGCACAAAGCAACGAGATACCTACAGGCGAACCTTCAACTGGGCCGAACGCCACAGCACAAAATGCTGCAACTGCTTTTGACTATTACACTAAGCAGGCAGGATACCCGGCACGACGGGCGACGGATCACATAGAAGGAATCGACCTTAATAGTCCGGTCACGCCAATGACGATACCGCCAGGGACGGCACTCCAGCAGTACGTTGGTCCGAAGGGCACCGGTAATTATTTTTCTCCGGTTGGAAGTACTCCACTACAAGTAGGGATTCCGGAATTAGGCCAGACCCCCACGCTATTTGAGAGTGTCGGTAACGTTCCAGCCTTGCAATCGAATTCCAGACCCGATTTTATCTATCCACCGGGACGAGTCGTCCCTGGTTCTGGAGCAGGAGGTGCGACGCAGTTCTTCGTTCCTGACAACACACTCCTGGTACCGATCCAGTAATACTCGATCGGATCTGACACTCTTTGCTTCTAGTCTCGGCAGGTGGTAAAAACATGAATGGCCCATACAAGAATGGAACCTTTGAATTTCCCGGCCCACCCTCGAACCGGGAATCCACGATGAATCTAATTGCGGGACAGAAATGCCGCGTGGTGAAAGGCTTCGTCGATGCTGATGGCGATCAACATAAAATCGGCGCAGAATGGGTGTTTGTTTGCACGATGTTTGATAGGCAAAGTGACACTCTCACGCTTTGTATTCGAAAAGATGATGGAACCGAGTGGCAGATTCCACTTAGCTGGAAATCACCGGCCCAAGATGCCGTTATTGAGAATCTGAAATCGTTCATCACTCATGTGGGGCAGCAAAAGGGGGGGTAGTTCAGCAAAAAGGTGACGCAGCTCATGTTGGCGTCAAGGCACACTACGAATTCTCGAGCGCCTTCGTATTCGTATTCATTTACTGACTCGTCGATGGGAAGTTACGTGACAATGTGTTGCCCATAACGGGTGAGTCCGAGATCACCTGTTTCGACTTTAACGATGCGTTGGCTGCGGGTCAAAAAATGAAGCCAGCAAATGAGTATGGCGATGATTCCTTGTACTACGATGAGCAATACGGGTTGCGGAATTACGTCATGGAGTTCGCCACATGATTGAAACGGTATGGTGGTGAATTCCTGATTGGCAATTTTGTGGAGGTCTCAAGTGTCGAGGAAACCATCAAACGCCGAGCGCGTGAGTTGAATCAGCGATTCACGTAGTTTGGGACACGAGACACACCATGGCCGGTCCGCAGCAGTCCCAGCAGGCTCAACGATCTCAACTCGCCCCAAAACCGGAGACGCATTGACTGACCTTCGATACTGTGTGAACGGTGGCGGGCAGAGTGGACTCGAATTCTGGCCAGTCATGACTGCCTGATGTCTGAACCCAGAAATCACGCCCACAGACCACTCTGGATCCGCAAGAACAGTTCGGCAGTTAATTGCTGCAAGTGTGCATTGTTTCCCAAGATCGCTTCATTCAAATAGACTGTCGGTTACGTTCTTTGGGCGGGAGTCTCGATGCATCAGCACTGTTGGACACTCTCGATGACTTCGGAACATCAACGATCGAGTAAAAATGCCCACAGAAGCGGATACCTGTCGAAAATACGTTGTTCCACTAATCCAGGCAGCGGGCTGGGATGACGACCCACATTCGATTGCCGAACAACGCAGCATCACAGATGGTCGCATTATCCCGGTCGGAAAGGGGTTCAGGCGCAAATCGCCAAAGCGTGTTGACTACCTGTTGCGTTTCACACGAGATTTCGCGTTGGCAGTCGTCGAAGCAAAACCTGAATACAAATCGGCAGCAGACGGAATGCAGCAGGCAAAGCAATATGCGGAAATGCTCGGGCTTAAGTTTGCCTATGCCACAAATGGCCAATCCATCATTGAATTTGATTACTTCACCGGTTTGGAAACAACGCGGTCACAGTATCCAACCCCCGACGAGCTCTGGCAAAGATACCTCACCGGCAGCCAGATCGGAGATCCAAAAGTAGCGGAACGTTTGCTGACACCATGCAACCACATGGTTGAAAAAGGTGAACGGTACTATCAACAGATTGCAATCAATCGCTCTGTCGAAGCAATTCTCAAAGGGCAGCAACGCCTGCTGCTCACGATGGCCACCGGAACTGGCAAAACTGCTGTCGCGTTTCAGATCTGCTGGAAGCTTTGGAACTCTCGATGGAATCGCACTGGTGAACATCGACGACCCAAAATTCTGTATTTGGCCGATCGGAATATCCTTATCGACCAGCCGAAGGATGAAATCTTTGCCGTCTTCGGTGACGCGCGATCAAAAATTGAATCCGGCGAAGTCGTCAAGAGCCGCGAAATGTATTTTGCGATCTACCAGGCGCTTGCAGAAGACGATCGGCGAACCGGACTCTTCCGATCATTTCCACCAGATTTCTTTGACCTGATCATCGTCGATGAATGCCACCGGGGTAGCGCTCGAGGTGACAGTTCCTGGAGAGCCATCCTCGACTATTTTCAACCGGCAATCAAACTGGGGATGACCGCGACACCGCTCCGTGATGAGAATCGCGACACATACCTTTACTTTGGCAATCCTCTTTACGAATACAGCTTGCGACAAGGCATTGACGATGGTTTCCTGGCCCCGTATCGCGTTCATCGTGTCGTGACCGAATGGGATGCGGCGGGCTGGCGACCCAGCCAATCCGACCTCGATCGTTATGGACGTGTGATCCCGGATGAGGAATATCATACGAACGATTTTGAGCGAACTGTTTCAATGCTTGCGAGGACAGAAGCGATCGCCAGGCATCTCACCAACTTCCTGAAGAAAACTGATCGGTTTGCCAAGACGATTGTGTTCTGCGTGGACCAGGAACACGCCAGCCAAATGCGAACCGCATTGAGCAATCTCAATGCCGATCTCGTCGCCCAATATCCCGACTATGTTTGCCGAGTAACATCAGATGAAACTCATATCGGCAAAGGACACCTTGGACGTTTCAAGGACGTGGAAACCGACGTGCCAACAATTCTTACGACTTCACAGCTGCTCACAACGGGAGTTGATGCCCCGACGTGCAAAAATGTGGTACTCGCCCGTATCGTAGGAACTATGAGCGAGTTCAAGCAGATCATCGGTCGTGGCACTCGGGTCCGCGACGATTATGACAAACTTTGGTTCAACATTATTGACTACACAGGTTCGGCAACACAGAAGTTCGCGGAGCCAGGATTTGATGGCTCACCAACTCGGATTACCCAGGAAGAAATTGACGCACAGGGCAATGTGACATCCGCTGAGGTAGTCGATGAGTCCGCCGAAAAGTACGAATCTGGCGAAGATGAAACGTCAGACAGCGGCGACAAAACGCCGGACGGCGACGATGGTGGCGGAACGCTTATTGATCCGCCTGCAGGAGGTCCACCACGAAAATTCTACTTTGACGGAGGGAGCGTCCGGATTGCCGCAGATCTCGTCTATGAACTTGATCCCGACGGAAAGCAGCTGCAAGTCGTCCGTTTTACAGACTACGCAGCGAAGAACGTCCGCACAATCTGCCCCACAGCTCCGGAACTACGAAATCGATGGGCCGATCCTGTCAAACGATCTCAGATCATTCAGCAGTTGGAAGAGCGTGGCATCAGCTTCGCGGAACTCGCAGAAGTGGCACAACAACCAAACGCAGATCCATTCGACTTACTCTGTCACCTTGCCTTTAATGCCCCGTTGAAGACTCGCCGCGAACGGGCTCAGCAACTCAAACAAAACCGGAAAGACTTCTTTGAGCAGTTCGGAACTGAAGCGCGGCAGATTCTGGACGAGCTTTTGGAGAAATACGCCCAGCACGGTGACGCGCAGTTCGTGTTGCCGGAAGTGCTCAAAGTTCCGCCACTTTCCAGCCACGGCCAGATTGGAGACATCACTCAACTGTTCGGAGGTGCTGATCAATTACGAAACGCAGTCGCCGACCTGCAGAGATTCCTGTATGCCGCATGACCAAACGGCAGAATCTCGAATACAACACCTCAGCGGCTACGCTTAGCCTTCATCGCCGCAAACGCTAAACTCCTGCGAAGATCTTCAGCGGATCGATTTGCAGAACACTGTACAAAGTCCGTTTCAGTGAACTGCTGATTCCAAAAGAACACCCTGATCTGACTTGAGGACAATCCGGCCCAGTGAAACGCAAACCAAAGACGATAGACGCGCCGAATGCCACGGACACAACCATTTCTGTAAAGAAGCCGAAGGCTGCAGCCACAGCCAAGGTGACTCCGACAACCGCGCAGTCACTCGGCAGTCTGCTCAAGTCCGCTCGCGACATCATGCGAAAAGACAAGGGATTGAATGGCGATCTCGACAGATTGCCGTTGCTGACGTGGATCATGTTCCTGAAGTTTCTCGATGACCTGGAAATACAGCGAGCGGAAGAAGCCAAGCTCGCAGGCAAGAAGTTTCGTCCCGCCATTGAGCCGCCTTATCGCTGGCGAGACTGGGCCGCGAATCCACAGGGAGTCACCGGCGACGAACTGCTCGAATTCATCAATCTGGAAAAGGGCATCCGCCCGGACGGAACGGAGGGCGCTGGCCTTTTCGCCTATTTACGAAACCTGACAAGTTCCAACGGCGACGATCGTCGTGACGTGATCGCGACTGTCTTTAAGGGCGTCGATAATCGCATGAAGAGCGGCTACCTGCTCCGCGATGTCATCGACAAGATTTCGCGCATTCATTTCACGTCCAGCGCCGAACTCCACACACTCAGTGCCCTCTACGAATCCATGCTCCGCGAAATGCGGGATGCGGCGGGAGATAGTGGCGAAATTTACACGCCGAGGCCGGTTGTTCGCTTCATGGTGCTGATGCTTGATCCGCAGCTGGGAGAAACGGTTCTGGATCCGGCGGGCGGAACAGGCGGCATGATTGTCGAAACTTACAAACACCTCAGTAGGCAGGTCAAAACGGTTGCCGACCGTCAGTTCCTGCAGAACAAATCCCTGCTCGTTGGTGAGCCTAAGTTCGAGTTTGGCATAGCGTCCTTGGTTGATCTCAGCTGGGCGGCTGGTCAAGTGATGAGGTTGGCTGAGGCGGGAATCGCTTTGGCTTTGGAATTATCAGGGCGGCGGAGTCAGCCGGCAAGCGTGAGGAAATAGGTCAACTGGCGAAACAGATTTTTTGTGGCCTGTTCGTTTCCGAAGCACTCCGCATTTTTTTCTTCGAACGACAGGCGACGCAGCGTCGTCAGCATATCTCCAAAGGATGGCCACTTCTTCTGCGGATACCAGGGCCGATGAGGGAATTCGACATGCTGATGGCCTTCCTGGTGGAACCACACCACGATCAGGCTGTACATCACACCCGCCATCGGAGCCGTTCGCAGCACCGCCAGTTCTTTCCAGTTCGCCGCATCTGCAAACCCCATCAGTTGTTTCAGATTTTCAAATGTCACTTCGATCGACCACCTCGAAGCGTACGTACACAAAATGAATTGGAGCGACCAGTTCGTATTCGAACAGAAGAAGACTTGACGACCTCGCTTCCCTTCCAGATCTTCCACGACAATCATCGACATCAGACGATTCTTGCCAACGCCGTAGAACAACGCCTCCTGCCGTTTCCATCGGAGTGTGGTATGAAGACCGTACTGATCGATTGTCAGGGTCGTCCACGGGCAGCGAGGATCGTCTGCCCATTCCGCAATCGAAGGCAGACGTTCGCCCTTTTTGCGACGTCGTCCGCGACCGCCTGTCGGTTGAGGTGCTCGTTCATACAACGCGGCCTTCAGAGTCGCGCGGCTGATGATGTCGATGTTGCCGGGCAGCTTGCCGACGACGCTGTGTCCGCCGTACAAACTGTCGGCCACTACCACAAAGTTTCGGTCACGAAACCACGCAGAAACCAGCAAAATCAGCTCGACAGCGAGTTGCGGGCGAGTCTTGTGGCCCACAGGCGCAGTACTCGCCTTACCCTTTCCGGAGGAGCCACGTTTGTCTTTCTTTTTCCCTTTCGTATTTCCCTGTTTGTTGATGTACAGGCGAAACCCGATCGGCAACGCAAACACAATGGGCGGAGCCCACTTCAGCCCGGTGATGACAACCGTGAGCATGACCCAGTCGTGTCCCCAGCTGACGAGCTTCATGCCTCGACTGGAGATCAGCGGGTCGTGATGCATGCCGACTCCGAACAGTCCCAATCCCCGCTTGCGACACAGCGTGTCATCGATTGCCAGAACGATCACGGCATCCAGCGGCACAAGCGTGTTGACCACAAGCCTGGCGACGACCCGACAAACCGCATCAAGGCTCCATTTGTAGCGATTGAAGAATCGATAAAACCTCGACCAGTCCCCGTCCCGCGTGGAATCGCTGGAGACAATCAGATCGGAAATATACCGATGCCGATGCGACAACACCCAGCCCGTCATCAACGTCTGCCACAACGGAAAACAGGCAGGAGAAAATACCGGAGAGAACGCTTCGAACAAAACTCGAAAACTGCTACAAAGCTCCATGACCGACATCCTTGTCATGTATACGGATTCAATACACCCGTACTCTGACATTGATGTCGGTCTTTGTAATCAACAATCCCAAAAACTCATCCAACTGTGCCAAACTCGAACTAAGCCGCTGCCATATCTGCTCTGCCAGATGAACCTGCTTTTGCATGGTCTGGATTCACCACATGTGGATCCCAATAACTCTCTGCGATTCAAGCTGACGGAGATTGGCGAAAAGGATCGCGTCGATATCGTCGTGACCAATCCGCCGTTTGGTGGTGAAGAAGAAAAAGGCATCCAGGGTAACTTCCCCGAAGACATGCAAACGTCCGAGACTGCGTTGCTGTTTCTTCAACTTATCATGCGACGACTGAAACGGCAGCCGGGAAAAGTCGGACGTCCGGCACGGGCGGCTGTTGTTGTTCCCAACGGAACTCTGTTTGGCGACGGCGTTTGTGCTCGAATCAAAGAGTTGCTGCTGAAGGACTTCAATCTGCACACGATTGTGCGTTTGCCGAATGGCGTCTTCGCACCGTACACCAATATTCCGACGAATCTGTTGTTCTTTGATCGCTCGGGGCCAACCAGGGAGGTTTGGTATTACGAGCATCCACTCCCTGAAGGCCGCAAGAACTATACGAAGACCGCACCATTGCAGTTCGAGGAGTTTGCCGAGTGTCAGACGTGGTGGAACGACCGCGAAGAAAACGATCGAGCGTGGAAAGTGCCCGTTGCTGAACTGCTCGCCAACAGCTGCAACCTTGACCGCAAGAATCCACGAGCCAAAGAAGACATCACGCACCTGCCGCCAGAGCAACTCGCCGCCAGCATTTTGCAGAAGGAACATCGGATCGGCGAGATCATGGTGAACATCCAGAAGCTGCTGAAACAGGAGACGAAGCCGTGAGTAAGAAGTCCCGAAAGACTGAACTTGTTCCGGTTCAGCCTGCCCCGGTCGATAACGCTATGATTTTGGCCAGCCCCCGCAAACTGCTCGGATCCCGCCGCGCAGGCGTGACGACTCGGAGGAAGACATGAGGCAGATTAATCCACCTCCCGGCGAGCGGGGCGTGCTAACGCCGCGACCAATCCTCTGGCCAATCGTACGGTTGGGTGACGTACTGACAGAGCGGCGCGAAACACCATCGCCGGACGATCTTTCAAGAAGCGGCGTTCGTATTGTCGCGAAAATCGGCTTCGACGCCGGGCAAATCCAATTTCGCTCCGATTTAGAAACGAACACGGGGATGATCCTCGCCCGTCCCGGTGACTTGGTGATTTCCGGAATCAATGCGGCGAAAGGGGCGATTGCCATTTACGGTCCAGAGAACGCGAAGCCAATCGCTGCAACCATCCACTACGGCGCATATACGCCAAAACCGAATCTCGCAGATCTCAAATTTCTCTGGTGGTTCTTTCGCAGCCAGTCCTTTCGCAATCTTCTGAATGAACACGTTCCTGGCGGAATCAAGACAGAGTTAAAAGCGAAGCGGCTGCTGCCAATTCCAATCTCGCTACCACCCGTGGCCGAGCAGCGGCGGGTGGTGGCGAGGATTGAGGAACTGGCCGCCCAAATCCACGAGGCCCGCACCCTCCGCCAGCAAGCTGACGACGAGGCAGCGGCATTCATGGCTTCACATCTTGGAACCAAATTCAGCAGCTTGCCGAAGCGATTTCCGGTTCAACCTCTCGGCGAATTGACCTCGCACATTCTGGACGGACCGCATGTGACGCCGAGCTACATGCCAGAAGGCATTCCGTTCGTCACGGTCAGGAATATGGTCACTGGGAAGCTGAATTTTACGAATCTCAACTATGTCTGAGAACGACCACCGTCTGTTTACCAAGCGGTGCAAGGCGGAGCATGGCGACGTGCTTTACTCAAAGGATGGTGCAACGCGCGGCCGACCGTGTTTCGTGGACACAAACCGAGAGTTCAGCTACTTCGTTAGCGTGGCCCTCATCAAACCGTTGCGTGACGAACTCGATGGCCACTATCTCGTCCATCTCCTGAACTCGAACTGGATCAAAGATCGAATGGTGGCCAAGTCGCGTGGCGACATGATTCCGCACATCGTTCTCGGCGAGATTCGCGCTTTCCCAGTTCCCGTTCCATCGCTGGCCGAGCAGCGCCGAATCGTGGCTGAGTTGGACGCCTTGCAAGCAGAAGTGGACGCGATGCAGCGGCTGCAATCCGAGACTGCCGCCGAACTCGACGCCCTGCTCCCCGCCATCCTCGACCGTGCCTTCAAAGGCGAACTGTGAATCACCAGGAATCACCATATGGACTTTCTCAGTGAACAACTGATTGCAACTGATTATCGCGACAGGCTGAATTCTGATTTGCAGCGTGCCGACGTGTGCCGGTTTCTTGTGGCCTACATCTCAGAAGCGGGATTGAATTCGCTCGACCGCCCGGCGCTTGTCGCAGCACTACGGAACGAACTCTCTTTTGGTATCAGTTCGCTGAGTTGTGCGTGTGGTTACTCGCCTCTCCTGCAGCTGCAACGCGACGTCGGAGACTCAAAACCTCGTCTCAAGTATTTCATGGACCCTTTGGTCAAAAACACTGATGAGCCTGACGGGATCGCGTTGTTCCATTCGAAACTTGTCTACCTGCGACTGCCTCACGAAAACAAGTCCGTCATTTACATCGGCTCGCACAACTGGTCTGGCCGAGCATTGGGGCCAGGACGTCCGCGAAATGTGGAAGCGTCAATTCGGTTCGAACTCGAATACACCCCGCACCACATCACCGGCAGCGACCAGTCCATAGCCAGTCAGGTAAACCGCCATCTGCTCTCAGCCTATGGCAAGCCAGCTTGTCTTCCCGCAACCGCCGACAATGAATTGACCTTCGAGCAATGGTACGAATTCGGTTGCCGCAATGCACCTCCTTCTCCGCTGGAACCCGTGACGGTCATTCTTGCCGTGCAGAAAAACGCCGATGCAACAATTCCTGACGATTGGACCAATTTGGTCCGACAGGGTATTTACTTGCAGGCTCTCGAAGAAATCGAAGGGAAACGAGTTCGTACAGCCAATGACAAGCTTATCGTGATGGTTTGGGCTTCAAGATCGGACCTTCATGCAGGTATTCCGCCCATTTTGCTGCGGTGTCGCTTCTCGTCGTTCAATGCCGGGGCCACCTCGGACGAGAGAGGCACAAATCAATCCTTGTCGCCGATGGCCGGATTCGGAGCAGCCATCTACGATGAATCGCAACTTCAGATGATGCAACATCAGTCAAAGGGCTCGCGGTCCACGCAGCAAATTTGGTCCGGGCACGATGTTGAAATGTACGATTTCGAGTTTCGCCAGCAACCGACCGACTCCGCACAAATCGACGGCGGTGTACAGCCGAAGTATCAGTTTCACCTCGAAGTTGACCAGATCATTTTCCCTTCCGGCGGCAACCGGTCCAGCAATGCGGAACTCCTCTGGACGCCAGAATCGTTTGCTGTGGCAAAGTCCAAAGATGATGCCAAACTGGAACGAGTGGAAGGCTATTATGTGCCGCCCGATGTTCGCGTCCAGATCCTGCTTTACCTCACAGAAGATTTACTGATCGACCGCAATCATGCAAAGATCTGGCCGGTCTCGGAATACGACCGAGCCAAAGAAGGCAAGCGAGTCTCAAAACACCCGCTCCACGACACATTCATCGGCAAGGACGCCGAACAACGGCGCGATGCGTTCTACGACCAAGCCAAACGTGGCGCATTGGTCGCGGAACTGGACGAGCAAAGAGAAATAAGCTTTCAAGTTTTGGATGAGAGAAAGCAGACGTCTAAACCCGTGGAGCGAGTTCAAAAGGTCTTTACCACGAAGCTAGCCCAACTTCCCCAACTCGTTGAAAAAGCACTGTGTTTTCGTGAGTTTTGGGGTGTTTTTTCTCACTACATTGGTTTCAAATTGATTTTTGTCGGCAGATTCAGGCCCAGTTTATCGAGCAGGATTTGTTGGTGATCAGTCGGTTTTGAAACGCAGCGAGTGCGGATCTCCAGACCAGATTTTGTCGGCAGGACGACATCCATCGAATGGATCTCGGACAGTTCGTCCAGCACACGGCGGGGCTCGTTGCCGAGACCCGCTTTTATGCAAAGTTGACCGAGCGATTTCCACAGCACGTAAGCGATGAAGCACACAAAAATGTGAGCCAGCACACGATCCTCTTTCTGATGCCAGATCGGACGAATCGACAGATCACTTTTCTGAATTCGAAACGCGGCCTCGGCTTCTGTCAGCTGGATGTATGCCTTCCACAGTTCTTCGTCGGACCAGCCTGAGACGTTCGTGCGAAGCAGGTAACAGCCGGCGCTTAACGTGGCCCAGTTGCGAGAGCCATCGACCTTTGACCATTCAACAATTGCGACACCGCTCTCGGCCTTTGAGACTTTGATGTCGAAGAGTTTTGCAGCCCGGCTGTTCTTTGCAAGAAGTCGACCGATCTGCCGCTCCACTTTCTGAACGTCGCGGTTCTTTTTTTCGCAACCAGCCTTCATACGAACCAGCGCCTCTTCGATCTTCGTTTCGAAACGCTGCGTCATCGCTTCTTCCTTCTTCGATCGATCACGACTGCGACACAGGATGAATGTCTCCGGTGCCGGATCTTGTTCAGACACAGCAGCATCACCGTTCGCATTGGTCGTTGCCGCGACAGGCTCAGCGCCGGACTCATCGTCATCATCGTCCTTTGGCCACGGCACGATCTTTACTTCAAGACCATCGCGGATCGCATGCCAGTCGTCTTTGAGAATCTCCTGTTCGAACTTCTTCAGCGTCGCTTTCGGAGTCCCGATGATGTAGCGACGACCGCCGTCGCGAAGAAATTTGATGTTGTCTTCGCTCACCATGCCACGGTCCATCACCCAGATGCGCTGGCTCTTGCCATAGCGGCGTTCCATCGTTTCCACCACGTGTTCCACCGTCGTCACATCGGCCGTGTTGCCCGCGAAAACTTCGTACCCCAGCGGCATGCCGCAGCGTGAAACCACGAGCGCAATGCACACCTGCTTGCAGTCGCCGCGTTGGTCTCGCGAGTAACCGCGCTGCGCCAGAGGGAAGTCGGCCCGGCCTTCGAAAAACGTGCTGGTGACGTCGTACATCAACAGGTCGTATTCAAGTTCAAACAGGTCGCCCGCACGCTGCTTGAGATGAATTTCCAGCGCCTCTTTAAGCGGCAGCACCACATCGAGAGTTCGATAGAGCCGGTTGTCATCGACCTGTTTTGCTGGCACACCCAGCAGATCCGGCAAGGCAGTTTTCGGATACCATTGTTCGGCGATGTAAAGTTCGCTGGAAGGTTTGAGCAGTCTCGCAATGATGAGGATGAGCGAACTGACGTCCCACGGAACCTGTTCACGTCCTTCCGGGATTGCCTTCTGCAAAAACGTGTCGAGCTGCAGCATGCGAATCAGATGCAGCGCGAGCCACGGTCCTCCAAACTGCCGCGTGTTCTCGACGCGGACACCGGCGACATTGACTTCTTCCCATCGCGGCTTCGTAGTGTTCTCATCATCGTTGAAGAGTAACTGCTGACGGTCATGGCCGCGCGTGGATTTGTCCTGCAGACCTGTGGCCGTGTCCGTGCTGTCGATGGCCTGCCTGACCCCAAGCCGCCCGGCTTCGTCGAGCTTCCCAAGCCACGCCACAACCCGCTGCCGAGGGCCTCGCCTGGTTCGATAAGATTCGACGAGCGCCCAGTACGCTGTTCGCTGTCCGTTTTCTTCTTTGAAGTGCTGTCGGATAAACATGGCCGGGATCTTATGGCCCGTTTTTGTGCCCGCCAGATATCTTCTTCTCACTACATCGCGTTTCAGATTTCAAAACACGGCTGTTTTCGAATTTCAGATCCCAAAACACGGCGAACTTTTTTCGGTCGGTCGCGCTTTGTTACACTTCTGGGGAAGTTGGGCTAGACCAACTGGAAGACGAATGGCGTTCAATCGCAAATCGCAGCAGAACAGAATCTGAGTGAATGCTTCGACAACAATCACGAACACCCGTCGCTAAAAAAAAGGTGTTCTGATCGAAAAAAAGGGGTCAGGTCCAATAGTGTTCGGCACGGATATTGCTTGGAGGAGAAAGGGGTCAGGTCTCTTTTTGGAGGGTCTCTTTTTTGGGTCTACCTCTTGGGCGTGTTGTGGTTTCGAGGCTAAGGCGAACGGCACTGCTCCTCGTCCATTTGTCATCACCAAAGGGCACGCCGCGTTTGACGCTGCGGCGAAGCGAGCTCAACTCGGCC
>JBBJME010000026.1:0-41553 GCA_037719765.1 Planctomycetaceae bacterium
TTCTTACTCACCGGTCTAGAGATTGTTAGTCAACTTCTTTTCAAGGATCTGATTCACAACCATGTCGTTGTCCCGCGCGTTTTCGCCGACGATCATACCTTCGTACACGTCTTCGCCGCCGTGGCAGAACAGTTCGGATCGATCCTGAAGTTTAAACAACGCATATGTCACCGTACGACCACTGTCCTGCGAAATCAGGACGCCGTTCTGCCGATGCGGAATGTCACCTTCAATCGCACGGTAATCCTCAAAGCGGTGATGCATGATGGCTTCGCCGCGGGTCGCGTTGAGCATCTTTGTGCGCATCCCGATCAGGCCGCGGGCTGGAATACTGAATTCCAGATGCGTCATACCGGTGGAAGTCGTGGTCATCGTTTTAGCCTGACCGCGTCGCGATCCGACCAGTTCCATTACCGGGCCAACGTCCGCACTCTCGGCACATCGACTTCCAGCAGCTCGTAAGGTTCACACTTCTTGCCATTGATTTCACGGACGATGACTTCCGGTTTGCCCACGGACAGTTCAAACCCTTCACGACGCATGGTTTCGATGAGCACCGCCAGATGCAGCACGCCGCGTCCGGAGACCATGAACGACTCTTTGTCTTCCGTTTCTTCGACGCTGCGCAGCGCCACATTCGACTTGAGTTCGCGCATCAGCCGGTCTCGCAGATTGCGGCTGGTCACGAACTTCCCGTGCTGGCCTGCCAGCGGTGAACTGTTGATCGTGAATTTCATAGACAGTGTCGGCTCATCGACGGCGATGCGTTCCAGCGCCACAGGAGTCAGCGGGTCAGCGATTGTGTCGCCGATTTCCGGATCCGGCAGACCGATCACAGCCACGATATCACCAGCACAGGCTTCTTCGGCATCAGATCGCCCCAGGTTGTCATACAACTGGATCTGATCGACTTTGGCAAGTTTCTTGGAACCATCGGCTCGCATCAAAGCGATCTGCTGACCAGTGCGAATTCGTCCGGCAGCGATTCGTCCCGTGGCAACACGGCCAACATAGCGCGACCATTCCAGCGACGTGACCATCAGCTGCAGCGCATCATCCGGACGCACGATGGGACCGGGGATCCTTTCGATGACCAGTTCCAGCAGAGGACGCACGTCGCCGCCCTTCTGGTTTGGATCGTGCGTCGCATAGCCTTCACGAGCACTGGTGAAGATGTATGGAAAATCGAGAGTCCGATCGTCTGCGCCAAGTTCAACGAGCAGGTCAAAGGTTTGTGACAGCACTTCGTCCGGACGGCAATCCGGGCGGTCGATCTTGTTGATCACCACCATCAAAGACAATCCGCACTGTAATGCTTTCTGAAGCACAAAACGCGTTTGCGGACGAGGTCCTTCAAAGGCATCCACAACCAGCAGCGCTCCGTCGGCCATTTTGAGGACGCGTTCCACTTCGCCACCAAAGTCGGCGTGCCCCGGTGTGTCGATGATATTGATGCGGACGTCATTCCACATCATGGCGATGTTTTTGGCAAGAATCGTGATGCCACGTTCACGTTCCAGATCGTTGGAATCCAGAATGCATGTGCCCATCTTCTGGTTTTCGCGAAACATGCCACTCTGACGGATGAGGCAGTCCACGAGCGACGTTTTCCCATGGTCAACGTGTGCAATGATGGCGATATTGCGAATATCAGTACGACGCAGAACACCCTGATCATCGACCACAGGAAGAGAAACAACGGCAGACATGAAAAACACCCTGGGAGCTCGATCGCGCTCAAAACCTGTGACCACGGAGTGCGTCGAGGATTGACGCGGCTGGAATCCGGGAAAATGGGACCGAGTAGCGGTGGAATGATAGCCAGGCAAACGCCTTCCACGAAGACGTCCTTTTTGAATTCACCCGAAATTCTTCGTTACTGGACCAGTTTCATGCGGAAAAAGGCCGGAATTTCCGAGACTTGGAGCGTTTGGCTACGCGCCGGACACATTTGACCGCCACGCCTATCCAAGGGCAGTGCTGGCCAGCAGTGCAGCGATGTGCACTGCGCCGGCAACGGCGTCCTCAACCACCTGCGTCTTGACAAGCGTCACTTCACAGGCTTCGATTTCGGTAATCACCTGTTGCCGGAATTCAGGATTCTGAAGCAGAACGGAACCAGTCAGCACAAGGGAAAGCATGGATTGCATCTCAAGTCGCCGGGCTGTCACCACCGTCATGGCCGCCAGTTCAGCCGCCGCCTGGTGCAGGATCTCCATGGCCAGTTTGTCCCGCCGGGCGGCAGCGGCGAATCCCAGCGGCGCCATATTCGCGACGACTGCGCGTGGAACTTCGTGTGCATAGACAGCCGTCACAATATCCTGCGGTGCCGACAGCTTCAGATGTTCGATCACGTCAGCCACAAGGCGTGTCTGTTCGCCGCGACCATCGACGGCCCGCGACACGGCATTCAACACGGCACGGCCGATGCTGAAAGCACTGCCTTCATCACTGAACAGGTATCCCCAGCCTCCGCTGCGGGCTGTCTGACCGTTTGCGTTGCGGCCCCAGGCAAGTGATCCTGTGCCAGCGATGAGCACCACGCCACAGCCATCACCCTGATCCACATGCAGCAGCGGGACGGCGTCATTGACGACTCGAACAGACGTCGCCAGTCGTGAAAAGCTCGCCCAGTCTTCGATAACACGTCGATCCGAGTCCCGATCTGCCCCGGCCAGCCCCAGACAAGCCGCCGCCACTGTCGCGCGCGGCAAACCGGCGTCCGCGAAGGCCAATTCTATGGCGGAATCCAGATTGTGAAGCGCCATGACCGGTCCGACCGCCCGTTGATTCGAAGGGCCAGCTGAACCCTTTCCCAGAATAACAGCGTTGTTCGGAAGCGAACCATCACCGCACGCAGCCAGCCACGCCACCGTCTTCGTGCCACCGCCGTCGATGCCAAGGATCAGAGAAGTCACGGGTTGCAGAGTTGTGTTCATGGATGTCGTAATCCTATCCTTTGCTCCCTCAGGAATGAAGTGTGGGAATATGCCTTGCAGCGAGTTCAGCAGCAGCTTGCTCAATTGCAGACTCTTCAACTTTCGATTGAGCCGTATCAATCGTGGCTCGACAAAGTCGCCGAACAGCGGGTCCATGCGGCAGGAATCGTGGTACGTGATCCGATTGGCAGTCAATCGATTCAGACAACAGCCAGTGATCTGCTTCGCAGCGTTGGACAATTGACAGAACGTGTGTTGCAGCATCGCCGGGGTGTTGACGAACTGAGCGATAAACTGGCAAAGACGTCCGACTGGCTGCAGTCGCTGCGGAATAGCGGTATGAAGTTCTGTGAAGACGGCTCAGATCCCTCGCCGTTGTTTCCAACCGTTCAACATCATTGCGACGAATGCCTGAAGTTGTTGAACGCCCAGAATGGAGGCAGGCTGGAAGTTTCTATCGTTCGGTTAAGGCCGATGTCACAGCCCTCAGACCGCAGCTTCAGGCGGCAAACAGGCATTGAATAATCAGCAGTATGAGCGGGCAATTGAGCTGGCGAACTCCGTGATCTCAGTGTCTCGCCGGGCGGTGCGGCAGGCCCAATCCGCAGCCGATGCGGCTGAGCAACGTCGAGAACTGGAACGCCGCGGCCGAACCCGATCTCTGCGGTAAGGCTCGGAGTGATGTCGACCGGCATGCCCAATTCTTCGACCGCAGTCCATTCGTCAGACGTACATTCTTCCCGCAACATCCAAGCCTTTTCGCCGCCCACCCCGCCCTCAAGCAGTAGTCACAACCCGTCGTCCTCCAGTTCATGGTCGAGCGAGACGAGTCAGAGCAGTTGGTAGCCGTTTTCTCAGGCTGGTGCTGTCTCTGGCGCTTCGGCCACGTTCAGGCATTTGTCGATCTGGCGGGCAGCCTGACGCAGGCGCTGGCTGTTTTCGACAATTGCCATGCGAAGGAAGCCTTCTCCTTCGGCACCGAAGCCGCGGCCCGGGCTCACGGCGACGCCGCCTTCGTTGAGCAGTTTCATTGCGAATTCGATGGATCCCATTTTCTTCCACGGTTCCGGGATTTCTGCCCACACAAACATGCCGGCTCGGGGCGGCTGGACGCTCCAGCCGATGCGTTTCAGGCCTTCACACAGCGCATCACGCCGCACCTGATATTCCGCTGCCATGCGATCGATTGCGTCATCACAGTGCCGCATTGCCACGATCGCGGCAATCTGAATTGGTTGAAAAATTCCGTAGTCATAATACCCCTTGATGGTCGCCAGTGCGCGGACCATTTCTCGATTGCCGCAGCAGAATCCAATCCGCCAGCCAGCCATGCTGTAGCTCTTGCTCATCGAAGTCAGTTCCACCCCGACATCCAGTGCCCCGGGAGTCGCAAGAAAGCTGCGAGCCTTATCGCCGACGTAGCAGATGACGGCGTAGCCAAAAACGCTGAGGACAAGGAATTTGTGCTTCTTCGCCAGTCGCACCAGCTCCACAAAAAAATCCTGTTCAATCACGGTCGATGACGGATTGTGCGGAAAATTGACGACAACGACTTTCGGTTTCGGCATCAGATGCTCACAGGTGTAAGCAATGTTGCGGAGGAATTTTTCCGGATCGCGCACATCAAGGGCGATCACATTGCCGGAAGCCAGCATCACAGAGTAGACGTGAATCGGAAAGGAGGGTGCTGGTACAATCGCCGTGTCACCGGGACCCATGAGCGCCAGACACATGTGGCTGAAGCCTTCCTTGGATCCGAGGCAGGCCAGTACTTCATCATTGGAATCCAGCCGCACGCCGTACCGCTTGAGATACCGCGCGGACACTTCTTTACGAAGATTGCCGATTCCGTTGGAGACGGAATACCGGTGGTTGCGAGGATCCGCCAGGGCTTCTTCAATTTTCTGGACAATCAACGGATCCGGCGGATCGGTCGGATTACCCATTCCCAGATCGATCACGTCCACGCCAGCGACGCGAAGCTGATACTTCCGTTTATTGATCGTTCCAAACAGATACGGCGGCAGACGCCGCACGCGATCCGCGACCGGAATGGTAAAAGGATTGTCTTCAAAGAGTACTTCAGATTCGCTGCGCATGATTCTTGTTCCGTGGGATCTTCAGCCAGCACCAGCGGGTGCTTTTCAAAATATTCGACCAACCTCGAGTTCGTGGAAGGTCGACATTCTAAACACAGAAAAGGTTCCTCGCGATGGCAGCTTTAAACCCATTTTTGGCTTGTTATCGGCGGGAAAACCAGATTTCTCTCTTGCGGCGGGCCTTCAAAGACAAACAGCCCGACGTTTGCCAGAAGCGAACGCGGGCTGTTTATCCCGAAACAGGAGACTGTTTGATGATCGGGTTTTAGTCTTGCATTGAAACTGAAGGACGGGCTTCAGGCAGCCAATGTTTGGCAGAAGACGGTGCTTCAATCACAAGTCGAATCGTTGATGCCGGCTGACTGGTGTCCAACCATTCCTGGCAGGCCAAACCCATGGCTCCAGGGTTTGTGATCTGCTGAAACACAACGGGGCTCGATCGTGTGACCGCAGCCCCCGTGTGTCAGAAGCAGTCAGGCAAGAATCAGTGATTGTTACCGTTGCCCTTTTCGCCCCGAGCCGGTGTGTTGCATGTGATGTCAGAGTCGTTGTCACATTCATCCACGAAATCCCGATTCGTGCTGCCCACAACTTCACCTTTTTTGCCACTCGCCAGAGCATAGTAATACGTTTGGTTGATGGCTCCGATGCCAGAGCCCAGGTCTTCCAGTTCTTCGTTCACGCCGTAGGACAGTTCGGTGAGTCCGACGATCATGCCGAGTACCAGAATGGTGCCGACCAGTACCAGTTCGGCCGATACAACAAAACCATTTTCGTCGGTCTTCAATGCGGTCAGAATGTTCATGTCAATGTTCCTTTATGATTATCGATGTGAATGATTGTTCTTTAAAGTTTCAAAGGCTGCTGTGATTCGCGTATTTCTAGTTGCTGTGCTTTTCACCGCGTGCTGGAGTGTTGCAGGTGATGTCGCAGCTGTGATCGCACTCGTCCTGAAAGTCCATGTTCGTGCTCCCGACAACTTCACCCTTCTTGCCACTGGCCAGAGTAAAATAATAAGTCTGATTGATGGCTCCGATGGCTGAGCCCAGGTCTTCCAATTCTTCGTTCACGCCGGAGGACAGTTCTGTGAGTCCGACGATCATGCCCAGCACCAGAATGGTGCCAACGAGCACCAGCTCCGCAGAAACAACAAAACCATTTTCGTCGTTCTTCAGTGCGTTCAAAATGTTCATTGCAATGTCTCCCGTTTCTCGATTTGACCTAAGTGGAGAGCACTCAGTTTCGATGAGTCTCACCAACTCTTTTTCACCGGCTTCACTGTGATGCTGGTTGATGAAAGGGTGTAAAGCAGAGAGTGTGCCAAAAGCCCTTTGCGCGCAAAGACGGACTGGGAAGAAATGACATGCCGGTGACGCAAGTAGATTCTGCAACACGGCTTACGCTGTTTTGAAAAATATTCATCACGCTGAACGCACCGTAAACCTCACGCGGTGCCATGTTGCCATTCGGCAACGCCGAGCCCTGTGCGACGTCGTGCAAACAGGGCACAAACAGCATCTGCATCAGCAAATTGACCGCGATGCAACATGCGGCATCAAACGGTGAATTTTGGAAACGCGGGTTCAAAACACGCTTTTAGTCGTGCCAGTGGAAGGACCGCGCTGAGGTAGGTCCTTTCTGCCGGAAAGGATTTTCAAAATTGCCGCAAGGCGAACCGTTAGCGGGACGTCACAGGGCGAAACAAAAAGCGGTGCCGTGATCTCCGGCCACATATTTTGGCGTCGAAACACGTTTGGTCGCAGGTCGCAGCGACGCTGCGAAATCCTTTCCGGCAGAAAGGACCTACAGAAATCGCCAACGCACATTGCCGTGAGTTTGCTGTTCCCATACGCCGCCCAGCGTCGCTCAACCAACGGGCTTCCTGAACAAGTGTCTTGAGCTTCGGATCGAATGGCTCGCACAGCCACAAGCCCACTCCGCTCAACCTCGGTCGTGACTCCGCGATCTCCGTCCGCACTCGCGAAGTCAAAGCCCTATGAGTTATGCATTTGCCTTATACTGTGATGCGCGACAGCGAGCACTGTCGCTACATCTCCACGGGACAGCGAGCTTTGTACGCTCTGGCAATGAACTCAAGATACCCTGCGAAGCTGACTGAGTTAGTCGACTCGACGACAAACTCCGGAGTCGGCTTGCCGAACATATTATTGCCGATAGCGTCTGACAGTGACTCAAGTTCGGCAGAGGATTACGTTGCCGCCACCTGAATGCAGTTTGCAGGGAAGCTTCGGGCTGCGGGACCGATAATGCGGAACCATACCACAATTGGGGTGCCGACCTTGTACCAACCAGATCCGGTATCGAACACAGGAACCTCGCCGCAGAGAAGTTCGGCGACCTTGAAGACCTTCGATGCCAACGCCTGGAGCTCAGGAGGAGCTTTGTGCTGTTCCATTATTCGCCCAGTCTATTGGCTAACGTAAAAGTGTTAATTATCGAGCGGGTTGATGCATGACGAATTGCGAACTATGCGGCAACGCGTCTGCCGGGACCGCCAGCGGGGTCAGCCGAAGAACAGCAGTCCACAGAATGCGGTGCATGCCGGAAGCTCACTTGTTTCGAACAGGCAGGAATGAATAGCAATGCCCATTCGCTGTATCAAGCGTAACAAGTTATAATGAGAACGGTCAATCAGCAGCGTCAAGTTGCCGATTGACCAGATGCGCACGTTACGAGTGTGTTCAGTTTACTCCACCAAAGCGGACGTCTCGTTTGCGGCGAAGCCGATTCGATGCTGCGTAAGAAATATCGCCAACCACATGATCGTTCACACTACTGAAATCGCAGGTGTTCGAGTTCCCCGATTTCTCTACGGGACGGCTTGGAAGGAGAACGAGACGCAGCGCCTGACCCAAATGGCTCTGAGGCAGGGGTTTCGTGGGATCGATACCGCGAACCAGCGGCGGCATTACGACGAAGCAGCGGTTGGGCAGGGCATCGCGGCGGCAATCGAGAGTGGTCTTGTTGTCCGGGAGGATCTGTTCCTGCAGACGAAGTTTACCTTCCGGAGCGGGCAGGATCATCGTCTGCCATACGATCCCGCCACCTCCGTCACCACCCAGGTGGAGCAATCGTTCGCCAGTTCGCTGGAACACTTGGGAACCGAGTTCATCGATTCGTATGTACTACACGGGCCAACTCAGCGAATCGGTCTGGCTCCGGACGATTGGGCAGCGTGGCGTGCGATGGAAGTGATCCACGACGGCGGTCGAGCACGTCTGCTTGGTGTCAGCAACGTGACCCTCGAACAACTCCAGTCCCTGTGTCAGCAGGCACGCGTCCGACCTCGCTTCGTCCAGAACCGGTGTTACGCCGTCCGGAGCTGGGATCGTCTCATCCGGGAGTTCTGTGCCGCCCATGACATGATTTACCAGGGTTTCTCGCTGTTGACCGGCAATCGCGATGTGATGGCTCGTCCCGAGTTGATCCGGATCGCAAAGCGCCATGGTCGGACCGTCAGCCAGATTGTGTTTCGATTTGCTCTCGATGTCGGAATGCTGCCACTGACCGGGACCACCGACGCTGATCACATGCGAATGGATCTCGACGTCTTTGATTTCCATCTGGTACCCGAAGAATTGCAGACGATCGAGTGTCTGGCGGCACCCTGAGTCCACGATCCTGCGTTCAATCGGACTTGACCACCCCCGACTCGGAGAAGAGACAAGGTCGCCGCTTTCCAAAGATTTCTATTCGTGGCGCAGAGCTTCGATGGGGTCCATGCGGGCGGCGGCGCGGGCGGGGTAGAGGCCGAAGATGACTCCAATACCGACGGAGATCCCGAACGCGAGGGGCAGGCTGCTCCAGACGATCTGCGGCGTCAGACTCAAAAACATCGTGCCGACTTCGGACGTCGCCTGACCGCCTTCCAGCATGAATTTCTGTGCCATCAACTTAATCCCTTCGAATGCCAGTGGTGTGAGCAATCCCAGGATAACGCCGATCAGGCCGCCGCTTCCCGCCAGCACCATCGTTTCCGTCAGGAACTGAGCCGTGATATCGCGCTGCTTGGCTCCCAGCGCGCGGCGAATGCCGATTTCTCGGGTGCGCTCGGTGACGGTCGCCAGCATGATGTTCATAATGCCGATGCCACCGACAATCAGACTGATAGCCGCGATTGATCCCAGCACCACATTGAAAATGACCTTGATCTGTTCGGCTTGTTTGAGTAACTCCAGAGGCACGACAACGCTGTAGTGATTAGGGTCCTTGTGATTCAGTGCCAGGCTTTCGCGAATCGCGCTGGCGGTGGCGACAACCTGGTCCTTATCATGAATTCTTAATGTGATTTGATTTAACTGGACTTCTTCTGCGCTAAATGAGCCCGGCTGCATATCCACAGCCAAATCTCCCATACGAGCCCGCATTGTTTCGAGTGGAATGTAGATATCCTTGTTGTAATCCTGGCCTGACATGCTGCCGCCGATAGCGGCACTGGCCTGGCGAGCTTGTGTGACGCCGACAACCATGTAGCGTTTGTTTGCAATTTTGACTGTCTTTCCGAGTGGATCTTCGTACTGAAACAGAACCTGCGCTGCCTCAGCGGCAAGGACCGCAACATTGTCCCTGCTTCGTCTGTCTTCATCACTTACGAATCGCCCTTGTGCCATATTCAGATGATTTATGTCCAGGTACTCCGGCGTGCAACCCACGATCCGGCAGTTCATTTCGCGATGCAGGTATTGGCATTGTTTGTCCACTTCGCGAATCGGAATCGCGAGTTCCACTGTTGGGATTGTCTTTGACAGCAGATCGAAATCGGATCGCAACAAACCGTACCGCAGGACGCGCGCGCCTGCAGCCTGATTGCTTGCGGTTTCCCTTGGCGGTTTGACGCTGCGGACGATGATATTCGTGGCTCCAAGTTTCAGCACCTGCTCCTGTGCCTGCTGGCTGGCACCTTCACCGATGGCCAGCATCGCGATGACGGAGAACACCCCAAACACGATCCCAAGCATGGTCAGACCCGACCGCAACTTGTGCAGCATCAGGCTCTTGAGTGCCAGTTCGACGGTTCGGAGAAGATTCATCATGGGATGAGTTTTACTTTGCAGAGATGCGTGTTGAAGCGGGCAGTGTTTCCTGATGATGTTGAGCTATGGAATCTCAGTCGGCGGAGCGACTGAGCTGCGTGACTTACCCTGGAAATACACCATCACCTGCGACGACACCGTCACGCATGTAAATCTGTCGCTTGGAAAGTTTGGCAACATTGGGTTCGTGAGTCACCATAATGATTGTTCGGCCTTCACGATTGAGTTTCAGCAACATCTCCATGATTTCATGTTCGGTCTTCGAATCCAGGTTTCCGGTGGGCTCATCCGCCAGAATGATTTCAGGGTTATTCACCAGCGCTCGAGCAATTGCGACGCGCTGCTGCTGACCACCAGACAACTGAAACGGGCGATGATCCATTCGATCACCAAGCCCCACCATGTCGGCAAGGTGTTCAACCCACTTGTGCTCTTTGGCTCCGATGGATGGATAACCAGCGCGATAGTGCAGCGGGACTTCGATATTCTCCAGGACAGTGTACTGTGGTATCAGATTGTACGACTGAAAGATAAAACCGATCATCTCATTGCGGATCGACGACAACTGGTCGTCGGAAAGCACAGAGACGTCTTTTCCGCCAATGATGTATTTGCCGTATGTCGGACGGTCGAGAGCTCCAAGCAGATTCAGGAGCGTGCTCTTGCCACTTCCGGACGACCCCATGATGGCCACGAAATCACCTTTCGGAAAATCGATCGTGACGCCGCGCAGTGCTTCGACTGTGACCGTCCCCAGCAGGAAGTGTTTCTTCAGGTCAAGGACTTGAGCAGCCAGTTCCATGGGAGGTTTCTTCGACACGACGAACTTTTGGAGTGCGGTGACTTGTCGCCGCTTTCATTTTCGAGCGTCGCGGGCGCTTCGAACAGCATCAGGCTTCTGGACACGTATTCTACTTGAACAAAGCGTCCCGCCTGAACTTGTCGGTCGAGAAAGAAAGCGATGACGAGTCATCGCACTCCACAGAATGCCGCAACCGCGAATTCCTTACGGACCTTTACCCTTGCCCTGACCACGCTGCTGAAATGCCTGCTGCATTTCTTCCATTGTGATTTTTCCGTCGCCGTCCTTGTCACTCCGATCAAAGGACTCAGGGCGAGGATGTTCGTCCTTGGTGACAACTCCGTCTTTGTTTGCATCCATACTTTCGAACATCGTTTTTGGATCCGGCATTCCACCAGGTGCACCGCCACCAGGTGCACCTTCCGCTTGTATTCCAACTTGTCCACCGCCGCCTGGCCCTGCACCGCCTGGCCCGCCGCCACGCTTTTGTCCCGGTGTGTCGAGCTTCTCGCGATTTGCTTCGACTTCGGCAGACAGCTGCGCCTCCAGCCCACTTAGCTCTTTCGAAAAGTGCGTGCGTGGGTTCATGATCACGAACTCACCCTCAGCCACGCCGTCCAGAATTTCCATATACTCGTCATTGGTATCGCCGATCTTGAGCTCGCGACGTTCCGCTTCACTGCCGACGGCGACGTATGTAAAGTAGTGCCCCGATGTTGAGATCACTGCCTGAATTGGAATCTGCAGGACCGGCTCTTTACGATCCTCAACGATGATCCGGCATTCAGCGTTCATGCCTGGTTTGAGCATCCGCACTCGGGCAATTTCATCTTTAATCTCAATGGCCGTTTCGTATTCTTTGAGATCCGTATTCGGCCAACTGCCCGGTGTGGGCACTGATGCCACCGTTGCCAGCACGCCGCGGTAAGGTTGCCCGGGGAGTGCATCGACTTCGATCTCCACCGGTTGTCCGACGACGATGCGACTGATTTTCGATTCGTGAATGCGGGCATCGATCTTCATATTTTCGACGTCTGGCAGATTGATGATGGCCTGCCGTTCACGCACGGCGGCGCCTTCTTCGATGACCACGGGTTCACTGCCGCGTGAATTATTCTGTGAAGCATAGACCACTTCGCCCGCCTGCGGTGCAACGAGGCGACATGCCTGAATCTGCCGCTTAAACAGATCCCACTTGTCCATCTCGACGCTGTAGGTCAATCTTGCTGCCTCAAGTTCCGCGCGTAACTGCGTCATCATGGCTTCGCCTTCTTTTCCCGCCCGAATTGTTTCCTGTTTGGAATCGTCGGCGGCCTGCTGCAACTCGATCATCTTGCGTTCAAACATAAAATCTTTGAGTACTTTCAGCTTGCCTTTATTGACGCCCTGCACAATGAGCGAATTTGTGACGGCCAGCCGGGCGGTTTCCAGTTCATTGACATTGCTGTATCCCAGCCGAGCCTGACTGCGGACCTTGTCATACTTTTCCATATTCATCGACAACTCTTCTTCGGTCTTCTTCAAATCACCAACGATCGTCGCCTCTTCCTGTTCGTATTCACCACCCGGCGCCTTGTATTTAATCAAATCCAGCTCGGCGAGTTTTTCGAGGGATTTGGCGGTTCCCACGGCACTGGAGTTTGTCGTTTCCTGAATCTCGATATTGATCTCTGATTTTTCCACTAAAGCCCTGGCCGTCGTGACTTTGATCTGCTGCTCTTTTTCTTTCTCAACAAGCGTTGACGAATCCAGTTCGCAGACAACGTCACCGGAAATGTAATCAAAGCGCCGAACGGCCTGTCGATCCTTCACAAGGATCTCAGAGAACTCACCGAGCACAATTTCGTACATCTTCTCCGTACCATCCTCAGCCCGCAGCTTAATCGTCTTTGATGATTCCGATGCCGTATCCTCGAACTCCACGACGCCGTCGAATTCGGCGACGGCCGGCGCATTGACGCGACTGCCTTCGGGCACGAGCATGATAATCGTGGTGCTGCCCTCCACACGGTTACTCAGCACCGAGTTCTTCATGCTGTCCACCGTGCCGTTTTCCGTGATCATGATTCTGAAGGGACCTTTTTCCGCCTTCTTCAGAATATACTGCGAGTTCAGCGTCGGCTTATTCATGCCAATCGCAGACATCAGCTTGTTGCGAGACCAGGGCACCAGATAAGCCGTGACCGCAGTGACAATCGTCAGCAGCAACAGGATCATGATCGGGGACTTGCCCGAGCGCGTTCGTGGGAGTGATCGGAGCATCCTCAGAGACCTTCTTCTAGTTCTGTGGTTGCGAATTGGTAGGAACGACTCCGGGAGTCATTGCAGGAAGGACAATTTCATCATCCTGCAAATGGTTCATCTGCAGGTAATATGGATCGTCCCAGACTCCGCGAGGATCAAGCTGCATGATACCCATGTTGACGAAGATGTTAAGCCGATTTGTCTCATAAGTGATCCAGTCGCCTACAAGTGCGTTTTGAGCACTCAAAACTGTATTCAATGCCTGCAACAGGTCCAGAGCATTCGTTTGCACGGCTCCAGAGGCCCGTAAAGACGCACTGTCATATTGCAATGCCGCGTTTCGGACCGCAGTCCGGTCAATTTCCAAGCGATATTCCTGGACTTGCAACTCACGCCAGTTTTGTCGAATATTGAGCGTGATTGTGTCCTCAGACAGCATGTAACTTCTTCGCTGAACCTGATATTCGATTAATGTCGCGCGGTAGATATTTCGTTCGTCAATCTGGTCCAAAGGGGTCGTGAATGCCAGACTAGCCGTGTGATTACTGTCTGAGCGTTTGTTGTTGCCGCTCAATCCTTGCGTGCCGTCAAATCTGAGGTTCAGCGTCGATTCGAGGGTGTTGGCGGCGATTTCCACTCTGCGTCGGGCATCCATTACCAACGCACGGTTGTTCATCAAATCTAGACGATTCTCACGGCCGATCTCCACCACTTGCTCAATTTCAGGAAACTCCCTCGAATCAGACAGGGTAAAGCGATTGATGGCGATGGCTTCAACCCGCAGACCTGCCTGAAGAACTTCCAGCTGTTGCGCCAGACGCAGCATATAGTCGTCACGCAAAATGCGGGATCCATCGCGGACTTCGGACAGGAACGCATCAACGGTGTAGGTGTCCGCCGGCGTCTTTGTGCCTGATCGTGGCAGTTCACTCCAGCCGTCTGGCAATTCGGAACGTTCGATCATGCCATTGGAATCGCTGTCCAGCTTATTCAGGATGCCGTCCAGAGTCTCGACATCCAGGAGTTGTACCAGCATGTCCAGTTGGTCGGAACCAAACATGAAGTCCGCCGCCGACCGTTCAAACGTTGCCTCGTCCTTTTCGAAATTCCCCTGAAGTCGAGTTCGTTCTTCTTCGCTCCTGAAGTAGCGTTGACCGGGACGACTGGCTTGCCAGTCGTCCTTCGTGGAGTCGAGCAATTCGCGGACTGGTTCGAAGTCGTTCTTCACGACATTGATTCCGAATTCACGCAGTTCGTTCCGCAGTTCAGCGAGTCCATTGACATAATTTTTGAGGGTCGCGAAGTCCGGCGGTGAGTCGGCCTGATTTTCGCCTAGATCGGGCAGCAGTTGCTCTCCCAGCTGCTTCTGAATATCGCGCATTCTTCGTTCAAGATCGATCAGTTCCCAGCTGATAATTTCAAAGGGGACCAGTCCGCTCTCGTCAATGTCAAGCTGGATATTCGGAGGCAGGCCCAACAGAATCTTGAGGGCGTCCTGCTGGTCAGACAGGTCTCGTTTGCTGGCTGCAAGCTGCGCCTGGGCCGATTGCAGGCGGCCCAGGAGCTGGTAAGACGCAAGTCCAGTCGCATCCTGATTCTTCCATCCAATCAGCTGTTGTATGGCTGCCCGATAACCCTCATCCTCCGAAAGGCTGAACAGCCTCCGTTGATCTTCTTGCGTCATCGGCCCACGCCATTCCATCCAAAGTCCGTCGTATTTGAAGTGCGTTTTCAGGTCGTCTGGAATCAGCTGCGGTAGTTCCTGAAAATTCTCGAGCTTTTCGTGAACGACACCTGGTTTGCGTGAGTCGAGCGCTTTCTGCTTCTCGTACTGCTCCTCCAGCTGCCGAATATTATTGATCTGGTTCAGGATAATCTGTTTTTGCTCCAACAGGCTCAGGTAACTTCGTGCGACCAGGACGAACAGCGTTTGACGAAATCGCGCCATTGAGCGTGCATTGTACAGGACCGTGCGTTCGGCCTGGGTCAGCGGTTCGAGGACGACTTTGCGGCCTGCCTGGAACATCAACGGCTGAGTCACACTGTAGCCGAGCAAAGGCGCCGATATGCTTCCACCCTGACCAAAATTCCAGGTGACTGCGTTGGCCAGTTCCACCGCCAACTGTCCACCGGAAGGAAGCAACTGACTGACTCCAAACGCCACAGTTGAAACCCCAGTGGCCGGGCCTCTCCCCCTCGTCGTGGATGCGACATCTGCAAATGGTTCTCGGCCATTGAGCCCCAGATAGCGAACTCCAAGATTATAGCGTTGCTGCGTCAGCTCAAGTGCGCTGATGTACAGATCTTCGAGATTGCTCTGGTAATCGCGATTGTGAATGTATGTCAGATCAACCAGTTCAGGCAGTGTTACCTTCAGCAACTTGACCTCTGAATGTCCTTCCACCGGATCGATGCAGTTCATGCTGATGCCGTACGATTCCAGCCAGTTCGGATTCTCGATCGCGAAGGCAGTTCCCAGCTTGTGCCAGCTTTTGTAACCCCTGCGACCATTTACGCAGTGCATGAAAACGTGCGCCGCGGGATCGTCCGGAGGCAGCGGCTCTTTGTCGGGATCGTACGGATCATAAAAACGACTCCGCTGATCGGGCGTCAGATTAACGCGCGGGAGTTCCCAGCGAGGATCATTGAGTTTCTCGCCGATATCGTTGTATGAATCCTTGTCTGCCTGCAGACGCCAGAACTGGCGCGAGCAGCCAGACAGCGATAAGATTCCCATCGCTCCCAGAATCAGCCACACCATGCACCGGCGTGTTGTGAGTTGCATCAATCGCACCAGCATCCTGCTGCTCTCCAATATCCTGTAATCGCTCTCCCCCGGGCATTCGGGAATGCTTCGCTCAGATTTTTGCAGGTGAATCTTCGCAAAGCCCTTCAACCTTGATTTCTGGCGCGATGCGGAAGCCGGTTATGCTTCAGTATTGCGATATGCCGTCGATGACGGTTTGAATCAGATTTCACTGGTTGCCGAGAGAATGTCTTGTACGGATACTTCCGATTTCGACAGCTGCGTGTCAGTTGCATGATCTGTCATGCGATCTCATCATCAGCGGCGGCAGAATCGCTACATGCCGCGCGAGCCGACTGCTACCATCGACAGAGCCGATTCCGTGCGTCGGATCGGCGTAATCGGTACAATCGCTACAAATTCACATCGTTCATTACCGGCGGAAAAGTCACCTCAGACGGAAAAGATTGCCACGGCTGTGCCTATCGGCACGTGTGGCAAAGCCTCCTGCCAGGCGTTGGCTTTTGATCGCAAGCTGAAAGCTTACGCATGTCAAACAACTCACCAGCAACTCGCAATTTGCACGAATCCTCAAATTAAGGCGTCAACATGCAGTCTTGGGCAAGAATCATCTGCACTCTGTTTTCACAATTTATGCTCTCAGCGGCTGTGTACGCTGACGCGGACTCAACTCCACCGAACATCCTCTTCCTCCTGAGTGATGATCACAGCTATCCGTTTCTGAGCTGTTACGGTGACGACAACGTCAAGACGCCGACGCTGGATCGACTTGCATCGGAAGGGATGAAATTTCATCGCTTCTTTACGGCCGCTCCTCAGTGTGTCCCGTCCAGAGCGGCGTTAATGACCGGTCGCTCACCGGTCGCGGCACGCATGACGAGATTCTCCTCACCTCTGCCACGCGACGAGGTGACGTTTCCTGAGCTGTTGCGCGAACACGCCGGTTACTTCACGGGCGTCTGTGGTCGAAGTTATCACCTGGACGGTTCCGCCAACCGGGGCGGTGAGGGTGTAAGACAGCTCCTGGAGCAGCACAGGATGCGCACGTTCGCCGATCGCGTCGATTTTCTGAACACCTGTCCGGATGTCGAAGTCGCGAAGACCGTCGGCGAATTTCTTGACCAAAAGCCAGCGGACAATCCCTTCTTCCTGTGGGCAAACTTCAGTGATCCACATCACGTGTGGAACGCTCCGGCCGAGTTTCGCCCTGAGCCGGCATCACTCAAACTTCCTGCGCACTGGCCCGATCTGCCGGGAATGCGTGAACAGCTCGCAGATTACTGTGCCGAGGTGAATCGTGTGGACCGCACTATCGCTGACGTCCTGGATGTATTGAAACGACGCGGGCTGCTCGACACGACTCTGATTGTCTTTGCCGGCGACAATGGTGCCGCGCTGCCGCACGGAAAAGGGTCGCTGTACGACCCAGGCTCGAATGTTCCGATGCTCGTGTGCTGGCCGGGCGTAGTCAAAGCCGGGGGTGAATCGCGAGCGTTGTTGAGCGGCGAAGATCTCGGCCCGACATTGCTCGAAGCGGCAGGCGTAATGCCGCATCCCAAAATGAGCGGCATCAGTTTTCTTCCGATGCTCAGGGGCGAACCACATTCGCCGCGGAAACATGTGTTCGTCGAACGCGGACCGCACGGTTCTGCTCCGGTGACGGTCAACATGAGCAACAGCGGTTATGACCTGAGTCGTGCGGTGCGAAGCGACCGTTACAAGTTCATCTACAACTGTACTCCCTGGATTCCATATTCACCCGTCGATTCTGCCGGCGGCGCGGCATGGACTCAGCTCAAAGCAGCCCACGCAGATGGCACGCTTCCCGCCGGAATCAGTGCAACATATTTTACAACTCCCAGACCTGTTTATGAACTGTATGATCTGGAAGCCGACCCGTCTGAATTACAGAACATTAATGGTCAGCCGGAATTCGAGACGGTCGAATGTGAACTTCGCCTGGCACTTGCCGAGAAGATGATCCTTGATTTTGACTACCTGCCATTGCCCGACTTGAAAGAAACTCCACCAGCCGCCAAAGGAAAAGGCCGCGCTCAAAAAAAATGATCGCCTATTGGCGGCGATTTATACTCCGCGACTGCACCCTGAAAGCCCGTCCAGGCGTTCGATTCGCGCCAGCCTGCTGCGCGACTACACTGTTCAGCTTGTGCAGCTGACATGGCAAGAGGGAGCTAAGTACGTGGAAAGAAAATGGACGTTTCATCCTCACGATGAAGCAGGAATTCGTCGCCTGTGCGGGCAATTGAAAGTTTCCCCGCTGCTGGGTCAGGTGCTGCTCGCTCGCGGCTTCTCGCAGGTGGATTCTGCCCGAGCATTTCTGGGTTCAAAACTCAGTGACCTGCACGATCCGTCGGAGCTTCCGGGGATCAATGCCGCAGCCGATCTGATCGTCCTTGCGATTCAGGATAAGCGTCGCATCACGATTTACGGCGACTATGATGTCGATGGCGTCACGGGTACCAGCATACTCTGGCACTGTCTGCAATTAAGCAACGCGACGGTTGATTACTATATTCCCTGTCGCATGGAAGAAGGCTACGGCCTGAACAACGCTGCTCTGCAGCAACTGTATGAAGAAGATCCAACGCGGCTGGTTGTGTCCGTCGATTGCGGCATCGCGAGTGTCGCAGAAGCCGCAATGGCCAGAACCATCGGACTCGACCTGATCATCACGGACCATCACACGATCGGTTCGCAGCTTCCGGATGCCCTGGTCCTTGTGCATCCTCGCCTGCCCGGATCCGTCTACCCGTTTGGCGATCTTTGTGGTGCGGGAGTTGCGTTCAAACTCGCCTGGGCAATTTGCCAGCGGCTGGGCGACGGAAAGAAGGCCAGCCCGCGCATGAAGGAGTTTCTCAAGCAGGCGGTGGGTCTGGCAGCCCTCGGAACAGTCGCCGACGTCGTCCCGCTGCTCGGCGAAAATCGAGTCATCGTGCGTTACGGTTTGCAGACAGTTCGCGAACAGTCCTCGCTGGGCATGAAAGCATTGATGCGTGTGGCCGGTCTGTTCGACAAGCCCGAACTGCGGGCGGATGATATCGGTTTTGGACTGGGGCCGCGGATCAATGCGGCAGGCCGATTGGGTCAGGCTCGCCTGGCCGTGGAATTACTGACGACGGAAAACGCCGAGCGTGCCACAAAGCTGGCGGAATATCTGGATACGCTCAACAACAATCGCAAAACCGTGGAACGGCGAATCCTGAAGCAGGCCCGAGAGATGGTTGCAGAGAATCCGGACTGGGAAAAGCATAAGACGCTGGTGCTCGCGCATCACGACTGGCATCCCGGCGTGATCGGGATCGTGGCCAGCCGTGTGACGGAAGAATTCGGCAAGCCGACAGTTCTGATTGCCTTGCGCGACGACGGAACCGGTCAGGGGTCCGGCCGTTCATGGGCAGGCTTTGACCTTTACTCGGGTCTGGAATCCTGTCTCCAGCATGTCGTCAGTTTCGGAGGTCACAAAGCCGCGGCTGGCCTGCGCTTAAAAGCGACGGCAGTGAGCGCAGTGCGGGAAACACTGGCGTCCTGGGCGGCTGAGAATTTTCATCCGACGACCGCAGATACGGAACTGCGAATCGATGCCGAAGTACTTCTTTCGGAGGTCACGTTTCCCGCCGTGCGCGAACTGGAACGCCTGGGGCCGTTTGGTCAGGAGAATCCTCAGCCTCGTTTCGTCGCGTCGCGCGTTGAGCTGGCGGAGCCACCGAAAACGATGGGTGAAGGCGACCGACATCTGTCGATCAAAGTCCGTCAGCAGGGAACAACCATGCGCGGCGTGGCCTTCGGCCGCGGTGACTGGGCAGAACAACTGCAGTCAACGGTGGGGCCGATCTCAGTGACGTTCGCCCCCGTGATCAACACGTTCAATGGCTTCAATAAAGTGGAACTGCATCTGATCGACTGGAAGCCAGCCGCCTCGGCACAACAGGCGGTCGGTTAGGCTTCCGTCGCATTCGGCAGAAAGCGGCCACCGCTCATAAACATGCCGTTGTCGCAGGGAGAGCACCACTCAACCCGGACGTTGTATTGAAACTCGCGAGTTTCACTGGCCATGCGGACGATGACATCGCCCGGTGTCACGGCTCCGCGATGCAACAGCCCGATTCCGGTGCGGCTGATTTCTCGCGTCATCGCAGCAATTGTGTTGCCACGCTGAGTGCGAATTTCTGCCGGCACCGACAGCTCAAGACGCTCGTTCGATCGGTTGTTCGAAGCGTTGACCTTCCCGATGCTCTCAAGGATTCGGCGAAGGTCATCGATCGTGGGACGGCTCCAGGGATCGTGAGTCATCAGAGAACTCCTGCTGCGATTCCGCCGACGCGGAGTCGCCAACCAGCGGCTGTATTCGTTGTGCTGCCGAATGACCACAAATAGTCACGGCTCATAAACGCAACACTACGTCGCAACCGGGTGGTCAGCTGAGAGCACTCAGTGGGAATTCGGGGTTCTGCTACCCGTTCGCTGGTCGGCCATTCATAGTCAGAGGCTTTGTACGGCCTGGCGCGAACAGCAGGACAATGACGATTACACCACCGATCAGCAGCAGCCAGTTACGTGTTGAGAATGACTGCACGAGCCCCGGTCGAGCTGTCGCGGAAGCAACTTCGCTGGTGGATTCCAGTTCGGAAACCGGTGCCAAAGGAGCGGCAGTAAACTGAACATCCCCTGCAGCTGATGTTTCTCCTGCAGCGGCATAAATGACGTCTTTTGGCTGAGCTGATCCGTAATTTGCCGTGACGATTCGGCGGTTGTTTGGAAATACGGATGCATGACTCAGACGAGTGTTCGGCGTTTCCTGAGCCGAATCATCGTCGCCTTCAGAGTTTGCAGCCGATGCTGGTGTTGCACCGAATGAGGCGTTGTGAATGGGGGCTTTGCCATTTCCTGAATGACCACTCAGATGACGAGCAAAGGCGCTTGCGACATCACCAGAGTTGCGTTCGGATTCAGACCCCGGCGTCACTTGCTGTGAATTGTCCCCCTCGAATCCTTCTGGATTATCCTGTGTCTGTCCCCAGACGCTGGAACCAGCGACCCGGCGATCCGACGCCTCCGTTCCTGGTGCGATTTCAGCCTGTTTCAGGCGATTCTTCTGGCGGGCGGCGGCAGCTCCGAAGAGAGATTCTGCTTCGGCCACATTGATGTCCAGCGCGGCAGGTTTGCTCTTTGGACTCTGTGTGGCAGTGTCTGTCACTTCAACACCGCCCTCCAGACCTATTAGTTGATCAAACGCTGAGTGCAAGGTTCCTGATTTCTCGACGGCCGAATCGCTGCGTTTTGAAGCCTTCGGCGGATTTACCTCTGCGTTGCGGCGGAATTCGGAATTCTTCCCATTGAAGGCAGGATCGGCTGCCAGAAGAGAATCAAACTGTTCGATCTGGCGCTCCGCGATATCGGAAACTGTACGCTTTTTCGACTCCGCCTTCTGTCGCAGATCCCCCTCGGCCGCAGCCACATCCGTTTCGGTCTTTGCCACTGCCCCGACGGAATTCAACAGGAAATGCTGTTCGAATCGTTTTGCAAGGGCGTTGTCTTCGTCGCTGATGCCAGTGAGATCGGATTTTCGAGATGCCCCCAGCGCGAAAGCGTCGGCATTTTCCGATGAGGATTGATCGCCGCCCTTCTTGTTGGCAGCGCTTGCGCCTTTGCCGGATTTGGGCTGCGGACTGCCTGCAGTTGCGAACTCATCTTCCACCGCGAATGACTTGTCGTCAATCTTGGCAATTTCCGTATCGGGTGCCGCCTTAAATGCGGGAGTCTCTCGCCGTTCGGCAAGTTCCTGTTCCGGGTTCAGAAACGGATCCGGTTCCACGGCTTCACGCTTTTTGAATGCCCGACCCAGAAACCGCGGGCCCGTGCCAGCGACTTCCAAGTCCGCATCCGAAGCTGCAGCGTCACTGGTTGCGGAAGTCTCGCTCTCCGGGTCCTCAGACTTGCTGAATGGACGCCAGGACACGAGTCGAGTTGCCACTGATGGTTTTTCAGATTCGTCCCCGGATCCTGCGGTTTCGGCGACAGACTGTTCCTCGGTTTCGAGTTCGTCGAGCGAATGATAACCGTCTGTTTCATTTCTCGTGAACATATTCTTCAGGCCGCTTCCGGCACAGCCAACATGAGAGGCCGCGAAGCATACAAACAGACTACCGCAGACGAGTTTTTGATGCTGAGACATTGCAAGCGCCCTCCGAAACTCGGACTTCCCCTCAGGTGTTTCTGTCACGCAGGAGTACGAAACAGAACGAAGTCCTCCAATCGTATCGGCGGAGATTGACGGTCCTGAGAAATCAGTCGTGACGAAGAGTCCGGTTCTTATGGGAATGCTGGCTTGTCGGTCCGGTTGCGTTAAAGACAGAAGCGCGGGGATTTGCGAAAGTTGATGCGATGTCAGTCTCCGGAATTTCCACTACGGGCTGAAATCTCGAGAGATTCGCTCAAGATTCATCGCGAAAGGCCGGAGGTGTGGCGATTACCCATGGCAGCCAAGCGCCTCATCCGATGCAACACACGAATCGCACCCTGCCGGCAAGCCGACGAATGCCGCTGGCGGGATGTGTGTTTGGTCTGACTTTCCACATGCGCCAAAAACTGAACGCCTGGCATCGACTGAAGAATACTCCATGGCGTTTGAGCAACTGTGACAAGCTGGAAGCTTATCCCACGTCGAATTGGCTTACCGCTCGCCGGACGTTTCTGCGCTTATGGCCCGGACTTTTCCGGAGCGACTTCGTACGGGTGTTTCGGATTCGTGCGGCGAGGTGGTTCCAGATAATGATAGCCGGTGTTTGGATTGTTACGATCGAATGCAAATGCATCGCGGTTGCGGAGAAAGTGTTTCAGGTACGAAACCGGGATCGCAAATCCCAATCCTTCTCCAAAACTGAGCTTCATGTTGATGACACCGACGACCTGCCCCTTGTCATTGAACAACGGCCCGCCACTGTTCCCGGGATTGATCTGGGCCGTCGTTTGAATGTAAACGATGCCGTTCATGTTGCGATTCCGCGTACTCACGATGCCTTCTGAGACGGATCGTTCCAATCCCAGGGGACTGCCAATCGCAAAGACAGAATCGCCTTCACGATGGCTGTCATCCTCAGCGATGTAGACAGGCTGAAACTTCAAATCCTCCTGTCGCGGAATTTCCAGCAGTGCAAAATCGAAGTGCGGGTTGAGCGCCAGGATCTTGACGTCTCGCACAGAACGTCGTTCAAAGTCGCCGTTTTCGCTGCGATGAAAGATGGTCACAGCAACTCGCGTCTGCGTTTCAACGACGTGATAGTTGGTGACACAATAGCCGCGATCATTGATGATGAAGCCGGAACCAAGACCATCCGGTGTTTCGATCAACACCACGCCTTCGCCGAACTTTGACACCAGTTCCTTCACTGTGCGTTCCGGCAGATCGGCTGTCATGAAGACGCCGCTGTCAATTGTTTTTACTTCCTCTTTCGCTGGTTCCTGAGTGATGCGTTCCTGAATCTGTGAGACCGGAATCCGGATCACGTCCACACCGACATCCACGAACACGGTATCCTTCTGGACTTTCAGCACTTCCCCTTCGACGCGCTGACCGGACTTCATCACGATAATGTCTGCGTCGGAACTTGATGCCGTCACTAGCAGACAGACAAATATGCCTACAGCCAATCGTAAGGATTTCACAGAAATCTCCGAGAGTCAATGAGGCCTGGAAAAGGGGTCAGGAACCAATAGTGCAGAGCACCTTTCGGGCCATTTGGCTATTGGTTCCTGACCCATTTTCCAAGCTTCACCTAGTTGTTCTTGTAGTCAGAATGACAGTTACTGCACGATGTCGAAACTTTGGTGAGCGAAAGTTCGTAAGCGGCAAAGTCGTTGCTTACGGCTGCTTCCTTGATGGCGAGAGCCGCCTGAACCACATCGCTGGCGTAACCTTTGAACTTGGGATCATCTTCGTAACCATAGCCCGGCAGCGTGACGATTTTCGCAAAGGTCGCCATCAAGGCCGCTTCGTGGGCGACCATGTCTTTTCGGGACGTCAGAGCACTGTCAGTGCCCGCTTCGGTCTTCATGCGTTTTTCCGCTTCCTCCATGCGATGCATCAAAAGCCGCATTTCTGAGACCTCCGCAAAACCGTCCGATTCCGGTGGTTCCGGCAGATCAGCAGGACGCGACCGGTTGAGTGTGTCCGACATGGCCTCATACAGTTGCAGGATTCGTTTCTGATCTTTTGGGCCAGACCGCAGTGTGTCGGAGTTCATCTGTTTGGCAAGATCGCGGATGTACTTTCCATCGTCTTTCCATGAGACTGCGTTCGGGTGTTCCATCGCCACGCCTGCAAGTGCTCCCAGAGTCGCGGCTTTCGGCGGAATCATCAGCATCGCCGAATTGTAGTTGCTCACCGACTGCAGGTTTTCGTTCAGAAAGTTGCGGATGGCTTTCACTTCATCATCAATTTCGACTGCAGAGATCAGGTCGCCCCAGGAATCACCAGTCGCGGACGGCGGCGGCGTTGTCTCTGTTCCAGACGGCGCAGCAGGTGTTTCTGTGATTCCGGGATCAGGAACATCGATTGAGCCTGTACCGGATACGACTGCGGTCGGTGCGGCATCGCCGCCGATCGGGGTGGCATTGCTGGCCACGGTGTAGGGCTGATCAAAAAAAGCATCCATCGGGATCTCGCCAAACCACTTCTGCCCTTTTTCATCAACCCAGACTTCGCCACGACCGTGCCTGACACTGGCTGCTGCCGACCTGCCGCTTGACCCATCGGCATCGGTGGTGCTGGTTGTTGCCGGGTTGGCCGATGATTCCGAAGGAACTGCGGCGGACGAGATGCTGTCCGTGGCTGCCGGATTATGCGCAGCATCTGGAGATCCACCACAGCCGGCGCAGAAAATCAATAGCGTCGAAAGGGCGAGCCACATTTGATTGTGATCGGCACGACATTCCGTATCATCGGGGAATACTTGAAGCAACGGGGCCATCGTGCGTTCCAAACAGGGGCAAAACGTCGTCCAGGGACGAATCAGACAGACAGCGGATACGGACCGCGTTTCCGCCACTACGCAGCGTACAGGACAGGCACTTCCGTGACCACGAAGAAATCAATCTTAGACGGACTGCGGGACCGAAATTTTCTGCCATTGCGGCATTAGGGCGATTTCACTCTTCGGCATGGGGAGGACTGGTGCCGGGCATTGCAGCGGCCGCAGCGCAAAAAAATCCCGGAAGCAACGAATCCCAGGGGGGCGGAGGACTCTAGTTGCTTCCGGGGGCGATTGGCTCGCTTTTTTGTCGGCTCCACATGCTTTTCAGCACTCAGTTCCAACGGCACGAACAGTATGAGGATTGGCAAAACGGGTCAAGACGTTTCCCCAGCGACTGCTTGACCATTGTTTCAACGTAAGCTTTTTTTCAGAAACGACTTACGACACTTCGGCAGAATCCGCTGGAGCACGAATTCGTGAATTCCTAAAGTTTCTGCATCTCTCGCTGGATCCCGACTAAGGCAGCAGCGAGCTGCCTGGAGTCCAGATTCTGGAGGATGTGGACGTGTCAGGCCCGGAATCGGCAACAGCCCGTTCAACCCGCCGGGCCTTCATCCGCAAATACGGCGGCACAAAGCGACCTCTGTATCCGAAATGCGAGACGTCTGCCTTATAGTCCGCTCGTTTCGGTTCGCGCAAATCTTCAATCACGAAACCGGCCAGACACAAATCACCGGCGATCTGATCCAGTCGATGCAGATACTCCGTCGCGCCAGACTCCCGGTACGATGTATCCTGCTGTTGAGGCAGCGGCCCCTCATGATAATACTCCACGCCGATCACAAACTGCTGGCGTTCGTTGCGATGACTGATTTGCAGGCTGACAGGCTGTTTGTGCTGGCTGATATACAGTCCATGACTGCGCAGTATTCGTGCGATACCGGCATACACCGGTTTCAGATCCGGCACATAACACGTACTCACGGGCTGATGCACGATATCGAAAGACTCATCCGCAAACATGCTCAAATCATCCATCGAAGCATGCACGGTCTGCACCTGAAACCGTCGGCGTCTGGCTTCGCGTGTATCCAGGCGTAACATCGATTCGCTGAGATCCACAACGGTGACATTGGCACCTGCGGCGGCATACAGAATTGACTGCCAGCCACCGCCGGACGCAAGACACAGGACATTCAGACCGGCGACGCTGTCCGGTAGCCAGCCGCGCCCGTCGAGTGCCTGCATTGGCTTGCGGCATTCATCGTCGGTTGCCACACGTGCGAACAGACTGTCGCTGTCGGCCAGTTGGTTCCATGCCTGCTGATTTGCACTGCGGTAGTCCACTACTTTCTGCCATCCC
The DNA here is from genome assembly GCA_037719765.1 of Planctomycetaceae bacterium. GTDB lineage: Bacteria > Planctomycetota > Planctomycetia > Planctomycetales > Planctomycetaceae > SXXK01. The sequence goes on from JBBJME010000026.1 coordinate 26,259, forward strand.
GAACGCGCATTAGCGGTCCGCCGCCGTTCTGCGGCAGGCGATTTCCCAAGCCGAAAATGATGCGTCCGATAATGCCCTGACGATCACCGGCAAAGTCAACAAATGCCCGCAGTAGTTTTTGTTCGGGCGTTTGTGGACGGCTTGCCTGCGCCAGAAACTCCAGACTTGTGCTGGCCTGGTCCGACGGCATGACCATCAATGCGTATTGTCGCGACTTGTCCTCCAGATCGACAAACGCCGCGACGATTTCTTCTTCCGAAACCGGAAACTGTTTCGTCAATCTGTTGCCAAGTGCCATCGTGGACTGATCCAGAATGACGAGCAGATTTCGGAAAATCCAGAACCTGAAAAACGACTTTTCGGAGTTGTCTGCGACGATCTGCTGAAACTGATCTTTCCACGCGTCGTCTCTCACATTGGCCAGCACTGCCTTCAGAATTCTTTCAGCCTGAGCTGCCCGCGCATCGCGATCCGGATCGCTGCGTAACCGTTCAAACAGCCAAAGTGCCAGAGCCAATGACTGATGTTCGGGCAATTTCAGTTGCTGCAATTCGTCAGCGATTTCGGGTGGGATTTGTGTGTCCTTCAAAGAATCCGTGATAATCCTTCCGCATTCTTCAGTCGTCAGATGCAAGGGTTGCAGTGAAGTTTGTCCCCAGTCGCCAAAATCAACGACGACGGTTTTTTCTTTCTGAGTCGGCTTGTTGATTCTGGCTTTCGCGAAGCCAATTTGCTGCTCGCGGCTCATCTCCGGAAAACTGTCCCATTCAGACTGTGACAAAGAAGACCACCACGCGAAATACTTTTCCAGTCCGTCCTTCAGCTGTGGATCCTTCTGAATCGCTTCGCGCAGCGCTTTGATCTCGCGTTTTCGATCGTCCGTCTGGATGGAAAACTCGGCAAAGCTGGCTTTCACCATCTTCTGCTGGTCTTCTTTGAGTTCGCGAAATTCTGCTGCGCGGGCGTTGAGCAAGGCGTGTTCTTCACTGCTGCTGCCAACGACAGTTACCGCCGCCGCGCTGCCCAGCGCGATGCACACAACTGGAATGACAACGCCATTCCGAAAATCAGACTGGCTCATGGCTGCTCCTTACTGACTGGCGCGGTCTTTGCGTTTTCGAAAACCTCTTTCAGGAATTCCACATCAGGAATGCGCCAGAGTTTTGGATACTGATGGTACAGATCAAGATCCTTCAGGATCTGCGCATCCGTCGGATCGGTGCGTTCGCGGCGTGCCTTACGTGACAGCAGCAAACCAGCGGAGCACGCGAGGAATCCGGCCAGACACCAGATCAGCCCCCGCGTTATGACGGACCAAGGCAGATGTTTTTTCAGCGACCAACGGCGATCGGTTGCTTTGTCAACGTCGCTTCCGGCAGAAACCGTTGAAATTGACGCCAGGGTTTTCTGAGTGAACTCACCGCTGGCCGTGGCTTCTTCGAGAGAGTTCAGCAATTGCCAAGTACGGTCTAATGTTTCTGCGTTCCTGCGCAACGGCGGATTCGTGAGCAGCAATTGTTCAACGCGATCCGCATCCTGTTCCGGCAATTCGCCGTCCAGGTACGCAACCAGTTCCGCCGTCTGAGAGTCTTCTGCTCCCTCGATCTCGTCGTACTCCGGATTGTGATTCTGATCCGCCATCTGAACTGCTTAAATTAATGTCCGATACAATGGATGTCCGACACACACGTTATTGCCATGGACGCCGCTGTTTCACAGGAATTTCTTAAGTGACTCTTTGAGTTTGCCGCGTGCTCGCGACAGCAGGGACTTGACGGCTACTGTACCGAGCCCCATGATTTCGCCAATTTCTTCGTAACTCATTTCTTCAAACTTGTGCAGGATGACCGCTGTTCGCTGTCCTTCGGTGAGTTCTTCCACAGCGCTTCGAACAACATCCCGTATCTCACGGGAATCAAGCTGTCTGGTCGGCATAAGTGCCGATCTATCTGCCAGGATTTGTTCCTGCGGACGAAAATCGTGGTCGCTTGGATCACTGCCGAGCGGGATTTCCCGGCGCCGCGCCGCGCCCCGTTTCTGATTGCTGGCAAGATTGTGCGCGATCCGGAAGAGCCAGGTAGAAAAACGGGCTGTCGGTTCGTAACGTTCGCGAGATCTGTACACACGCAGAAAAGCTTCCTGCGCCAAATCTTCGCACGCGGATCGGTCGTGAACCAGGTGAAAGAAGAAACCGACCAGGCGATCCTGATATCGAAGTACCAGTTGCTCAAAAGCAGCGTTGTCTCCCGCTGAGACTTTCAGCATGAGTTGAACATCCGGGTCTGACAGGTACTGATTCTGGAAAGTCTGCGAGACCAAACCGATCACTCCGTCGCGCATCGGGATTTCTGGAATGTACGACGAAGCGCATTTGTGCTGTAAATGCGGGCTCAGGAATCAAGCAGGCGATTTCCCTGCATTATTGAATAAATCCAAAGGAGACGCAAGTGGCGCGCACACATCCCGCCTGCGACGAATCGACTTTCAGACATAAAAAAACCTCGGTTCCATTGAACCGAGGTATGACCCCAAGGGGATTTGAACCCCTGTTACCGGAATGAAAATCCGATGTCCTAGACCTAACTAGACGATGGGGCCGAACAGGTTTCCGGAAACAACCGGACACGGCACAGAATACGCCAAATGAAAGCAGTATTCAATTCAGATGACGAAGGAGCCCGAGGATTCTTCGGAAGGATTTTCCGAAAACTTCAGCTTTTCGGTGAGAATTGCTTCGAAGACCTCTTGGCGATGTACAGACACATCCCGCGGAGCGTCAATTCCAATCCGCACTTTGTCGCCACGCACGTCAATCACCGTGACAACGATGTTGTCATTAATGATGACACTTTCATTTCTCTTCCTTGACAATACCAACATGATCATTCTCCTTTCCCGCACAGTCGAAGCGACTTAAAGAACCTCCTTAAACAGGTTAGTTGACAAGCGCGGAGCCTTCGTTGCACACATGTTAGAGCAGATTTGCGACCGGTCAAGAAGTGAAGCGGCAATTGCTGCCAAATCCAACCAGTCCTGTCAAGTCAATTCGACCGCTCAGACAGAAAAACAGGAAAGGGTGACTTTTGCAGGATCACCCTTTCCGGCGTTCATTCTCTCAGTCTTTCGACTCCGTCTTAGATCAGGTCTTTCAGCTTCTTCAGCGCGCGAACCTTTACAACCTTCTTGGCTGCTCGGGCTGCAATCTTGATTTCTTCGCCCGTTGCTGGATTCCGACCCATACGCTCTTTTGTCGCTGGGCGTTCATGCACATAAATCTTCAGCAGGCCTGGCAGATTGAAGACTCCTGGACCTTTGCTGATGTTCGCAGCAATCAACGCCTCAAGAGCGTCAATTACACCGCCGACTTCCTTGCGGCTGTGGCCAGTGGCTTCCGCCAATGCATTCAGAATGTCTGTCTTGGACAACGGCTTTTCGGCTTTCTTTGCCATCTGATCAAATCCCCTTCGCCTGAAAAAATTGTGTGGAACGGACTCTAGAGCAGTCGGGGAGCCCCCGAAGTTCGAAATCCCCGTGTTTTTGCAGGCCGAAGTAGAGTTCTGATTACCTGGGGTGTCAACACGACCAAAGTCGAATTCCCTTTATTTCCTTGAGTTTTCAATGTTTTGGGGCCTTCCTTGCCTGTTTCGGCAGGAAATTGACACCCTGTTCCGCCGGCATGCATCGCGAAATATGGTTTTCGAACGTGCAGAAAATGACCGAGTGAGGAATTGACAGCCCTCCTGGTCGTTCTGTAATTGATCGTCGTGGTATCATTCTGGTTATTCCAGCTGGCTGGCATTCAAACCGGACGCAGCGCGAGATTTCTTAACAGTCCACACAGACTCCACTGTCGAGTCACTCGGGACGCTGTTCTGCCTTTCCCCAATTTGCAGTATCTCAGATGTCACTTCGAGTTATCTCTGGTCAATACCGCCGCCGAATTCTGAAAACGCCAGCCGATGATTCGACGCGGCCCTACACGGATCGTGTGCGTCAGATCGTGTTTGATCGCCTGCACGACTATATCCCTGATGCGCGCGTGGCTGACGTGTTTTCTGGTGTCGGAACAATGGGAATTGAATCGCTCAGTCGCGGAGCTTACTCGTGCGTGTTCTTTGAAGCCGATGCCGACATCCACCAACTCCTCGTTAGCAACGTCAAGACCATTGCACCGGATGCACGCACGATTTGCTGGCGAACCGATGTGCGCCGCACCTCGTTTCGGCCTCACGGCGGCGAAGACTTCATGCCCTATAACGTCATCTTCTTTGATCCGCCGTATCGACATGCCAACGACATTGATCCGGGACAACCGCTGGCCGCCAGTCTGAAACGTCTGGCTCGCGATACGATTTCCACGCCGGACGCCATCCTGATTCTCCGAACGCCTGAGCACACGGAAGCCCCGCAGTTGCCATGGTGGCATGTCCACGACTGCTGGGAACTGTCATCAATGATGGTCTGGATTCTGGTGAAGCAGCCGATGACGGACGAAGTCTTTGACGAAGACGAAGTCGGTGAAAAAACCAACGGTGGGGCGGAGGATTCTGACGCCGCCGACACAGTGGACGCTTCCACGGATGAAGAAGCGGCCGATGCACTGTCAGAAAGCGACTGAGTTCCCGTTCAAACGCGTTCCAGTTTTGTCACACGTCCGGTGCCGACCCATTCAGCGACGTAGATGTCGCCGTTTGGAGCGAAGCACGCATCGTGTGGATGGACGAACTGGCCATCCACCCATTTATCGGGCTGACCTCGCAGATCCTTGATCTCGTTCAGTCGGTCCACGGCCAGACCCAGCCGGGCCACGACTTGATTCTTTTCGTCCAGAAGCGTAACGCAGGCTTTCAGCTCAGGCACCAGCATCAGGTTTTTCCAGGTGTCGACGTTTGCCGGCAGACCAAAGCCGGAGAGCGTTTCCTATAGACGCCGTCCATGTTGAAAATCTGCAGCGTGTTGTGAGCCCGATCCGTGACAACGACTGATGGTTCCCGACCGGCACGCTTGTCAACCCACAGACCATGCGCGGTGTTGAACTTCCCTTCACCGTCTCCCGCTCCGCCAAAGCTGCTTACCCATTTCGCGTCCTTATCGAACCGATGAATATGAAACGTGCCGTAACCGTCGGCCAGCAGAAAGCCGCCGTCGTCAAGGAACGCAAAATTCGTCGGAAGAAATCCCTGCCGGGTCCAGGTCGGTTCTGTCGAAATGTTCTCACCCGGCGCGTACACGCCGGATTCCATTGGTGCCTTTTGAAACCAGACGGTTTCTCCGGTCAGTGTCATCCTGGCAAATGCTTTCACCTGCTGATACGCCGCGACATACAGAAACTCCTCGCTGCCTTCCTGACGCACTTCAATTCCGTGACCACCACCCTGAAACTGACACCCAAAGGCACGGATGAACTTGCCTGCCGGATCGAACACAAAAATCGATGGATGGTCTTTCAGTTCACGACGTCCCTCGTGAATGACGTACAGATTGCCGGCCTGATCGAGCGCCACGTTGTGTGTTGTCTGCCACGAATATCTGTCGGGCAACTGAGCAAACGCATGATTCACGCGAAACTGATGCTCGCCTTCCCCAATGATGGTCTCTCGGGATGTGCGTGGGGCTGTCGCAATGGCCGGCGCTGCGACGATGGCTGCTGCTCCTGCGGCAGACGCGGCGAGAAACTGACGTCGGGACGACGGTGGTGCGAGTACCTGAGGTGTGGTCATGGGCGGGATCCTGATAAGAAAACTCGTGCGGCGGGGACTGGAATCGAATGCAAGCAACCGACAACAGATCGTTACGTTTACCATCGTGAGCGCCGGGAATCCAGCGAAGCGGGGATTTTGGTACTGTCTCGACGCCGCGCAGGCTTCCGGCTTGCGATGCCGCGCGTGGAACGACGCACCAGCTATCGCAGTGCGATTCTCAATCCGTCATACGCGGGTTCAATGCCGTCCGGAAGTTCATTTCGCAGAGCGTCATACTCCAGATCGTGTGACATATGTGTCAGATACGCCTGCCGCGGCTTCAGCTGATGGATGAGTCGCACGGCAGCATTGACGTGCAGATGCGTTGGGTGCGGTTCCTTTCGCAGCGCGTCGATGACCAAAGTGTCCAGGCCCTGCAGGAGTTCTTTTGACTCGGCGGGGATCGTGGAGATATCCGTCAGAAAAGCGGCGTTACCGAGACGAAATCCCAGCACCGGCAAGTCGCCATGTTTCAGGCGGATCGGAAGGATTTCGATACCAAGCACCGTGAAAACTTCACCGGGAACAATGCGTTCGAATCGCAGTTTCGGTGCAGCAAACTGGTGCGAATGCGTGGCTGGGTCCGTGAAAGCATAGGAAAACACCTGCCGAATCTGTGCCTCGACCGGCTCTTCGCAGTACAACGGGACAGCAGCATTCATCTGGTATCCAAAGATCCGCAAATCATCCAGTCCCAGAATATGGTCCGCGTGCGCATGAGTGAACACGGCGGCCTGAATCAGTCGTGCATCTTCACGAATCAGCTGCAGACGCAATTCAGGACCGGCATCAATGATGAACTCACCCAGCGATCCGCGAATCAATACGCCAGTGCGAGTTCTTTGGTTTTTTGGATTCTGTGAGCGACACACAGCGCACCGACAACCAGCGACAGGAACACCCACACTTGTGCCCGTGCCCATGATGATCATTTCAGAGATCGGAGATTCGAAATTGATCATCTACTGAATGAATTCCGAAATGTCGGCCGTCATTTCGAATGCCTGTCCGGCGACGTTCAGGTCATGCAGCAGAGCATCCACGCTGCACTTGGAAGGCACCGCCAGACGCAGCACCATCTCGAAGCCTGTGCCTTCAGCTATTCTGAGTGCATGCATCCCGGTGATGTCAATGCTGTGGAGCGATATCACCTGACTGAGCTTCCGCAAAGCGCCTGGCTGATTCCGGCCACCCAGCCTCAATCGATACGGCTTCGTTTCTGCCGTCGCCGCATTGTACGTTGGCAGGTGAGCCGACGGATCACGCAGGCTGATTTCGATGTCGAACGGGCGACCTGCGTCCTGCAAATGATCGCGGATGATCTTCTCATCCATGGTGTCTGGAAATTCAGCTGAAAAGATCATCGTGAAATATCCACGCACGACGGTCTGGCTGGCTTCACGCAGATCCGCCCCAAGTTCGGCCATCGCCTTGGTGACCGCAGACAGTATCCCCGTGCGATTGCCGGCGGTCATGGTGATGATATATTCTTTAGACATGAATCTTCCTTTTTCAGCGCCGCGGGGACGAACAAAGTTCGACGACATGATGATCTGGGTCTGCCAGAAAGACCTGCACGGCTCCGTCGGGTCTGAGCTTCGCGTCATCAATCAACGGGATCCCCTTTGCCTTGAACGCCTCAGCAGCCGCATACGCATCATCGACTTCAAACGCGAAGTGATGATTGCGACTGGACTTGACCAGCACTTCCACGGGATATCCCGCCGGGCCGCTGCGATCGTGTTCGGCGATCAGATGAATCAGCGTCGCTCCAGCCTGAAACCATGCTCCGTCAAAACTGAATGCCGGACGCGGAACCTCAATCATCCCCAGCAGCCCCACGTAAAAACGGCGACTGGCCTCCACAACACGCACCACAAGCGTCACATGATCGATGTGACGAACGCGGATCTGAAATTCTGAATCGGCGGACATTTCCACGACAATCCCAGGGAAAAAGCGTTGAATTCGTTTACTCGAGAAAAGATTGTAACAGGTCCCTCGCCAGGATTCTCCCGCCAATCGCGTCCGTTTCTCAGTGATCCTGGTCCAACCATTTGAAAATCCTGCTGCTCTGGCAAACAATACGGGGCAAAATCTGCACCTGCATTGTTTACCTCTTATCGGGATACCTGATCATGAATTTTCCACGCTGGACTCACTTTGGCCTTGCGGCAATTATTTCCACCGGCAGCACGGCGATGATCGCGGGCGCAGCAGACGAAAAGCCAAAAAGCGCTGCCGCCACGGAGAAACCCGATCAGGCGGACAAGAAAGCCGAGAAAAAGGCAGAAGAGACTGTTAAGGCCGAAGAGACTGTTGAAGTCAAGATTGGCGAACTGGACCTGAAACTTCCGAAGTCATGGAAGCAATCCGACGCGACCCGACCGATGCGACTGGCCACTTTCGAAGTTCCGGTCGCCGAAGGCGACAAAGAGAAATCGGAATTTGTAGTGTCCTCGTTTGCGGGCGGTGGTGGCGGCATTGATGCCAATATCAGTCGCTGGGTAGGTCAGTTCGCAGCCGAAAGTCGGGAAGCGGTCGTGGTCCAGGGACAGGCCGGTGAGAACGATTATTTCATCGCCAATATTTCGGGAACGTACATGAAGTCCGCTGGTCCGGCGTTTGGAGGAAAAACGACACCAACTCCCGGCCAGCGCGTCATCAACGTCTTCCTGAATCTGGAAGGCAAGGCTGTGTATTTTCTGAAACTCACCGGACCGGATGCTGCTGTGGCTGCGCAACTGGATGCCGTTCGAGCATCCTTTGGCGGCAAACTGGAGGGTGAAAAGGAATACGAATTCTGAGGCGGATTCAGTCTGCAGCGGATATCGACGATGAAGTCAACATTCTGGCAACTGGCTGACCTGTTGTTTCCGTCACGATGCGCGTTGTGCGGCTCGGTCGATCATGCAGCGTCGGACAGCAGGAATGCCTACTGTCCGGACTGCATCGAAAAGCTCACGCCGGAGCCACTGAATCGCTGCCATCGATGTGCGGCAGAAATCGGACCATATGCGTCATCGAACGATGGATGTGTTCATTGCAGAAACCGCAAGCTGCGTTTTAACTCAGTCGTGTGTCTTGGCATGTATGATGGGTCGCTGCAAAAGGCATTGCTGGCTGCGAAGTGGTCATTCTCTGCCGTGCGAATGAGATCGCTCGGAGCACTGCTGGCGACCGGGAGATTGGCGGAACTGAACGACATCTCATTCGACCGGATTGTCCCGATCCCGCAGCATTGGCGGCAGCGACTTGTCCGCCACTTCAATCCGGCATGGATCATTGCGCACGAATTGGCAACGCAACTGAACATCCACTGCGACGTTCATTTGCTTAGGCGAACATCACGGACACGACCCCAGAAACGCGTTTCCGTGAATCAACGCTTCGAAAACCAGAGTGGCACGTTGTCCGTTGCTGATCCGCCCGCTGTGAAAGGCGAACGCATCCTGATCGTCGATGATGTCCTCACCACCGGCGCAACATGCTCCGAAGCCGCCAAAGTCCTGAAAGCCGCCGGAGCAAAGTCCTGCAGCGTCGCCGTGCTTGCACGTGTGCTGGACCATTCGGCATAGCAACGTCTAAGAAATACGTGTTCGTCTTGGGGATCAGAAAACAATCCGACCGGGTCTCGCACAACTGCCGGAAGTGCAGCGAAATCGGCACGTTGTGAAAATGGTGGCCCACCAGGTGGCCCACTTCGGGCGAATTCTGAATCTCTTGCCAGCTTGAGACAGAGGGCCCGGGATGAATTGCACACTGCGTGGATGACGTTCTGGGAACTCGAGCACGCGGAGAGAACACCGAAGAGGCAGAAGGCAATTGAAAAGATGCGTTGCAAGCTCGCGCTGCTGGTGGATTCGGTGGAGTCCTATATTGAGTTGGACGGCCCGAAATGAGTATCCGGACGGTGGGAATTTCGCTTGGTTGCAGAAAAAATGAATACTCGTGGACAGCATTCACGGCAGGTGTGCGCATTGGTCTGTTTACGGCCTTCACCAATTCTTGGCCTTGTAGGCTTAGTGAACTTCTTCGTCAGCAGGGAGAAGGACGCGCCGTGTTTATCTTTCGACCATAAGTGGCTATCCGTGTTCATCTTCAATCGCCCAATTCAAAATGCTTCGTCAGTTTGTCGATCGTGAATTGGTTCCTCATGCGGCAGGCGGTGTGCTGCACGGCGAAGATGCCTTTTTCCCAGTAGGCTTCTTCACGAGGAACGGCTTTGATCCATTCGACACGGACGAGATAGGAGCACTTTTCCAGATCGCCTGCTGTCGCGGCCATTGTTGTTGCGGAGAGTGGGGCCTTGAGAATTGGCATCTTCTTGCCGTCCACCGCGACAAAAAAGTCTTTTACGGGGCATGATGTTTCCTTGACAATTCCCACGCCGACAAATCCTCGCTTTGGAATGTTGACGAACACTCTGGCGCCGGGGAAAAGCAATACCAGGGTTTGCGTGTACCAGCGACCGCCACTGCCGCAGACAAAGCCGTATCGCCGACAGTCGTCCCAGTTCGCGTCGGATGATTCGCCGAGGGAAACGTAGAAGTCTCGCTAGTTCCATTGTTCCTGACGCTTTTTGCCTGCTGCTTTGATGACTTTGACTTCGGCCTCCTGCGGGTCAATTAGCCATGTGCGGGTCAGGTACTCGTTTCCCTTGTCTTTGAAATGGCGGAAAAAGACGGTGTTGATCGGCACGCCGAAGTTTGTGTTCAGGTAGTTGATAATCCGTTCGGTGCTCGCGTCCAGTTCCGATGCGACAATAACCATGCGATGGGTTTCGCTGACGTTCTCGGGCGGGCCTGCACCGAACGCCGCGTCGAAACCGGCTTCGAACTTCTGCCCGTCGTGATGTCCTGAATAGAGTTCCGCGATTTGTTCGTATGACAGACCTTCCACCCAGGAAGCGTAATCCAGCGTCTGGGCGACGACCTCTCGCGGCGTCTTGTCGCGTTTCAGCTCGATGATGACCAGGTTCCCATCGCTTTCCATCGCCAGCAGGTCAATAAATTTTCCGAAGGCAGTAGGAACCTGTCGTCCACTGAGCATCAGACCGGGTGACAGTACCGACAGATCAGCGGCAAGCGTATCTTCCAACTTGGCTTCTGACGCAAGAGGAGAAAAGTCGACGCGTGTCAGTTCACTGCCGAGTCGCCAGATTCCAACTTCGATTGGCATTTTCAAAACTTTCTGTGCGACTGATTGATTGCATCCATGATGTATAGGAGCGACGGCTCAGGATTTCACACCAAAGACCGCATTTAGATAGGATGTAACACTGATTTGCCCTGCAGCGTCATACTGGTGGGGCGGATGATTGTGCCAGAGTTCGGGGCAGAACTTTTCGATCCACGCGAACTCGATGTGGCTGACGACAGCACATTGTTCCATGTCATCGGCGTTGCCATGAAGAATTCCGGCGACAAGATAATTGGTCGCACGGTGGAGAAGTTTCAGATTCTTTTCAAAACCTTGAACTCCCGCCACGTAGCCAGTATTCCAGAACGCGACTTTCAGAATCCCCTTGCCGGATTTGAGCGGCTCGATTTTTTGACAAGAATCGGGCAACAGTACGGCACACAGCGTTCACCAACGTAGCCGGGGATCATTTGCCAGCCGTACCAGCGATTTGGCTGTAGGGCGAATTGTGACACTCAACGAACTCCCCTGATACCAGGAATGATGTTTCGATTCAGTTCCGTGAAGAGGACCACGCTTTTTGAACCAAAACACACAGTTTCTTCATGCAGGGCACGAATTTCTCCTTCGGACTTGCCGACGGACGTGTCGAACTGCATAGTACACAAATGCCAGCGGACAAAATTCGGCTCCATGCCGTGTGGACACCTTCGGGATGTCCCTATATCTGCTGGCTTTTTCATGCGCGTGACTCAGCTGTGAGTGGTTTCCGCTGAGTGTAGTAGACGCCATATTCAGCCTGCCGTGTGTCATCGACGTCGTGGATCAGACCCGCCTGAGACCAGACGAGCTCTAGAAAACGATCTTCACTTCGCTCGTACAGACGCTGGATTGCCCACAGATAATAATCAACAACTTGCAGGCAGACGACTTCGTAAGGTTGAGCGGCTTTGATTTCGATCGGGCTCGCGGCGGCGATGCCCCATTTGGCTCGCAGATTGCGACGTGCCACATCAAGAGCGGTTTCCAGTGCTTCCGTCCTGTCTGAACTGCCACGGCTTGCGAAATGAATCAGGTAGCCATCGTGTTTGTGAAGACGCTCTTTGAACAGGCGGCTGACACAGCGGTCATACAACTGATTGGGATGATATCGATACGCTGGCTTTTCCTTTTGATGTGCAATGATCTTGTCCAGTACGAATTGTTTGTCTCGGACGACGGCATAGAAGCGAATCTTGTGGTTGAGCAACAGGTTGAATACTTCACGGCGAACTTCCGGCAGATCATCTTTCGCGTGAAACATGAGAGCCGTCTTGCGTTGAGCCGGATCAAATGACGGAATGCCTTTGAAGTACGGATCGGCCAGCAATCCTGCCCGCAGAGACTCTAACTCAGTTGCGACTTTATCAGGCTCTTCGACGTCGGCCATCCCAAGGATGAAGAACTTTGAACAGCCGTCCTGACCGACGATCGACTTTCCGTGTTTCTTGAAAAGACTCGGATCGCCGGCTTCATCGACGAAGTAGTGGCGAATCTTGGTGGTAGGATTTTCTGATTCAGTCATCGGAGTCCGCTCCGTTGAGCAGATGATGGACGGCGGCGGAGAGGAGTTGGGTGCTCGCGGATTTGGCTTGGGTAAGTTTGGCTTCCAGGGCGTCGCACAGGGACAGCAGCTCGGTGACCTTGGTGACGATTCGCTTTTGCTCGGTGAGGGGTGGGAGCGGGAATAGAACCCTGAGGATTCTGTCAGGTGAAGTGTGCCTCACTTTCATTCCAGTGCAGGTTCTCGCTAACTCACGTCTGAAGAACTCGGAGTTGAAAAACCAGAACGCGAATTCAGGGGCAATCGATTCGGAGAACCTGAGTTTGCCGAGACGTTGATTGTGAATGTAGACCCTGCCATCATCCGGAATGAAAGCCGGACTTCCCAAAAGGCCCGCTGCTTGTTCAGTCATCGGAATGATCATGTCGCCAGGTTTGAAAATGAATTCCGGATCAACGGGACCAGAATAATATTTCCTCTTTGATTCTCGATCTCGAAAGCCGCCCTTCTCGTAAAAGTTCCCGGGCGTCGTCAAGACAAAAGGCGCTGGTTCACTTGTGAAAAACTCACTACTGAAGGCGTATCCATGTTTCAGGATAGAAATGTCGCCAAGCCGGAACCATGTCCATGAGGAAGGTAGCTGAAATGGCTTTTCCTGTTCCTCGATTGGTGCTGCCCATTTTGGCTTTTTTCCTTCGGCCTTTGTAGATGTAACAAAAAGTTTTTCTGCCAGTTCATCATCCGGATCTTGCGGAACCAACTGTCCTTGCACGGCGAGTTGGAGGATGGTTTGGCGGAGTTGGGGGATGGTGGTGGGGGTGTCAAAGAGGCGGTCGAAGTGGTTGCGGAGGCGGTGGGTGTGGGTGGGGAATTCGGCGGGGTCGCGACAGGTGACGAGGCGGTCGAGCGTCGCTCCGACCAGCCGCTGCCGTTTCTCACGCTGTGCCGCCTGACGGGCCGCCAACTCGTCACACAGCCCCAACAACTGGTCCACCTTCTCCACAATCCGCCGCTGCTCGGCGAGGGGAGGGACAGCCACAAGAATCCCGTTGAGTTCCTCTTGATTGATCTTTGGCATGGCGACCCGAGTATCGTTGCGCACGGCCATTCCGAGAAACGTCTTCGACAGCATGAATCTGAGCAGATATCCGGGGTCAATGTGGCTGTTGATTGGGTACATGTCGGCCGCAAAGCCCATCGAAGTCCACGACAACCGCCTTTGCCAAATTGGGGCGGATCTTCGAGTACAATAGTTGCCCTGCAAAAAAGCGATGGTTACTGCTGCGGACGCCATCTTCGTTGACCGTCTGAAACGGCAGCAGTTTTCCGGTTGCTTTTTCAATGTTGTCGGGTGCGACGTGCGACGAATCAGGAAATAAACTCGGCTTAACCAGATTGGAGGCAATCGTTGCAACTTGGTCGAACCGAGCCCAAGTCCAATTGTCTGGAATGTCATGAGGCGCAGAATGGGGACTCACTGCGGCGTCACCGTTTGATGACATTCGGCTTTTGCGTTGGCGCACAGCCTCTCCACGAGATGCGATATCGTCAAGTAACTGGGACGCCGGGGGATCGGTCGAATTCTGGGAAACCAATTTTCCCTGAACGGCGAGAGTGAGAATGAGTTCTCGAACCTTGTGGAGTCCGTCCGGCGCATCCGCAAACGTCGCGAAGTGTTCGCAGAAAGTCTCGGCGTTCATCGCGTCGATCCTTCCAGCGCTTGGAACAACTCATCCTTCAGCCGGTCGCGGGCTTGCTGCAGTTCCGTCATCAGTTGCTGATGCTCCTCGAGCAACTCGTCAGGATCGGCGTGGGCTTCGTTGGTGTCGTGCGGGTTTTTGATGTCGAGGTTGTAGCCGTTGGCCTGAATCTGCTCAATCGTGACTCGCCAGGCCTGGGGTGATTCGATGCGGTTGGTGAAGGAACACGCGTCACGGAGTGCCGCGACTACTTTGGCTTTGCCCTTCTTCTTGGGTTGCTCATCAAACCACCATGCTTTTTCGGCGTCGAATTCTTCGATGCGGATGGGTTTTGTTTTGTTGTACGACTTGGCTCCGGGCGGATACGGGTGTTCGTAGTACCAGATTTCTTTCGTCGGCTGGCCTTTGATGAAGAACAGCAGGTTCGTTTTGATGCCGGTGTACGGAGCAAAGACGCCGTTTGGCAGCCGCACGATGGTGTGCAGATTGCACTCGGTCAGCAGTTTCTCTTTGATTGTGGTCTTCACGCCTACGCCGAACAGCGTGCCGTCCGGCAACACGATGGCACCTCGACCGCCGTCCTTCAACACGTTCATAATCAGCACCAGAAACAGATCGGCGGTTTCACGGGTGCGGAACTTCTGCGGGAAGTTGGATTCGATGCCGTCCTCTTCCATGCCTCCGAACGGCGGATTGGTGATGATGCAGTCGACTCGATCCTTCGGGCCGTAGCTGGCCAGCGGTCTCGCCAGGGTGTTGTCGTGTCGGACGTTGGTGGGCACGTCGATGCCGTGCAGCAGCATGTTGGTGACGCACAGCAGATGCGGGAGCGGCTTTTTCTCAATCCCCTGGACAGAACGCTGCAGCAGTTCCTCGTCGTCCGGCGTTTTGACCTGTTTCCGCAGATGGTCGATGGTACAGGTGAGGAAACCGCCGGTGCCGCAGGCCGGGTCGAGCACGGTTTCGGCGAGCTGCGGGTTGACCATGTCGACCATGAACTGCGTGACGGCTCGGGGCGTGTAGTATTCGCCCGCGTTCCCGGCACTTTGCAGGTCTTTGAGGATCTGTTCGTACAGGTCGCCGAAGACGTGGCGGTCTTCCATACGGTTGAAGTCGAGACTTTCCGTGATCTTGTTGATGACCTGCCGCAGCAGTGTCCCGTTCTTCAT
>JBBJME010000437.1:0-3894 GCA_037719765.1 Planctomycetaceae bacterium
CCGCTCAAAAGTCCACCACGTGACGATCCCTGTCGCGCACCCGGCGAGACCTATTGCCGCTTCAGAAGTGTCTGGTTTCGAAGCGCCCATTGACAGCCTGGATTCTGCGACACTGGCGCTTCAGCGACCGACGATCGAAGATCTTAAACCGCGCAACGTACAGGAAAACAATCTTAGCTTAAGCCGCCCGCCGTTTTTCGTACAGTCGCTCCGAACTTGAATCCTTTTTCAGTACCATGATCAACGATCGCCAGGCAATCATTACGTTATGGCCGCGTTGAATCATCCCACGCGATTCATGGAGGATTCGCAGTTCCTGACCGCCCCATCCCATTGAATTTTCCGAGTGCAGGATTTTAACCCAACTTCCCCAACTCGTTGAAAAAGCACTGTGTTTTCGTGAGTTTTGGGGTGTTTTTTCTCACTACATTGGTTTCAAATTGATTTTTGTCGGCAGATTCAGGCCCAGTTTATCGAGCAGGATTTGTTGGTGATCAGTCGGTTTTGAAACGCAGCGAGTGCGGATCTCCAGACCAGATTTTGTCGGCAGGACGACATCCATCGAATGGATCTCGGACAGTTCGTCCAGCACACGGCGGGGCTCGTTGCCGAGACCCGCTTTTATGCAAAGTTGACCGAGCGATTTCCACAGCACGTAAGCGATGAAGCACACAAAAATGTGAGCCAGCACACGATCCTCTTTCTGATGCCAGATCGGACGAATCGACAGATCACTTTTCTGAATTCGAAACGCGGCCTCGGCTTCTGTCAGCTGGATGTATGCCTTCCACAGTTCTTCGTCGGACCAGCCTGAGACGTTCGTGCGAAGCAGGTAACAGCCGGCGCTTAACGTGGCCCAGTTGCGAGAGCCATCGACCTTTGACCATTCAACAATTGCGACACCGCTCTCGGCCTTTGAGACTTTGATGTCGAAGAGTTTTGCAGCCCGGCTGTTCTTTGCAAGAAGTCGACCGATCTGCCGCTCCACTTTCTGAACGTCGCGGTTCTTTTTTTCGCAACCAGCCTTCATACGAACCAGCGCCTCTTCGATCTTCGTTTCGAAACGCTGCGTCATCGCTTCTTCCTTCTTCGATCGATCACGACTGCGACACAGGATGAATGTCTCCGGTGCCGGATCTTGTTCAGACACAGCAGCATCACCGTTCGCATTGGTCGTTGCCGCGACAGGCTCAGCGCCGGACTCATCGTCATCATCGTCCTTTGGCCACGGCACGATCTTTACTTCAAGACCATCGCGGATCGCATGCCAGTCGTCTTTGAGAATCTCCTGTTCGAACTTCTTCAGCGTCGCTTTCGGAGTCCCGATGATGTAGCGACGACCGCCGTCGCGAAGAAATTTGATGTTGTCTTCGCTCACCATGCCACGGTCCATCACCCAGATGCGCTGGCTCTTGCCATAGCGGCGTTCCATCGTTTCCACCACGTGTTCCACCGTCGTCACATCGGCCGTGTTGCCCGCGAAAACTTCGTACCCCAGCGGCATGCCGCAGCGTGAAACCACGAGCGCAATGCACACCTGCTTGCAGTCGCCGCGTTGGTCTCGCGAGTAACCGCGCTGCGCCAGAGGGAAGTCGGCCCGGCCTTCGAAAAACGTGCTGGTGACGTCGTACATCAACAGGTCGTATTCAAGTTCAAACAGGTCGCCCGCACGCTGCTTGAGATGAATTTCCAGCGCCTCTTTAAGCGGCAGCACCACATCGAGAGTTCGATAGAGCCGGTTGTCATCGACCTGTTTTGCTGGCACACCCAGCAGATCCGGCAAGGCAGTTTTCGGATACCATTGTTCGGCGATGTAAAGTTCGCTGGAAGGTTTGAGCAGTCTCGCAATGATGAGGATGAGCGAACTGACGTCCCACGGAACCTGTTCACGTCCTTCCGGGATTGCCTTCTGCAAAAACGTGTCGAGCTGCAGCATGCGAATCAGATGCAGCGCGAGCCACGGTCCTCCAAACTGCCGCGTGTTCTCGACGCGGACACCGGCGACATTGACTTCTTCCCATCGCGGCTTCGTAGTGTTCTCATCATCGTTGAAGAGTAACTGCTGACGGTCATGGCCGCGCGTGGATTTGTCCTGCAGACCTGTGGCCGTGTCCGTGCTGTCGATGGCCTGCCTGACCCCAAGCCGCCCGGCTTCGTCGAGCTTCCCAAGCCACGCCACAACCCGCTGCCGAGGGCCTCGCCTGGTTCGATAAGATTCGACGAGCGCCCAGTACGCTGTTCGCTGTCCGTTTTCTTCTTTGAAGTGCTGTCGGATAAACATGGCCGGGATCTTATGGCCCGTTTTTGTGCCCGCCAGATATCTTCTTCTCACTACATCGCGTTTCAGATTTCAAAACACGGCTGTTTTCGAATTTCAGATCCCAAAACACGGCGAACTTTTTTCGGTCGGTCGCGCTTTGTTACACTTCTGGGGAAGTTGGGTTAAGGCGTTTCTTCATAATTCGACTCCATCAGGCTCATGTAAAGTCTTGTGAGCTGATTCTTCATTCGTTCAGGGGTCAGGGGCTCGACCGTTAGACGGGCTGCCGCCCCTACGGTAGTTGCATGCTCGCGGTCTGTCAGCCGCTGCATGCAGTCAGCAATCGCCACATCATCCAGAGCGTCGCAGAGATATCCGTTTTGCGATGAATTGATGATATCGACTGCCCCACAATGTGTGGATGTAATCACTGGCAGTCCGCAACTCATCGCCTCAAGTACAACGTTCGGAAACGGGTCATACAAGGTGGGCAGGATCATCGCGTCGGCCATGCCGTACCATGGGCTTACGTCTTTCACGATCCCCACGAATCGAATCCGATCCAGGCAGCCACTTTGTCGTGCCAATCTCAAGTATGGTGTTATACGCTTCGAGTTACCAACTACGACGAGATTCGCGTCCGGCACAATGGACGCCGCTTTGATCGCCGTGCCGAGTCCTTTTCGTTCAAATCCCGATCCAACGAATAGAAATACGGGCTTTGAATCACTCAAACCAAGCTCGTGTCGAAGCGCGGCCCGGTGCTCTCTGACTCTCGGGTGAAATTCGTCCGTGTCCACTCCGTTGTAGATGACGTGAATTTTATTCTCATCAATCCTGAAGTGCTTCAGGATTTCTTCCTTCACCATCATTGAATTGCAGACTACTGCATTTAAGCGGTCGTCCTCAAGCAGTTTTTTTTCCACCCACTTTGTGTAAATGTGATAAGGGCTGATCAAGGAATGGATTCGCCCGATCAGTGTCTGTGTACGTGCCTTCTGCAGCAGCCATTCTCGATGGACGCCGTCTCCAGAGCGATAGATATTACAGCCGGGAATGCGTTCGTTGGTTTGCACCAGATCAAAGCGGCTATCCTTGATGGTCTGCTGAACAGCCCTCGAGAACCTCCACTCGCGTGTCAGACGACCCAGATAACCAGGGTTGCAGGTCAACACGCTGACATGGTGAAGCTTGCCGGTTAATTCCTGCCAGCGCCGAGTAATGAGGGTGACCTCGATTTCAGGTGCTCCAATGACAGAAAGAAGTCGGGACACAAATCTTTCCGCGCCACCATCGTCTCTATAGGACTGTCGAACAATTGCAATGCGAGTTCTCATGCGAATCAACGGCTCTCTGTGAAAATCCGGCGATCACACGTTCTGATCCACCACCGGCTCGAACTGATTTCCTGCGCGCCGACAAAGGAGTGCAACTGAATCCTCACAACCTCTCTATGGTTGCTACTATACGGCTCGATCGCTCTGATGCTTCTTTCGCCTCCGCTTGATATCCAGAGGAAAATGCCAGGCGAATGAGTAGATGTGGTCGCTGATTGTTATCTCGTCCATATCGCCTGCAGCCCTCTTACGAACAGCCAAACGGGACTTTGCCAGGTCCAGACGTTCGGAGTTTCG
>JBBJME010000027.1:0-41507 GCA_037719765.1 Planctomycetaceae bacterium
CACTGCAAATGGCAATGCGAAGACAGTGTGGCTGAAGCGGATGAGTTCCAGAAAATGTCGGAGTTGCTGAAACATGGACGTGTGTTGAAAAAGGTGTCTGGAACTTTGGAAGCATCAGAATACACCGCAAAAACCTGATGCCGGAGAGTTCCAGACACCTTTCTCTACGCACCGTATTTCACGTGCCGATGTAACGCGAATAAAGTGTTCTGGCCAATGCCGGGTCTTCTGTCCCGCGAATGATAGCTCGACCATCGGGAAAAATGGTCATTTCAATGGGATGTTCACCGCAGGATTCGGAGATGGTGACCCGCACAAGAAACGGATTGGAGACAACGTCTCCGGACGCCTGCAGACGATTCGCGATGTCTGCCAGCGAGAGCGCCAGTTTTTCCGGGGGCGTGACCTGCACGGCGTTTCGACCGCACAGAATGGTCGATGAGGATTTTTGAGTTCCGTGCAGCCACAACCGTTCGCCCTCGAAACAGGCCGGGCACTGTGACGTCGCGCGCAGTTGGCTGACATCGACCTGACGAAACGAACCCGTCCAGACGTCAATCATGGTGAGCTTTCGTTCCACCTCATGCGCGTGGCCAGTGAGAATTTTCAGCGCCAACGCTGCCTGGATTGAGGCCACGACATACACTGCAGGGCCGAGTACTCCGGCGGTATCGCACGTTTCTGTGGATCCCGGGGGGGGTGGACCTGGCATCAGACATCGCAGGCAGGCAGAATCGTGCGGAAACACGGGCATCACCTGACCAACGCTGCCCGTGCATCCGGTGAAGATCCACGGAATGCCGGTTTGCAGTGAAACATCATTGATCAGGTACCGGATTTCGAAATTGTCAGTACCGTCCAGAATCAACGACACTCCATCCGCGAACTCTCCGATGTTCGTCCAGTCCACGTCGGCGACGATTGGATCGATGATGATCTGCGAGTTCACTCGTCGCAGACGTCGTTCAGCAGCAATCACTTTGGGAAGATGATCAGCAACATCCTGTTCATCGAACAGAATCTGGCGCTGCAGATTGCTGAGTTCCACAAAGTCGCGATCGACGATCCGCACCCGCCCCACTCCCGCGCGCACCAGCGTGTCAGCCAGCACGCAGCCCAAAGCGCCACAGCCGACCAGCAGCACATGACTGTCAGCAAGCCGTTGCTGACCATCTCGGCCAACACCGGTGAACAGCATCTGTTTGTGGTAGCGAGAAAGTGACATGTTTGAGGCGATGTGGCGGGCAGAAGTGTCCATCCTACGTTGCTCCCATCAGACTTCCACGAACTTGTCGACCGAGTCGTTCGGCGGCCACGACATCATCGCCGATGACCGTGAGATGCCCCAGCTTTCGACCGAGGCGGATTTCTGATTTTCCGTACAGATGCACATGAACTTCCGGATGACGAAACACTTTTTGCCACGTTGAGGCTGACTGATTCTGCAAATGATCGCCGAGCAGATTCAGCATCACTGCCGGCGTCTGCAGACATCTCCTGTCGCCAGTCCGCAGACAGCTCGCAGTTGCTGTTCGAACTGGCTGCTGCGGGAGGCATTGATCGTCAGGTGCCCGCTGTTGTGCGGACGCGGCGCGATTTCATTGACGAGCAATTGCCCGTCAATTGTGGCGAAGAATTCTACACACAGGACGCCAATGACGTTGAAGTGTTCCAGTATGGCGCGTGCGATCTGCTGAGCCTCAAGCGTCTGACGATCAGAGATCAATGGTGAGGGGCTGATCGAAACGTCCAGAATATGATTCTCATGGTGATTCAGCACGGGAGCAAAAAAGCTGCAGGTTCCGTCCGCAAACCGGGACGCCACGATGGAGAGTTCATGCGCAAACGGGACGACCGTTTCAAGGATCGCTTCCGACACGCTGAAAGTCTTCCAGACTGCGTCGCAATCACTGTCATTCCGGACACGAGCCTGGCCTTTGCCGTCATATCCGAGCGTCACCGTCTTCAGGATCGCGTCACCGCCAAATTCAGCGATCCCCTTTCGCAGTTCAGGTGCCGAAGTGATTTTCAGAAAATCCGCCGTTGGGATGCCAATCCTGCGGAGTGATGTTTTCTCCAGGAGTCGATGTTGTGAAGCACGAAGAAGTTCCGGGCCGGGAAACACGGGAACATGCTGCAGGAGAGTTTCTACCGTCGCAACAGGAATGTTTTCCTGCTCGTATGTCACGACATCGACATGCTGCGCAAATTGTCGCAACGCGTCATGATCTGTAAACGACGACGGCCATGACCGGTCGCTGACCTGCCCCGCTGGTGAATCCTGCGGATCACCAAAGATCTGAACGCCATATCCGCATTGTCTTGCCGCAATCGCAAACATACGTCCCAACTGGCCGCCACCCAGCATTCCGATGGTCGAACCGGGAGGGACAACATGTTTCTTCGACGACATGAACCAAAACTCTCCGGGCGGACGACGATATGATCGGACCGTGGCATTGTGCCACAGTCATCTGGTGACAGAGGGTTGACAGGCACCCCCATTGCGAGTCTCAATGAAAATTATACTCTGCGCGGCCGAAAATGAGACTTTTGTGAGCAAGAGCCCGTAACCCGACGTGTCAGCGAGGGATTAAGTTTTGAAGCCCTCGCTCACGCTTCGGGTTAATATCACTTGCGACCGCGTGAGGTATAGCGATGAGTTCCTCAGCAAGCTCTACAGCACAGCTCGGATACGTTTCAGGAATTCCGTGTTCGTCGGGAATTTCTCCATCGTCTTGGTGAGCTGTTCCATGGCCTCCACGGGACTCATGCTCACCAGACTGCGACGCAGCATGATAATTCCTTCGAGCAGATCCGGGTCGAGGATCTTTTCTTCACGTCGGGTTCCGGACTTTGAAATATCAATCGAAGGCCAAATGCGACGGTCGGCAAGTTCACGGCTGAGCACCATTTCCATGTTGCCTGTGCCCTTGAACTCCTGAAAGATGGCTTCATCCATACGGCTGCCCGTATCGATCAATGCCGTTCCGCAGACAGTGAGCGAACCACCTTCATCGAAGCGACGCGCCTGGCCGAACAGCTTTTTCGGGATATCCAGAGCCCGGATATCCAGACCGCCGGTGGCCGTGCGACCCGTGTTGCTCCATTTATTGAACGCTCTCGCCATGCGTGTGATGCTGTCCAGCAGGATAAAGACGTCTTTGCCCTCTTCAGCCAGACGCTTGGCACGCTCAATAATCAACTGGCTGATGCGGACATGACTTTCGACATCACTGTCCAGCGAAGACGATATCACTTCGCCCTTCACCATGCGCCGCATTTCAGTCACTTCTTCAGGACGCTCATCGATCAGTAAGACCATCAGGTAGATTTCCGGATGATTAATACTGACGGAATTTGCGATGTCCTGCAGCAGCATTGTTTTGCCGGTGCGTGGCGGAGCGACCAATAGGGCTCGCTGACCTTTGCCGATCGGACACAGCAGGTCCATCACCCGCATCGTCAATGGCTTCGGTCCCACTTCGAGACGAATCTGTTCGAACGGATTGATGGCCGTCAGCGTGTCAAAGACTTTGATGTCCGCATACGCTTCCGGCGTATAACCGTCGATCAGTTCCACTTCGCGCAGTCGAGGTCCCTGATTCCGCGTTCCATTTCCGACATCACCGCGGACCAGCACACCCTCGCGGAGCTTGTACTTTTCAACAAGGGAACTGGACACAAACGGATTTGAATCTTCGGCCGCATAATTCTTCTTCGGATCGCGCAGGAATCCGTAGCCGCGGTTATGCAGTTCCAGCACACCTTCGAAGGTGCCTTCGACAATCTCGACCGATGGCTGAACCTGTCGGCTGCTGCGGCGGCATGCCTCGATCCCGGCCACCACGTCCGCCGCTGTCGCGACTTGAAGCACCACCACGCGGCTGAGGGCCCTCAGCGCGCCCGCGATTGCCGCCACCGCTGCTTCCGCCACTTCCACCGCTGCTTCCGCCACTTCCACCGGGGCGACGCCCTCGACCGCCGTCCTGACGACCGGACTGATGACGATTCGAACCCTGCGGGCGTGCTGAATCTCCGCGACCACGGTCTATTCGACCGCCATCATTTCGGCCGAAGTCCCGACCGGGCGCGCATCGTCGCGGCATCGTTTCTCGCTTCATTGCGATTGGCCTCGCTGCCACGATTTTCATCACGACCACGATTAAAATCGCTGCCGCGATCGAAATCGCCACCGAGGTCATCTTCAGCCGCAATTGTCGTCTGGACCGCGATTCGCATCGAAATTGCGATTGTCGTCTCCGCCGCGAAAGCCATCGCCAGGTCGATTTGTTCCGCCGAGGCTCGGCAGGGCCTGTTCCTTCGGACGACGTCGACGACGACGTCGACGTTTTGTCTCCGATCCCCGTCAGCATCGCCACCTGATTCGCCCGGCGAGGTCCATCGCCGGACCATCGTTGAATCCACCGTCGTCAGACGCCGCCGCGATCGATGTCGTCGCGGGAATCGCGACTTTCGGCTTCATCGGATGCATAGCGGCGTCGACTACGGGAAGACGAAGATTCGGCGTCGTCATCGCCAAAGTCCAGCTCGTCGGTACTAAAATATCGCATTCCTGTCGGTGATTCGACGTCGGCGATCTGACGTTCCAGACGGTTGGATGTTCGTTCCACGCGGATGCGGTCGAGCGTTGTCTCCGGTTTCGTTGTCTCCGGTTTCGTTGTCTCGGTTCGTTGTCGCCGGTTTCGTTGTCTCCGGTTTCGTTGTTCTGCTCGTTGTTCGGTTTCGTTGTCTCCGGTCGAGTTGTCTCCGGTCGAGTTGTCTCCGGTTTTTCAGCGTCAGCAGCAACAGGTTGCTCTGGCACTTCGCGGCGAGGTTTTCTTTCGCGTCGAGCAGGGACTTCCTCTGCCGCAGGTGGGCTGTCCACATTGCTTGTGCTGCGTGTACGTCGAGCCGGCTTGACTTCGCGAGCTGCTTTCTCTTCAGAAACGCCGGACCCGAAGTCGTCATCGCTGACAGGTGCGGGTATCTCAACATTATCATCGGCTGCCTTGCGGCGGGATCGTGTGGCAGGGGGACTGGTCGCGCTGCGAGGTGTAGAGCGACGACGCGGCGTCCGCTGGCCGGTTCCTTCAGAATCGGAACTGCTTGTCGGCATAAATGGAAACCTGACTGAGCCTTGTTAAGGTGGGGAGGCAGAGGACGAACGCTCGTCACAGACCTCGGTCAAAGGACTTTTCCGAAAGAATTCAGACTCAAAATGGCGCACAATCGCAATCAATCGCCAACCTGAAGAGTCCTGCAGAATGCACTATGCCTGCTGCAAAAGGGATCGGAAATGTCACACAAAAAATGAGATGAGCGTCCGAACACAGGACGCAAATAGAGACAACGACCGCAATTGCTGATAGTGCGGAACAAATCCATGGCAGTCAAATAAGAGTTGTCCTGCCCGGACTTCCAACAACCATTTCAGTGAAGCCCCTCATACATTCCCATGTGGTTCACTTTTGAACCAGACGCAAATGCCTGAACGCTCCTGAATGCATACCAGGAATTCAGGAAAGTGGTCACGACTCGAACAGTGTCGAGGAGCGAAAAAGCCTTCAATTGCCGAAACTTTCCGGGAACTAACTTTTTGAGATGCCCTTCGATTCGTTGGCAGGCATCAATCCGGAAAGCTCAGACAGCAAATGGAAGCTCATCAGGCAGTTCCACTGAGCATCGAAAACAAACGTATCTAAATTCGACACGCCAAATACCATCGCATCAGAGGAGATGCTTCACACAATCTTTGTTCCCACGTTAGGAAACACATACCAGCGCTGGACGCAGTCCCGCTGTAGATTAGTATTAATTGATTTGGAGTCCATGTCAATTGTACTCTGCCGTACAAAAATGAACATTTTATTGAAACTTGTTTCCCTCAACCTGATCGATTCGCAGGGCACTGCGAATTCTTGCGAATTTCAGGGGGTTCTCTTTGAATTCGGTTCGGTTTTCCGGCGACTGGAAAAGGTACAGTCGCTGGTCAAAGAAGGCTCCAAAACGGATACTTCCCGTCACAGCTCGCTGGGTCTCGGTCAAAATGACTGCATCGCAGCCCAGATCCTGCGGTGCGTAAAGCGATGGATTCTTCAGGAACACGTCGCGATTTGCCTCCGACGAAAACACATATCGCACCCCGCGATAGTCTGTCGTGATTTTTTCGTTCCCTGCCGTCCATTCGCGTTTGTCATGCAACAGCACTGGGCAAAAGCCTTCCAGCCCGATGAGTATTGGATCCGTCGATGGTTCAGATGCCTCTGAAACGACAGTTGGAGCTGGATTGTTCGCAACGCTGTCTGTTACGGGGACAGCGGGCTCCTGTGAATCTTTTGATGCGATTGCACTTTGAGGTCCGGGATCTGCTGGCTTTGGCACGGACATTGACTTGCCGCGTTGGGAGATATCTCGCAGCAGATTCAGGTACTGTACCTTCTGCATGTAGCCAACGTTGAGTGTTTCAGTCGTCCCGTCCGGGAACATCACCACGTCGCGCGGTACTGATGTCGCTCCGCAGCGAGACGCCAGCTCCGGCTCATGCGTGACATCGACCTTCACTGACGCCATTCCATCTGCCAGAGCCTGTTGAATCTGAGGATCTGCGAACACTTCACGATCCATTCTCTGGCAAGGACCGCAGTACCATGCATGAAAGTGAATCAACACCGGCCGCGCACCAGACTCGGCTGCCGTGCGAGCTTGTTCGAACGCTGCGTGCCAGCCGTGCGTCTGAGCCTGGCACGTTGACGAGGAGGCCGCCAGGATAAGTACTGCCGAAAAAAAGAACTTCGTGCGCATGGCAGCGGACTCCTGATTCAAACTCCGGCAGTCGTGAGACCGGCATCGGAGGACATTGACGCGCAGGCGATTCTACGCCTGACCTTTAGACTTATCGGTTCAGAGAAAACGAGAAACCGAAGCCACTTGAATTCAATGGCAGATTTGACCGCAGGAGTGGAGCGAATAGTCAGGTCTGGCCGACCAGCGAGAAGTGGCTGATTGTAACGAATGCCAAACCTTTGCTCGCCCAGTTGCATTCGAGGATTCCGCTTCATCGCTGCGGAACAGATATCCTGTCGCGCCTGCGGAGCATTGGTCCTCCGGTTTCTTCCTCGACGATTTTCAAAATCTGGCGCGATGCGGGATCCCTGTCAGGAGTGAGTTTGGTTATTTTTTCGAAAAACCTGAATGAAAATCGGCTTCTGTGACGATGTTGCAGACATACAACATTTTGTGTTGACAGATTGCGGAAGCCCACTATATTGCGGTTGCTGACGAATCAGCGTCGAGGTCGCAATCTGGTGGACACCACCGCAAACCGTTGTCACAGCAAGGTTTGAGTGACCTTGAAGCGGGTTTGTTGACACGACGTGGCCGCAGCTTATTCTTCGTCCCGTCCTGGTATGGATGCCCCTCTCGACAGGAGGTCGATCTCATGACAATTTCGTCGCTCGCGTCTCTGGCTGCTCTTCTCATTGCCTGCCAATCGCCTCAATCACATTTGCCGGATTGAGGAGCCCTGGTCAACTGTTGGTGTTAGTCGCTGCGCGCACGACGGATGGTTCATGAATTCGTGGCTTGATTCTGCCTGAATCGAGCTGCGACCTGGTAGCGTGTCTTTGTGAGATCGAGTTTCATCGCTCAGCTCAGAAAGTCACTGAAAATGTTGTTGCCGTAAAAGTCGAGTTCGTGTCGAGTCTTCATTGAGATGGAGTCTTTGCGTAAGAAGCGCAGTTTTCACCGGGAAGAAGAAAGAAGGGGAGTAGCGTCGAATGATTCGAGCAGTATCGGAGTGGATAATTCGTAAACGGGACGGCCGAACAGTGCCGTTCGATCCAAGTTTGATCGCGAGGGCGATCAGCAATGCGTTTCGCGCAGAGCAGAATCTGGCGAAAAACCAGCCGCTGGATGAGGATACTGAGCAGGAAGTTGCTTCCATCACTGAGCAGGTCGTTTCTGAAGCCGCGAATGATGCCGCGTCAGATCGTGGAGTCGGTGTTGAACATATTCAGGATCTGGTTGAAATGCAGATGATGAAGCGAGGTCACTACCGAGTGGCGCGACGCTATATCGTCTATCGCGCCGAACATGCAAAAATTCGTTCTCTGCTGCAGCCGGAAGCCCTGGAAGGTTCCGAAGTGGCAGCATTGCCGCGGATGTTCGTCAAACTGGAAGACGGCGTTCGCGTGCCGTTCGACAGCGCGAGGATTCGCCGGCGTATTGAGGCTTCTTGTCAGGGCTTGCCCGAATGTGACCCGAACGCGTTACTTGAAGAAGTCATGAAATCCGTCTTCGACGGCATTTCTGTCGGCGAGATCTATCGAGCCATGATTTTGGCGGCTCGATGCCGCATCGAATGCGATCCGGCATTCGACACCGTCGCAGCGCGGCTGCTGCGGATGGTGATCAGTAACGAAGCGCTGGGCAGTTCGCCTGTCAATCCTGCGGAATACGCCAAGCTTTACCGGAATCAGTTTGAGCATTACGTGATCGACGGCATCAACGAAGATCGCCTGACACCGGATTTGCGAAATCTGGATTTGACACGTATTGCAGCGGCCTTGCATCCGGAACGCGACGGCTTGTTCAAATACCCCGGTCTGCAGGCGGTTTATGACCGTTATCTGCTGCATATTGAGGGCCGCCGCATCGAGACGCCGCAGTACTTCTGGATGCGCGTCGCCATGGGCCTCGCCATGAAAGAAGATCAGCCGGAAACGCGGGCGATTGAATTCTACAACATGCTGTCGACGATGCGGTTCACATCTGCTACCCCGACCCTGTTTAATTCCGCAACCAATCATCCGCAATTGAGTTCGTGCTACCTTTCGACTGTCAAGGACGACCTGGAGCACATCTTTAAGTGCGTTTCCGACAACGCGAAGCTCAGTAAGTGGGCTGGCGGACTTGGCAACGACTGGACCAGTATTCGCGCGACGAATTCCCACATCAAGGGCACGAATGGTCGCAGTCAGGGCGTGATTCCGTTCTTAAAGGTGGTGAATGACACGGCGGTTGCCGTGAATCAGGGTGGCAAGCGGAAGGGGGCGGTGTGTTCGTATCTTGAAACGTGGCATATGGACGTTGAGGAATTCCTTGACCTCCGCAAGAACACGGGTGACGATCGTCGCCGCACTCACGATATGCACACGGCGAACTGGATTCCGGACTTGTTCATGAAGCGAGTTCAGGAAGAACGCGAATGGACGCTGTTCAGCCCGGATGAAGTTCCCGATCTGCATGATCTGGTCGGCAGGAAATTTGAAGACCGTTACATCGAGTACGAGCGAATGGCAGAGGCCGGCGAAATCCGGATGTCAAAGAAACTGCCGGCGATCGAACTCTGGCGCAAAATGCTGACTCGATTGTTCGAAACCGGTCATCCATGGATCACATGGAAAGACCCGTCGAACATCCGATCACCTCAGGATCATGTCGGCGTTGTACACAGCAGCAATCTCTGCACTGAGATTTTGTTGAATACATCAGCGACCGAAACGGCTGTCTGCAATCTGGGCTCAGTCAATATGCTGGCTCATATCACAGACGGTCAGCTTGATCTGCCGATGCTGGAAGAAACGGTCCGCACCGGAATGCGGATGCTGGACAACGTGGTCGATATCAACTTCTACCCGACGGATGAAGCGAAGACATCAAACCAGCGGCATCGTCCGGTGGGGCTGGGTCTGATGGGATTCCAGGACGCGCTGGCGGCCATGAACATCAGCTATGCCAGCGTGGCAGCGGTGGAATTTGCCGACTACAGCATGGAAGCCATTTCCTACTTTGCGATTCTGGCGTCGTCTGAGTTGGCGGCAGAACGTGGCGTCTACAGCACGTACAAGGGTTCCAAGTGGGATCGCGGCATGTTGCCGATCGATACGATGGATCTGCTGGAGCAGGAACGCGGCTGTCGGATCGACGTCGATCGAACGGCTCGTATGAACTGGTCGGTTGTTCGCGAATCCGTGGCAAAGCACGGTGTGCGTAACAGCAACTGCATGGCGATCGCTCCGACTGCGACGATATCCACCATCATTGGTGTGTCACAGTCGATCGAACCGATGTACAAGCATCTGTTTGTGAAGAGCAATCTGTCGGGTGAGTTCACTCATCTGAACACATCGCTGGTGACAGAGCTGAAACAACGCGGCCTGTGGGATGCCGATATGCTTGAGGCATTGAAGTACTACGACGGAACGCTGTCGCAGGTTCCGCGGATTCCCGCTGATATCAAGGCTCGATTCCTGACGGCGTTCGAAGTCGAACCAAAGTGGCTGATTGAATGTGCGGCTCGTCGCCAGAAATGGATCGACATGGGCCAGTCGCTCAATCTTTACATGTGCGAACCAAGCGGCCGCAAGCTGCATGACATGTACATGCTGGCCTGGCGAAAAGGTCTGAAAACCACCTATTATCTGCGCACGCTGGCGGCGACTCAGATTGAGAAATCGACGGTGGACATCAACAAGTTTGGTCTTCAGCCTCGATGGGTCAAGAGTCGCAGTGCTTCCAGTGACATTCAGGTTGCGCGCATGGATTCTGATCGTTCACCTGAGCAGGGACGCAGCGATATCCCGGCTCCGCATGTCGTGCCGGTGACTGAGGTTTCTCAGTACAATGCCTGCAGTATCACGGACCCGGATTGCGAAGCCTGTCAGTAAATGAATGACCAATGACCAGGCCGCAATGTCCAATGGGCATTGCGGCGAGTCCTGGTGTTGGCATTTCAGGCGAGCGGCTGGGCGTCAGGCATCCGTATGATTTTCAGTAACCTCAAAGCACCGCCCTGCCGCTCGCCTGAATTCTAACCGAAAGGTCCCAACCATGAATCCACTGAATCGACGACAATTTGTTTCGTCTGCATTTGCAGGTGCGGCGATGGCTTCGATATCCTGGTCGGTGGCTTCGCGAACTGTGTCGGCGATGATGCAGGAGGAACCTTCGATCGATCCAGCGAAAATGGATCTGATCTACCGCTCAAAGGCTCCTCGCAACGGGGAGCCGAAACTCGAAAAACTGGTCGAAAACTGGATCACGCCGACACCGCAGTTCTACATCCGGAGCCATGGTGCGAATCCGGCGATCGTGGCCGACGAGTTCAAAGTGTCCGTCGAAGGGATGGTCGAAAACCCCCTTGTGTTTTCGATTCAGGAACTGATTGAAAAATTTCCGAAGTCATCCTGTACCTGCACGGTCAGTTGTGCGGGGATTCGGCGGTATGAATTCAATAAGGTCAAGGAAATCAAAGGAGTTGCCTGGCAGGAAGGCCCGATCGGCAATGCCGTCTGGTCGGGAGTTCGGCTGTTGGATGTGCTGAAGGCGGCTGGGATCAAAACCGAAGCGAAGCACGTCTGGTTTGAAGGTGCGGACGAAATTGTGGACGGGAAAGCGACCTTTCCGTTTGGCGGCTCGGTGCCACTGACCAAACTTCTGGAAGAAGAGTGTCCGATGCCGGGAGTTCTCCTGGCAACTCACATGAACGGTGAGCCATTGCTGCCGGACCATGGCTTCCCGATTCGAACCATTGTGCCCGGGTACATCGGAGCTCGCAGCGTCAAGTGGTTGCGGAAAATTGTCGTCAGCGATAAGCCATCTCCAAATCACTTCATTGCCGATGTCTACAAGATGGTGTATTCCGGAACTCCCGTCGAAATCGATGAAACTGCTCCGATTTACAGATATCCTGTGAACGCCGCGTTATGTTCTGCGGAGAAGCGGAAGGCAGAATACGTCTGCAGGGCTACGCACTGCCAACAGGTCGCAAAGGGTGCTCCATCAGTCGTGTTGAAATCTCAACGGACAATGGAACAACGTGGGCAGCCGCCACGCTGGGAAGAGGTTGGAGACTTCTGCTGGCAACTGTGGTCTTCGACTCTGACGATTGCAAATGCTGAAACAGACATCTGCGTGCGTGCCACAGATTCTTTGGGAAATACGATGCCGAGACGGTGCCGTGGAACCCGAAAGGTTATCTTTACAATGCGTGGCATCGAGTGCCCGTAAGTCGATTTAATATTTGAGATTTCAAATCTGAAATTTCTGATCTCAAATCTGAACCACCCTTTTATGTTTTTCCTTACTCTCATGGAATGAGGTCTTTATGACGACGACTGTAATTGACGATCAGAAATTGCTCATCGGAACCGAGGGTCGCGTCAAAGCGACTGCGAAACGACTGATCAACAATGCTCAGGTGGATGTGAACCAGTTGATGCCGATCAAGTATCACTGGGCGTGGGAGCACTACAACAGCGGTTGTTCCAATCACTGGATGCCGACGGAAGTGCCGATGAATCAGGACGTTGAAGTCTGGCGGTCTGATCGTTTGACGGACGATGAACGACTGGTGATTAAGCGCAACCTGGGGTTCTTCTCCACAGCGGAATCTCTCGTGGGCAATAATCTGGTGCTTGCGATCTTCAAGCATGTGACGAACGCGGAGTGCCGTCAGTACCTGCTGCGTCAGGCGTTCGAAGAAGCCGTGCATTCACACACCTTTCTGTATGTCGTCGAAAGTCTGGGTCTGAACGAAGGCGAAATCTTCAACATGTACCGGGAAATTCCGGCCATTGCGAAGAAGGATGCTTTTGAAATGGAACTGACGGCGGAGGTCATGTCCGAGGGATTCTCAACTGACACGCTTGAAGGTCAGCAGATGTTCCTCAAGAACCTGATCGGCTTCTATGTCATCATGGAAGGGATTTTCTTTTACAGCGGCTTTGTGATGGTGCTTTCATTCCACCGCCGCAATCTGATGAAGGGGATCGGAGAACAGTTCCAGTACATTTTGCGGGACGAAACTGTCCACATGAATTTTGGCGTCGATCTGATCAACGGAATCAAGTCCGAAAATCCCGGCTTGTGGACTTCGCAGTTTCAGGCAGAGATGATTGAACGCATTCGTACGGCGGTTGAACTGGAAATTGACTACGCGGAAGGCTGCCTGCCACGCGGTGTGCTGGGGCTGAACGCTGAATCGTTCCGTGACTATGTTCAGCACATCGCCGACCGCCGCCTGGAACGCATTGGCCTGCCGACGCAGTATGGTTCTCCAAATCCGTTTCCATGGATGAGCGAAACGATTGACCTGTCAAAAGAAAAGAATTTCTTTGAAACCCGAGTCAACGAATACCAGAGTGCTGGTTCATTGAACTGGGATTGAGCAAGACTGCACGATTCCACATTTCAAATCAGGAGCCCGGCCTTTTTGCAAAGAGCCGGGCTTTTTTGTTATAGTGGCATGGTTGATTTCTGCCTTCGGGCACCGTCCGCATACGAAACATACGACCATGACTCCGGATATCGCCAGACTCTGCACTCAAACTCGCCGTCATCTCCTGCAGACTGCGGGACTTGGTATTGGCTCAATGGCCTTGCAGTCGCTGTTGACGAAAGACAGCCATGCAACGACAACGCTGAAGAATTCCTCCACGACCGGTCCAAAGCCACCGATGCTTGCGCCGACTGCCAAACGAGTCATCTATCTGCACATGGCGGGATCACCTTCGCAGCTGGAGTTATTCGAACACAAGCCGGATCTTGACAAACTGCACATGCAGGATTGTCCTGCGTCGTTTCTGGAAGGCAAACGATTTGCATTCATTAAGGGCGTGCCCAAAATTCTTGCGGGCCAGTTTTCGTTTCGTCAGTACGGCGAGAGTGGTCAATGGATCAGCGAACTGTTGCCATACTTCGCATCAGTCTCGGACAAAGCCTGTGTGATGCGGACCGTGCAGACGGATCAGTTCAATCACGCTCCTTCGCAACTGTTTGTTCACACGGGAACCCCGCGGCTGGGCAATCCGTCGCTCGGATCATGGATCAATTACGGGCTTGGCAGCGTCAATGAGAATCTGCCCGGCTTTGTGGTGCTGTTGTCGGGAGGAAAAACGCCGGACGCTGGTAAGTCCCTGTGGGGTTCCGGCTTTCTCCCTTCGGTTTATCAGGGCGTGCAATGCCGTACGACCGGCGATCCTGTATTGTATCTTACCGACCCGGAGGGAATGGATCGCAATCTGCGCCGCCGCATGCTGGACACACTGGCAGAAATGAATGCCGCCGAATTCGAACGCAGCGGTGATGCCGAAACGCAGACTCGAATATCACAATACGAACTGGCGTATCGCATGCAAATGTCCGTTCCCGAAGTGATGGACATCTCCAAGGAACCTCAACATATCCTCGACATGTACGGGGCACAGCCGGGATATGTCTCACCGGTCGAAAGTGCAGATGATCCGCGAGTCCTCTACAAGGGCGATGACCCGACATTTCCAAACAACTGTCTGCTGGCGCGCCGCCTGATCGAATCGGGCGTGCGATTTGTGCAATTGTACGACTGGGGCTGGGATCATCACGGATCATCACTGGGTGAAAGCATTGATGAAACATTGCCGATCAAGTGCCAGCAGTCTGACAAGGCCATCGCAGGGCTGATCAAAGACCTCGATCAGCGCGGTCTGCTCGAAGAGACCCTGATCGTCTGGGGCGGAGAATTCGGCCGCACGCCAATGATGCAGAACAATGTACGCAGCGAACTGAAAAAAGGTTACATCGGTCGCGATCATCATCCGTATGCTTTCACAATGTGGATGGCGGGTGGCGGGATCAAGGGCGGTCTGGCGTACGGAAAGACGGATGAATTCGGTTACTATCCGGTCGAAAATCCCGTTACGGTCCGCAACATCCAGGCCACCATTCAGCATGTGATGGGGCTGGATCCGCACCGTTTCAGCTACCTCTATCAGGGACTCGACAACCGCCTCATCGGTCCGACCGATGAAGGGCGCGTCCTGACAGATGTGCTTGGCTGAGCGTCATCTCACCATGACTGAATTTTCGCTTCAGGCTCCCCGTTCAATTGACGAATGCCGCTCAACATCGTCTCATATTACTCCTCCGTCACCTTCACATTTATCGCCCGCCCTATAAAAGGTACTCATCATGTCCGATCGTTCCGTCAGCCGTCGCTCCATCCTGCAACTGGCTTCATCGGCTGCCGTCGCCAGTCTGCTCCCATCGGAAATGCTGTTTGCCGCGCGATCAGTGCAAATTCTTTGACGCTGGTTCTGGAGACGCACGCATTGGTGCCTCAAGGATCTGACGGGTATTTTCCGTTCACGCCCTCGACAACGGTGGAAGCATGGAACGTCCGCAAAGAATTTCTGCTGCGGCAACTGAAAGTCGCATGTGGTCTGTGGCCGATGCCCGAACGACCGCCGATTGAAGCCACCGTGCATGGTCGCGTCGAACGGGATGACTACACCGTCGATCGCGTTTACTTTGAAAGCAGCCCTGGCTTGCTGGTCACCGGAAGTCTGTACCTCCCGAAGAATGCGACCGGAAAACTGCCGACAATTCTGTGTCCTCATGGTCATTGGGCCAACGGCCGATTTCATGATCATGGCGATTCCATTAAGAATGAAATTGCGTCAGATGGTGAAAAATTTGAGGTCGGCGGACGACATCCGTTGCAGGCCCGCTGCGTTCAACTGGCACGCATGGGGTGTATGGTGTTCCTGTACGACATGCTTGGCTACGCGGACGGCAGTTCGTTTACTCAACCGCTGGCACATGGATTTGCCAAACAACGGCCCGAATTGAGTTCACCCGAAACGTGGGGCCTGTTCAGCGCGCAATCGGAACTCAGATCCTGGAATGCATTGGGTCTGCAGACGTGGAATTCGATCCGCACTGTGGACTGGCTTACGTCGCGACCTGACTGTGATCTGACTCGTATCGGTGTCACGGGAGCCAGCGGTGGCGGCACGCAGACATTCATACTTGCGGCACTGGACGAACGCGTCACTGCAGCCTTTCCGGCCGTGATGGTCTCAACCGCGATGCAGGGAGGGTGCACATGTGAAAACGCTTCGTACCTGCGTGTCAACACAGGCAACATTGAAATCGCGGCTCTGATTGCTCCGCGACCGATTGCCATGAGCGGAGCGGATGACTGGACGGTTGAAATAGAAACCAAGGGCCTGCCTGAACTCCAGAAACATTATGCGATGCTCGGCGTTCCCGACAACGTCCATGCAAAGTATTTCAAGTATCCGCACAACTACAATCAGCACAGCCGCATGATGATGTACGACTTCTTCAATCGCACATTGAATCTGGGCTTCGAAGAAATCGTGGAGCGTGACTACGTGCCATTGACTGTTGCAGAAGCAACAGTGTTTGATGCGGAACATCCGGCCCCTGTGAAAACGGAAGCGACAGAAGTCGCTCTTTTACATTCACTGGATGCAGCGCAGCAGAAACTGATCGCGGCGCTGGCACCACATGATACTGCCAGTCTGAAAGAATTCCGTCGCGTGATCGGTGGCGCGCTGGAGGTCATGATTGGCCGTTCACTTCCGCCTGCCGGATCAACGCACTTCGAGAAATCAAACGAAATTCCTCGAAGCGGATTCGTTGAGTACAAAGGCGTCTTGACTCTGAAATCATACGGCGAAGAGCTGCCAACCGTGTTTCTGTTGCCGCAGAACTGGAATAAGCAAGTCGTATTGTGGCTCGATCTGGAAGGCAAGAATCAGCTCTTCGCGGCTGATGGGCAGCCCAACAAGCAGATTTCCAGACTGGTCAAAGCAGGTTTCGCCGTCGCCAGTCCGGACCTGTATCTGACCGGCGACTTCACCGATGATCATGAACCGGTGTCTCAGATGCCCGTGGTCAAGAACCCGAGAGAATTCGCGGGATTCACGCTGGGCTACAATCATCCGCTGTACGCTCAGCGAGTTCACGATGTGCTGACATGCCTCTCGAATTCTAAGTACCACGAACAAGCCCCGTTAAAACTCCACGTCGTGGGCGTGAACGGAGCTGGCGTCATCGCGGCCACCGCATGTGCGCTGGCTGGCAATGCCGTCAGTTCGATCGCTGTTGATACGGCAGGTTTGCGGTTCGAATCCATCACAGAAATTCGTGACGTCAACTTATTGCCAGGGGCGGTGAAATATGGAGATGTTCCAGCCATACTGGCTCTGTGCTCGCCAACGAAAATCGCAGTTGCAGGTGAGACAGCCAATTCCGTCGGCTTGATGAATTCCGCTTACGCTGCGAGCGGTGGAAGTGCAGAGTTCCCGGTGGCTCCAGGACAACTCTGGGATCGTGGATTGGTTGCTCAAGCAGGCGTAAGTGAGCAGAAGCGGCAGAAAATGTCTGCTGGCAGTTAAGTCTGCGTCCCCAACGCGGTCGTTGTCAACGGGCTGTTTGAAACGTTCGTTTGATGGGGTGCGCAGTGGCTGTTTCGTCGAATCCTCCAGTCGTGATCGCTGGTGGCAGCGGATTTCTCGGTAGTTCGCTTGCACGACATCTCACGAAGGCTGGCCGTTCTGTTATTGTCCTGTCGCGAAACAGGCCAAAGAATTGTGGTTTGTCTCAGCATGTTGTATGGGACGCCAGATCTGTCGGCGACTGGCGACGTGCGTTGAATGGTGCTGCAGGCGTCGTGAATCTTGTGGGGCGCAGTGTTGATTGCATTAAGACTCCAGATCATCGAGATGAGATTCTTCGCTCCAGGGTGGAATCAGTCAACGTGCTTGGTGCAGCAATGCGATCCATCGATTCGCCGCCTCCCGTCTGGGTTCAAATGAGTACGGCTCACATTTATGGTGATCCGCCTGCCGTAGACTGCAGCGAAGATTCGTCGTTTGGCTACGGTTTGGCTCCTGACGTAGGGCGAGCGTGGGAAGATGCCTTCCGGTCGAGCGTTTTACCCTCACAGCGGGGCGTGATTCTGCGAACCAGCTTTGTGATCGGCCGGAACTGCGGATCCGGCGGTGGTGCGCTGTCCCGGCTTTTGACTTTGGTCAAGCTGGGACTGGGGGGCACAGTGGGCTCAGGCAAACAAGGCATGAGCTGGATCCATGAGACAGACATGAATCGCCTGTTTGAGCGTGCTTTGACCGATGACAGGATGATCGGGGCTTATGTTGCGTCATCACCGAACCCCGTTAGCCAGCAAGAGTTCATGCGAACGCTGCGACGTGCTGTCAGAATGCCGATCGGGTTACCTGCATTCACGTGGATGGTCCGAATTGGCGCACCAATTCTGATGCGCACAGATCCTGAACTCGCGCTTTACGGCCGATATGTGATTTCGAAGCGACTGAAAGAAGAAGGATTTCAGTTCAGCTTCCCGAAACTGACTGAGGCGCTGTCTAATCTGCTCAATGCGGAACCGCCACAGGTGCCGTAAAATCGGCGAGCGGCATGCGTCAGCTTGCCGGTACGTTGCGATTCATCACGAATCGCGTTGGACACAGAGGAATTGCAATTGTACCGGCGGGCTGACGCCACACCGCTCGCCATTATCCCTTCAGCACTTTGCTGATTGTTTCTTTCAGTACGTTGCTGCTTTGCACGAGGGCCGTCTTTTCTTTGGACCACAGTTCGACTTCGATGTGGCTCTTCACGCCACTGCGGCCGATGACGGTCGGAATTGACAGGCAGACGTCGCGGATTCCGTAGGCGCCGTTCATCAGAGAACTCACGGGATGAATGCGTTGATCATCCAGAGCGATGCTGTGGACGACATCGGCAATCGAAACGCCAACCGCGAATCCCGCTCCGCCCTTCTTTTTGATCACTTCTGCTCCACTGCCGCGCGTCTTGGTTTCAATTTCTGCGATCAGACTGGCCGTGACGCCGGGGTATTTGTCGAGCGGCAGATTGGCGACCTGAGCCATCGACCAGATCGGCACCATGCTGTCACCGTGCTCACCGAAGATCGTGACGTTCACCTGAGTCGGCGGGACGTTCAATCGCTGCGCGAGCAGACTGCGGAGGCGCGTGGTATCCAGAACCGTGCCGAGCCCGATCACCTGAGTCGCAGGCAGACCAAGTTCTTTCACAGCCAGATATGTGAGCACATCCACAGGGTTCGAAACGACAAAGACAATCGCGTCTTTCTTGTAGCCATGCTTCTTGAGGTCAGTCAGAATTCCCCGGAACAAAGTGACGTTCCGATTGATCAGGTCAAGTCGACTTTCGTCCGGCTTGCGTCGCAGTCCCGCTGTGATCACGATCACATCGCTGTCTTTGCAGGATTCTGTCCCGCCGAACGTGATCCGCTGAGGTGCCATCAGTGACGAACCGTGCAGCAGGTCCAGTGCCTGACCTTCACACAATTCCTGATTGACATCTACAAGTGCAATCTCGCTGACGATCTTCCCGGCCTGCAGTGCAAACCCGGCACAAGAACCCACCAATCCACCACCGCCGATAATGCTGACTTTCATATTTGCCCCAAGTTTTCAGTGTTCAGTTTTCAGAAGGGGAATTCGGCAGCGTCACGCCGATTGAGATTCAATGAGCTCTTTCAACGGTGCGGCGTATCTATTCCACGTCGCTTCGTAAGTTGTATTCAACGGCACCCGAATCGAGTAACTATTATCGACTGAAATTGTTGGATCATCAACGAAGTTACCAGGCTCGAGTTTGATCACGCATCCATTTTGACAGAGCTCATCAATTGTTTCACTCGCCAATGCTTCGAAAAGGTCAACGATAACGAGTTTTGCCTGCTGACGAATCCAGTCTTCGATGCGATTCATCAATTGACGTTTTTGATCTGTAAATTCAGCATGGCCTGGTGACGTCATTTCAATCACGGCCACAAGTGAGTCGCCGTGTACAGATCGTATTGCGAGATGATCCGCCTTTTCTGCATACACTGCAGACTCTGGCAACGACCTGATTGTTTCGTCATTCTCGTCATAAGTCGCGGGTGCTTCTATCAGACAGTAAAAGTCGGCTCGAAGGGTAGAGTTTAGAGCATTTGATAAATCGACAATCCAGCCCAATCGAAAGTCGTGAAACGCGCCTGCGAAGATTTTTGTCCAGTCATGAATTGCCATTTTGACCTCCGTCAGACATAGAGACGGAATTGTAAACACTTCGGGCCTCGATTGGCAGTAGAGTCGTGTGACCGATCACGTAAGTCCTGCTTGCCAGGCATCCGTTTTCAGTAGGTCCTGCCAGCCGGGCAGGACTTCGCGGCCCCGCCGTGACCAGCGACTGAGCGAGGTCGAATGCAGGGCAACGTGGCGACGTGGAGCGGATATTCGCCCCGTAGCGGTTCGCCTTGCGGCGAAAGTCCTTTCCGGCAGAAAGGACCTACTTCACGCCTTTCCAAGCGCCGCCAGAACCTGACTCGTAATCAGCTTCACCAGGTCTTCGTTGACAGTCGCTGGCTTTGTGTCGCAAGGTTCGCCACATGGTTTTTGCAGGATGCCAGGGTAATCAGGAGCCTTGTCGAATGCTCGCTGAACCGGGATGTTTTCCTTGTAGCCTTCGCGGAAGGCGCTGTTGCCGCAGAGGTCACAGTCTTCGTTGTGGAAGCGAGGATCGTCAAAGCCCCACTTCTTCTTCAGGTCGAGCAGTTCGCGGCTCTTCTGTTCGTTCAGGTATTGCGGCTGTCCGATCTGTTTAGCCAACAGTAGAATGCGGCAGTAAGCGTCCAGGATTTCAGTCTTCCAGTACGCATCCACCAGATCTTTGCCGAATGAAACCGTTCCGTGATTCTTCAGGATGATCGTGTTCGTGGCTTTCAGGAACGGCACCACGGTCTGCGCAAATCGCTGGTCACCCGGCGTTTCATACGGTGCGATGGGCACTTCGCCCATGAAGACTTCCACTTCCGGCAGGATGCATTGAGGAATCGGCTCGCCGGCGACTGCAAATGCCGTGGCATGAGGCGGATGGCAGTGAACCACAGCCTTCACGTCAGGACGATTTTTCATGATCGCCAGATGCAGCAGAACTTCACTCGTGCGTTTACGAACACCGGCGATCTGTTTGCCTTCCATGTCGACTGCACAAATGTCATCGGGCTTCATAAAGCCTTTGCAGATCATGGTTGGCGTACACAGCACTTCGTTCTCGCCGACTCGAATGCTGATATTGCCATCGTTGGCGGCTGCGAAACCCTTATTGTAAACGCGCCGACCGATCTCGCAGATCTCTTCCTTGAGTGCTCGATCGTTAATGCCGCTGTTCCATTTGTTTGCCATGATTTTTGCTTTGTAAAAAAAGTTTTCAGTGTTCAGTTTATAGTTTTCAGTGAGTCGCAGTTCCTGTGTTTTCTGAACACTGAAAACTGAAAACTGAAAACTTGCCGCGGTTACACGACGCTTACTGCGTCGAGTAACGCGGCACAGTACGCATCGATTGGTTTTGAGTTCGGATAAAACGGGGTCGATGCATCGGCACTTTCAGTCACCGCCATCAGACTGCCGATTCCCGCTCCCATATCATCGTAAACAATCACCGGCTCGGTCCGCCCTGATTCGTCTCCATTCAAACCGGCATGCATTAAGGGAACCGCCAGCTTCCAGCTCGCGCCGGTGAGAGAGGGATTCCAATGAGACAATGTGACAGATCCTATACATTCCATGATTCTCATCGTGTGCTCCCTGCGGAAATCTCTTTCCACACACCCGGTGTCCTGGACGGTGCCGCGAGCGATCGCAACAATCGCAAAATGTCACCGAAAGACCATCCGGAGGAATCCAGGCACACAACCTGAGGACTCATCACCGTGATCAGGGTTGCCAAATTCGTCACGCGGGTGATCACGGCTGCTCGCACGGCGGAATTTCGATTCAGCAGACATGCCACGATCGACGGCTCACCTCCACAACACGTAACAATCCCGACGCCGGTGTTTTCTGCGGCGACACTGGCTGCATCGAATTCCGTGACCGCTGCGATTGTCTTCCATCCTGCAGCCGCACCCGCTGCATGTATTCCCGTGTTCGGTCCGACAGCGATGAAGGTTCCTGCGGCGGAAGGTGTGTTCTTTCCACCGACCAGACTTGTCATCCGCACGTTATTCTTACGAATATACTCTCGTCCCGACGGAGTGATCACAGCTCCGGATTGCAGCGAGATTGCTCGCCCTGCAGCTTTGGCGGCGATCAGGACATTCTCACTGATCACCCGGCCTGCGATCTGCAGCGTGTCAGCTTTGACTTCCACAGTCTGCTTCATCAGCACCGGCGCGGCAGCATCGACCGTCGGCACGCGGGTTTGCATTTCCCGCATGACGTTCCGGACGATCTCATCAATGAATTGTGCGCTGATGGTCATAGTTTAGTTTTCAGTTTTCCGTCGTCAGTTCCTGAGTGTTGCTGAACACTGGCTTTAAAAAATCGGTCAGGAACCAATAGTGCGGAGCACCCTCTGGGCCATTTGGCTATTGGTTCCTGACCCCTTTTTTAAAGTCTGGTTGTTCATCCAGAATTCCCTGCACCGAAAACCGAAGCGGTGAATCCTTGCGGCCGGTCAATTTCTGAATGTATTTCGTATCACTTGTAAAGAAGACATGATCTCCCTGACGAGCCCCCAGCGGGTCGATGGCCAACTGAGGGAATTCATCCGGTTCATTGTTGATGTCCAGAGGCTGCAGTACGATGAGCTTCCACCCGTTTAGCGATGGATGCTTCAGCGTCGCTGTCGCATGGCCGATGACTCTTGCGGTTTGCATACGGGAGTTTTCAGTTTTCAGTTCGAAGTATTCAGTGATCAGAATGTGTCATTCAGTTGTGCTCCACTGACAACTGAATACTGAACACTGAAAACTAGATAATTCTCAAGTCATCCACCATCACACATCGCCGCTGGCGAGTGAACGTCATAGGGCTCGTCACGCCTTCGCCGGTGGGGGTTGCAATGCTGAACGAGAGATAGCCTTCGCCGCCAAGACCGAGCCCCGCCATGCAGGGACCGTTCTTCACGAACAAGGTTGTATTCATCACGCGGCCCATCTTTGTGATTGTATGGACGTCGCGAGAATGGATGATCGCCGTGTGGCCGAAGCCGTGTTCGTATTTCTTTGCCAGAGCAATGGCATGATCGCTGCAGTTGGTTCGTACGAACGGGATGAACGGCATCATCTGTTCTTCAGTAACAAACGGATTGAATTCGTCCGTTTCACCGTAGAGAATCAATGTGCTCGACGGAACGTTCAGACCAATCTGCGCTGCCAGCCACGCCGCATCCTTGCCGATATAATCCCGGTTCAGCACATGATGCCCACCCGGCTCTTTCGGTGGACCAAACGCCTTGGCTGTGAACGCTGCCACCTGAGCGGCGTTCAGTCGATAGCCGCCGTGATTCGAAACTGCCGTCATCAGTTGGTCGAAGATTTCTTTGACTGCGAAGACTTCTTTCTCGCTGATGCACAGCAGACTGTTGTCGAATGCAGCACCGGCCACAATGGACTTGGCTGCATTGTCGAGATCAGCCGTGGCATCGACGACCACGGGCGGATTTCCAGGGCCCGCCACGATAGCGCGCTTAGGGCTCTGCAAAGCTGCCCGAGCCACCGCTGGCCCGCCGGTCACAACCAGTAATTTAACGCCGCGATGATCAAACACGGCCTGAGCCGATTCAATCGTTGGTGTTCCGATAATATTGACGAGGTTTTCGAGGCCGGTCGCCGCGAAAATGGCTTTGTTGAAACGTCGCACACCTTCGCCGGCAATCTTCGCTCCGCTGGGATGCGGGTTGCAGACGATCGTGTTTCCGGCAGCAACCATGTTAACAAAGTTGCCCGCGAGAGTGGGCAGTGAATGCGTCACCGGCGTGATTGCTCCGACGACACCAAACGGAGCGTACTCGGTAATCATCAGGCCATGTGAACCACTGATCGCTTCGGTCTTGAGGAACTCCACACCTGGCACACCCTTGATGGCCTTAAGTTTGGCAATCTTGTGCTCAAGCCGACCGATCTTCGTTTCTTCGAACTCAAGCCGACCGAGTTCATCCGCCTGCTCATCGCAAATCTGCTTCACTACGTTGATCGCTGTTTTACGATCATCCAGGGACGCGCGGCTGAGTTTTTCAAAACCCTTCTGAGCGGCCTCAACGGCCTCATCGACGGTATTGAACACGCCCCATCGAGTATCCGGACCTGTTGAGCCATTGACTTTCGCTGCCGCGCCGTTGCGGGTCGTCAACTGAGTCAGGACTTCCTGCACAATACTCCGGATCGTTTGTTCGTTTGCTGTTGCCTGCACGTTTTAAATCTCTCTGTCTCGCGACATGTCCATGTCGCAGTCTGTGGCCTCCCCGATCCGTCAGTGGAGATATTGGTAGTTTTGTAGGTCCTTTCTGCCGGAAAGGACTTTCGCTGAAGGCGAACCGCATTGGGCGAACATTCGCTCTGCGTCGCCGGCTCGATATTCATTCTATCTTTTGTGGTCGTTGTCGCGACAAGTCGCGAAGTCCTGCCCGGCAGGCAGGACCTACATCAACTGCAATTCCCTCAACTTTTCCTGAACCCAGCTATCCAGCAATCCAGCGGCAGCCGCTGTTCTCAACTGAGCCCTGGTGATGACTCCCGGAATTGTAAAGTGAGTTACGATCATCACGAATCCGAATCCTGCGCCCACCATCGTGAGGATCGCGGCATTCTTCATTCCACCAATGTTGCCCTGCGTGACGACCAGCACCACACCCAGAAACATCAAAACGCCCATCATCAACGCCGCAGCAATAATCTGCATCGTGCGAACCGAAGCCTCAAACTTCGCCCCCGGCAGGCCCGTCGTGGAGGGATTGATCTCCTGACCAACCGCGTACGGGTTGTGATCCACTATTCTCCCGCCTTGAAAATCGTTTTCGACTTCACTTGTACCGTATCCACAATTCCAATGATCGCGGCATCGATCGGAAGTTCCTTCGTCCCCGGCGTGAACCGAGCACTAGATCCCTGAACACAAAGCACCACTTCGCCTTCACCCGCTC
The DNA here is from genome assembly GCA_037719765.1 of Planctomycetaceae bacterium. Lineage (GTDB taxonomy): Bacteria > Planctomycetota > Planctomycetia > Planctomycetales > Planctomycetaceae > SXXK01. Next base: position 24,769 of record JBBJME010000027.1, read on the forward strand.
CGACGGTATCGACCACGACAAATGACCGACCGGTTGGTTTCAGGCTTCTTTGATCCTTTTCATCGACTCGCAGCGGTTCGACAAGCAACAGCTTCTGTCCAATGAGCGACTCCACTTTGTGAGACGCTACAAGGCTGCCGGTGATACGTGCCAGGAACATGGGAACCCTTCGGGAGTTTTCAGTGTTCAGTGTTCAGTGTTCAGTGAATCGCAGGAATGCAGTCTTCGGGAACGCTGACAACTCAAACTCCAAAATCTCCTCTACTGAAAACCGAAAACTGACGACTGAAAACTCAGCGAAGCGTTTCCGCTGTCTGTCGTGCCACCACGAGTTCTTCGTTCGTCGGCACCGTCCAGATCTGGACGCGACTTGTGTCCTTGTTCAGGCAGGCTTCACCCTTCATTCCTGAGTTCTTCGTCTCACACAATTCCACACCTGCCCATTTCATATCGCGGCAGACGCTGGTACGAATACGTTCGCTGTTCTCACCAATTCCGCCCGTGAATACGATCACATCTGCTCCGCCAAGCAAAGCCATGTACGATCCGACATAAGATCGAATCGATGCCTCAAACAGCTTCAGAGCTTTCTCGGCCCGATCGTGTCCCTTTGCCGCAGCCTCTTCCAGGTCGCGGCAGTCACCGCTGAGTCCGCTGATACCCAGCAGACCGCCCTTAGAAGACATCTCGGTCAGCACCTGCTCAAATGTCAGGCCCGTTCTTTTCATGATCACCGGTATCGCATAGGCATCAAAGTCACCCACGCGATTGTTGTTCGGCAGACCTCCCTGAGGACTCATGCCCATTGATGTCGCAAAACTTTCGCCGTTTCGAATTGCGCAGATCGACGCACTTCCACCCAGATGACAGCTGATGACCTTGAGGTCATTCGGCTGAAAAGGGGTCTGACCCTTTGGCTTCAGAGGGTCTGACCCCTTTTCGGCCAGTATCTGCGTAATGCGGCCAGCAATAAAGCGATGGCTTGCCCCGTGAAATCCCCAGCGACGAATCTCAAAGTCCGTATACCACTCGTACGGAACCGCGTAGGCTCGATGTTCGAACGGAATCGTTTCGTGAAAGCCTGTTTCCAGAGCGGCGACTAATGGAATCTGCGGGAACGCCTGCTGCAACTGTCGCATGGCCCGCACGTACGGCGGGTTGTGAGCTGGAGCAATATCCGACAGAGTTTCCATTTTCTGCAGCAACGTCTCATCGACGATCCGAACACCGCTGAGATTGCCTGCAAAGACCGCTTTGAATCCAATGCCCCCGACTTCGTCCACCGACTTCAGACAGCCATGTACAGTATTCGTCAGTTGCTCAAGGCAGATTCCCACAGCGGCCGCGTGACTCGGCACGGACTCCTGCGTCTCTGCTTTGTAGCTTCCGATCTGCACCGAACAACTGCTCATTGCACCCGGCTGTCCGATCCGATCGATCCCGCCTTTGGCAAGCTGGGTTTCGTTCGACAGATCAAACAGTCGGTACTTGAAGCTGGTAGATCCCAGATTGGCGACAAGAACTTTCATGTGACTTTCGTCGTACTACCGTAGGGTGGGACAAGCGAAACGCCGGCCCACCAGACTGACTTTCAAATCTCAAATCTCAAATTTGAAATCCCAATTCCTACAGCACAGATTCCAGCAGAGACGCTTCTGGTCTCGGAATCAGGTGCGCACAGACCAGTTCTCCGGACTGTGAAGCCGCAGCGGCCCCGGCATCGACAGCAGCGCGGACGGATCCAACGTCGCCCTTGATGATGGTCGTAATATATGCGGCACCGATGTTGAGCTGCCTTACAAGTGTGACATTGGCAGCTTTCAGCATGGCGTCTGATGCCTGAACAGCGGCAACCAGACCCTTGGTTTCAATCATTCCAATCGCATCGTTCATTGGTCGTTGTTCCGAAAAAAGTTCAAGTTGAATCGGGTTCATGGGATTCGAAATTTCAGAAATTTCAAATTTCAAATCTCAACAAATTAAGAGGATCTCGTCTAATTCTTTGCAGGAGCAGCCGTCTTTGGCTTTGGCAGGAACGCTGACAGTTCTTCGTGCGGCCGAGGAATCACTTCCACGCTGACCACCTGCCCGAGCTTTGATGCGGCAGCGGCACCAGCTTCAACCGCTGCTTTCACGGCACCAACATCACCGGAGACGAAAGCTGTGACAAATCCGCTGCCGATTTTATCCCATGCGACTAACTGCACATTCGCAGCTTTCAGCATTGCATCGATGGCTTCAAGCATGCACACGAAGCCTTTCGTTTCGATCATTCCCAATGCTTCCATAGATTTTGCCATTTCAAATTTACTCCAGCCTTTGCACGCTTCCATCCTGAAACGCGATCGGCAACAAAGAAACGTCACTCTCCGAGTGACGCAGTTTTCAGTCGTCAGTTTTCAGTCGTCAGTTTTCAGAGTGTTGCTTGCGATTGCTGAACACTGAAAACTGAAGACTGGAAACTCTCAATGCTTACACTGACACGGTTCCGGCTTCACCAATTCCACTTTCGTGGCGTTTTCCAGGTTGCAGGCGTTGCCTTCGTCGGTGTCCAGATGAACTTCCAGCTTAATGCCCTTGGCGGCCCGTACCGCGAGGTCTTCAAGAACTGTTGTGCATCCGGGTGATTCAATTCGCAGATGGACGAGATCGCCGTTCGCCACGCCGTAGTAAGCCAGGTCATCCGGCCCCATGTGAACGTGCCGCATGGCCCGAATCACACCCTGCTTCAGGTCGACGACGCCATGAGGTCCCATCAGCACGCAGCCCGGAGTTTCCTTCACGTTGCCACTGATGCGGACCGGCAGGTCGATCCCCAGGGAAATGCCGTCGGTAAACGCCAGTTCGACCTGTGAATCTTCTCGGCAAGGACCGAGGACCCGAACGTTCGGCAGCATCCGGCGACGCGGGCCCACAACAGCGACTGTTTCTTTTGCGGCATAGTAGCCGTCCTGATACAGATCTTTTTCCGGCGTGAGCGTGGCACCCGCTCCAAACAGGATTTCAACGTGTTCCTGGGTCAGATGCACATGACGGGCTGAAATGTTGACGACCAGCGGATTCCGCTTACCCCCGGTTGCAGCCGGATTCTGCGCGGCCGATGCTGGTGCCGGCGCGGAACGCAGCACGGGAATCTCAACACCTGAGCTTTGAGGACCTGTGCCACCGGATTGTGATCCAAGGTGACGATTGAGCACATCACGAACGACTCGTTCGACGTCTGCAGGATTCAATGTTGCTGTCGCCACACGTCGCTCCAACTTCATCGCACGCGAGCTGCGTGCGCCACCGTTTCAACAACCTCCATGCGAACATCGGCGGATTCCATCACAGCCCGCCATTCATCGGACACTCCATCGTCCGTGACATTTCATGCACATCCGTCAGTGGACACAGCATTGACAATGCTCGCTGCCCGAATTTGCTGCTGTCCGCGACCAGGGTCACTCGATCTGCAGCACGGATCATCTGACGTTCTGTATCGACCAACAGGGCGTTACTATTGAAAAGACCTTCCGCCGTTATCCCGCCCGTACTCATTACCAACCGACCAGCGTGCATTTTCCTCAAAGCCTCCACCGCCTGCTCTCCCAAAGCCACGCCGGTCTTGGGATAGACATAACCGCCTATGAAAATCAGTTCGACTTCAGGACGATTCATTAATAACGATGCGATGGGCAAAGAATTCGTCAGGATCTGCAGCGACTTGCCGGTTAAATAACGTGCAACTTCCAGTGTCGTTGTCCCACCATCCAGCAGCACTGTTTCTCCAGAAGAAATCAGTTCCGCCGTACGACGGGCAATTAGTTGTTTTTCAAGAGAGGCACGGCTTTTCCGAGCATCAAAGTCAGAAAGTGAATCTCCAAGAAACGACGCACCACCGCGTGTCCGCTGAATCTGGCCTAGTGCATCCAGAAATTCCAAATCCCGTCGAATCGTTGACTCGCTTGCTTCAACTTCAGTCACAAGTCTCTGAAGCGAAACAAACCCAGATTCCTCAGCAATTCTCAGTATTTTTGCACGGCGTTCATCCGCAATCATTGAATTTCCGCCACTGCGAAACGTATTTTGTTACGAAATATGACATGATATGAATGATATCACAACAGTTTCAGTCATAAAAATGAAAGAATATGACAGATTATTTTGCACACTACGTATTTGCTGTATTCGACGTTTCTTCGTGAGATTATCAGGTACCCACAGGATTGTTGTACAAATCACCGCATCAATGTCTGCAGCTCCCCTGCGACCTGCACAGTTAAAAGAACTGAATCGCTGCTCGCTGCTCGAAGGGGTCAACGGCCTGTCTATTCTGCTTGCATTTGTTTATATTTCCTGCAGGTTCATCGCAGTGGCATGGCTCGAGCCGATGTGCAGCAGATGAATTGCGATCAGGGAAAAGAAAGTGTCTCATCTTGCAGCAAAACCAACCGGCGACCGGCGGCGGCGAGTCGATTGGCGAGTTGATTGGTTGCCAGGATTTGTAGCTGCGTTTTCGTTCCTACCGCTTTTTGCACGGCACTGGTGGGTCGGAGATTTGATCGCCAATCTTCGAGTGCAGTTGATTATTGGAATGTCGGGGGCAACCTTATTGTTGTTGATCACGCGGCGCTGGAGAATGATGTTGATAATCACAGCCTTGACACTATGGCAGGCCACGGCGCTGCATTCGGCGTTTCAAACTGGCGACATTGAAGCGGATCAGTCCGGTTCGACAGTCGATTCAGCCGCTGGCGCTGAAGGTGAACAGCGACTCCGTGTTTTTCTGGCGAATGTGCTTACACGTAATCAGCGTCACGATCAGATCATCGCGCAGATCCGAGCTGCGGATCCGGACGTCATTGCGATTCTGGAACTGAGCTCAACGCTGAAAGATTCGTTGCAGCGGGAGTTTTCCTCAACATACACGTATTCCGTTTCAGAATCACAGGACCATGGCAATTTCGGCATCGGCCTGTGGTCTCGTTATCCATTGTCGCACGCGCGTGTGTTTCATCTGAACGTACCGATCCTGCCATCGATCGAGGCGGATATTCAGCTGCCCTCAGGCACGATCCATGTCATTGCCACACATCCGCTGCCCCCTGTTGGAGCCAGAAACTTCGGTCATCGCAATCAGCATCTGGCGTTGCTCTCTCAGCGAATTCGAAAGCAGCAGCAAGTCGAGCCTTCCTGTTCGCAGATTTTGGTGGGCGACCTGAACCTGACACCATGGTCGCCGATGTTCGAAGACTTTCTGGCTTCAACCGGACTTCAAAACGCCGCAGCGGGGCGAGGCCTGCAGCCGACATGGTATCGCTGGCCTGCATTTCCATTCGGTCTGCTCCTGGACCATGGCCTGCACAGCCAGGGTCTGCGCTGTGATCGGAGGTCCATCCTGGCAGCGAATGGATCAGATCATCGGGCGGTGGTGTTTGACTTTTCCGTGGATGATTCGCGTTGACTTCCTCCCGTGCTGCACATGTCTACAATATGGCAGCACTGTTTTTGATCGAAACGAAACCTAAAGAGGAGAACGCTGTGAGGCGAGTTCTGGCGAAGTTGATTTTCGGAATTCTGTTACAGGCGACCTGTTTGCAAGGCCCGGCTGTGATCGCCGGTGAACCGGTTGCGGATACGCCTCTGGCGGTGAGTACCGAACGCGCGTTTCCCAATCTGGAATTCAAGCGCCCCATCGTGGTGACTCATGCTGGTGACGGCAGCGATCGTGTGTTTGTCGCGGAACAGGAAGGGATCATTAAGGTTTTCAAGAACGATCAGGAAGCCGAAGAAGCGACCGTGTTTCTGGACATCGAAGAGCGTTGTGTTTACGCGGATGATAAGAACGAGGAAGGTCTACTGGGCTTTGCCTTTCATCCAAAGTTCAAACAGAACGGCGAATTCTTTGTCTATTACACATCCACGGAAGCGGATCTTTTGTCGAAGATTTCCCGGTTTCGCGTGTCAAAGGAGAATCCCAACGTCGCAGATCCGGCATCGGAAGAAGTGATCCTTCGCGTGCCACAGCCGTTTTGGAATCACAACGGAGGTACAATTCTGTTCGGCGGCGATGGCTTCCTCTACATCGCTCTCGGTGACGGCGGAAGCGGCAATGACCCGAACGGAAATGGACAGAACCTGACAACTTTGCTGGGGTCGATTCTGCGGATCGATATCGATCACAAGTCCGGCGGCAATAACTACAGCATCCCGAAAGACAATCCTTTCGTCGGCAAGACCGTTCCTGCTGGTCCACGCGGTAAAATGATTCCCGTTCGCGAAGAGATCTACGCCTATGGACTGCGCAACGTCTGGCGGATGGCATTTGATCACAAGACCGGAACTCTGTGGGCCGGTGACGTGGGTCAGAATCTGTGGGAAGAAATCAACATTATCAAAGCTGGCGGCAACTATGGATGGAACATCCGTGAAGCGAAACACTGGTTCCGACCTGACGGCAACGATGCTGACCGTCCGGATCTGATTGACCCGATCCTGGAATACCATCACGACATCGGGAAGTCGATTACCGGCGGATCTGTCTACCGCGGAACTCGGGTGCCCGAACTGGTCGGCAAGTACATTTATGCTGATTACGTCTCTGGCCTGCTGTGGGCGCTGGAATACGACGAAGCGGCGGGCAAAGTCGTGGCGAATTACTCACTGACGGGTGACAAGCTGCCCGTGATGAGTTTCGGTGAAGACGAAAAAGGCGACATTTACTTTACCACACCATTCGGCAGCCTATTCCGATTCCGTTCAGGAGTTGACGCGAAGTAGGCTCGCGGTTCACCGATGGCTGCCGAGGATCCGTTCACGAGCCTCAACCTCGCGGGTGGCATTGCTTGTGGACGGACTTCAGTCGGCTGTGTTCAACGTGTGTATAAACCTGCGTGGTGCGGATACTGGAGTGCCCCAGCATTTCCTGGAGTGCTCGGATATCCGCACCGCCTGCAAGTAAATGTGTGGCAAAACTGTGCCGTAACGTATGAGGACTGACTTCCTTTGCGCATCCGATCCGGGCTGCGTACCGCTGCACCAGCGCCCAGACCGATTCACGATTCATGATCCTCCCGCTTCGTGTCATAAACAGATGCCCGCTGTCCGATCCGGCCACAGTCACCAGGTCAGGCGTTCCAGGTCGAGGTATTTTCGAATCGCATCGGTCGCGACCGGGTTCAATGAGACAAGGCGCTGCTTGTTGCCTTTGCCTGTACAGCGGCAATAGTTTTCGTCCAGCTGCACGTCCTGCTGCTTCAGCCCGACGACTTCTGACACGCGGCAACCGGTTGCATACATCACGGCCAACAGCGCGCGGTCGCGAAGGTAGTAACGATCAACGGTACCGATCGGTGCCATTAACAATGCATCGACCATTTCCGGGCTGAGCACTTTAGGCAGGCGTTCCCAGAGTTTCGGAGAGCTCACCAGGTCAACCTTGCTCTCCGCCACGACACCTTCCAGCATCAGGAAGCGGAAGAACATTCGCACCGCGACAAGATTGCGTCCGACACTGCTGGCGGCCAGTCCCAGGTTCTGCAGGTAGTCGAGGAATGCCGTGATCGTCGGGACGCCGATGTCGTGAATTCCGACTTTGCCGGTGTCGCGATTCCAGGCGAAGAATCGTTCAAGATCACGACCATACGCAGATAACGTGTTCTTCGCCATGCCGCATTCAGCATCGAGATACGTAATAAAACCTGGCAGCCAGCTTGCAGGATCTCGGAAAGTTGAGACTGCAAACGGACGGCCTTCGGGGGGGCGTTTGCGGCGCGTCATAGATTCGGTCTGAAAAAAATCGCCGTCACCGTTCAGAGGGGGATTGAACGATGACGGCGACAGCTGGAAACCGTTCGACAACGGTATTCTTACAAGAGATCGCCGGAAAAAACTACAGTACTTAAAAAAGGGGTCAGGAACCAATAGCCAAATGGCCCGGAGGGTGCTCCGCACTATTGGTTCCTGACCCCTTTTTTACATCGTCTTTTCAACCGCCACGGCTTTGATGTTTTGTGCTTTTCACGGTTGTCATAGTTGTAGGGAAAATGGCGTAATGATTTTGTTGCCGGGCGACGTGAGGTTCTGTTCCGGTCGCGATTGAGTGTGACTTGTTCCCAACGACGGGAAAGCCGTGGCGGGTTCGTCTCACTGGGTGGAACGAACCCCGGCCATACGAAAGCGGTTTGCAGTAGGTTGCAGAGAGAAATCTGTTTTGTCATAGTTTCGCCGCCTCCGTGGGAGCGATCGTCGCGACGCTGATTGCATGACTGTAATCACAGTGACGATTTTATTCACAGTTGCCGTCAGGGCAGGTGCGCTGTTCGTGCCTGGCACATTCTGACAAGGACTGTTGGACCTGTTTACGGGTGTGTGATCCATGATGTTCGCCGCTCAATCCATCGCCGAGTTTTTCCAGGGATTCGGCGGATGGCAATATGTGATCGCCGCCGTCATTCATGCGGTACTGCTGGTTCACGTTTTTGCGGTTTCTCCGTTCGCCTTTATCTGGCTGGAGCGGAAAGTTTCTGGTCGAATTCAGGACCGCCTTGGCCCGACTCGCGTCGGTGGTCTCTTTGGGTGGCTGCAGTCATTGGCTGACGGAATCAAGCTGGTGCAGAAAGAAGATCTGTGCCCGAGCGCCGCAGATTCCATGTTATTCCGGTCGGCACCTTATATTGTCTGCGTGTCGTCTTTTGCCGCGTTCATGGTGTTGCCTTTTAGTCATGGCTGGGTGGCGGTTGCGGCAGACTGCGGTTTGTTCATTATTCTGGCCATTCTGTCTCTGGAAGTGTTCGGGATCATCATGGCTGGCTATTCCAGCGGTTCAAAATGGTCGCTGTTCGGCGGGATGCGCGAGGCGGCTCAGATGGTCAGTTACGAAATTCCTCTGGCGATCTGCGCGTTGGTCCCAGTCATTGCTGCAGGGTCGCTGAATCTTGGCGAAGTTGGCGGAATGCAGCGTGGATGGTTTACGAATTGGTTCATGTTTCATGATCCGTTCACATTTATTGCGTTCTTCGTCTACTTTGTTGTAGCGACGGCGAGTTGCAAGCGAGCTCCGTTCGACCTGGCAGAAGCCGAAAGCGAACTCGTCGGTGGCTTCCACACAGAGTACAGCGGGATGCGCTGGTCGTTCTTCTTCATGGGGGAGTATGCCAGCATGTTTTCTGTGTGCGGCATCGCTTCGGTCTTGTTTATTGGTGGCTGGAACACGGGGTTGGCTCCCATTGATGATGCTTTGTATGCGGCGCGCAATGCGAGTCTCGACGGCACGGCGGGCTCCGCTGCTGTTGGCTATCTGGCGAATGTGATTGGTGCCGGTGTGTTTGCGGCCAAGGCCAGTTTTGGGGTTTTTGTGCAGGTCTGGTTGCGATGGACATTGCCGCGACTGCGAATTGACCAGGTGATGACCACCTGTCTGAAGTATCTGGTTCCGATCAGTTGCTTCTTGTTTCTGGGTGCAACGCTGTGGCCGTTGATGCTGGTGACGGGAATGGGGCGAACCACCTGGACGGCACCCATCGGCGACCGAGCGGCTGAGGGACTTCAGGAAACTCGCGAAGGCACTGTGGAGGTATCGGCGATCGCTGTTCCGCGAATCGATATTAGTCTGGCGGTTCCGACAGCGAACAACATTGAATCGGAAGGAGTTGTGCAGTGAACGGCGAATCCTTCCTCTTCACCGTATTTGCACTGGCGACCTGTCTCGGCGCAATTGCTGTCGTCTTCAGTCAGACCGTCGTACGGATGGCGTTTTGGCTGGTGATTTCTCTGGGAAGCACAGCGGCATTGTTCTTTTTGGCAAACGCGGACTTTGTTGGTGCGGCGCAGTTGTTGATTTATGTGGGCGGCACATTGGTGCTGCTGGTCTTTGGTGTCATGCTCACCGCCAGCGGTCCGTATTTGAAAATCGCAACGTCGCCCGGCGAAATTGTCATGGGGAGTTGTGTGGGACTGCTGTTTCTGGTCGTGGTCTACGCTTCTTTGAACGGCGTCGATTGGCGGGAACCTTCAACGGCAGTGACCGAAAGTGGCAATCCTGTGGTCGCGACAGGTAATACGTTGCGGCCGATCGGTTTGAGCTTTCTGGGAAGCCGACCGGATCAGGATCTTACCGCCGACGGGGAAACTCTGACTCCCGGGTACCTGCTGCCGTTTGAAATTGTGTCTGTGCATTTGCTGGTCGTGTTGATTGGTGCCGCCTATCTGGCGCGGGCAAAGCGACGGGCCGTTGGCTCCGGCTGATTTGAGATTTGAGATTTGATATTTAAGATTTTTTTACAGGTGTGATCGTCCATGACGGCTGATCTGAATTCCTATCTGTTTGTCGGTGCGGTGTTGTTTGTCTGCGGCGTCGTCTGCATGGCAACGAAGCGCAATGGCATTGGAGTTTTGATGGGGGTGGAATTGGTTCTGAATGGAGCCAACGTCAACTTTGTGGCATTCTCACGGTACACGGATCTGGGCCTGGATGGACAGGTGTTTTCGCTGTTCGTGATCGTGCTTGCGGCTGCGGAAGCTGCGATCGCTCTGGCGATCGCGCTGAACTTCTACAACAACTATTTGACGATTGACGTTGATCGAGCGAACAAGCTGAAGGGCTGACGCACGCTGGCTTTTTGGATTGGTTGGATTTAAGCACACGCTGGTTTTCTGGAATACCCATGGTTGGCGAAACACTAAGAAACCTGTTGATGATCGCATGGCTGCTTCCGCTTGCCGGATTTGCAGTTGAGATCTTCGGTGGCTTCTGGGGATCGCGGAAAAGCCGCGTCGCCGCATGGATGTCGGTGGGCTGTATCGGCGTCGGTTTTCTGTGCAGCGTCAGCGCTTTGGTGATCTGGGGGAATTCAAACGGCTGGACCGTCCTGGATCATGCTGTTGATCACGTTGAATCGCACCCTGATGCTGCTCACGACGAAGGCGGCCATGCTGAACCTGTTCATGCCGCCGCAGCCACAGATTCTCATAATTCCCCTGACTCCCATAATTCGCATGTACCTCCTGCCGTGCGCGGGCAAACAGTGTTCTCCGGGACCCTATACTATCTAGCCCGTTTCGGCAGCCTGGACATTTCGCTTGATTACTACATCGACAGTCTGACGCTGGTGATGTTCACGATGGTGACCTTCATCGCGACGTGTATTCATCTGTTTGCGATGGGATACATGTCAGAAGAGTTAACCGACGAACTCGTTGATCACAGTGCGCATCTGTCAAATGGCCACCATGTGCATCGACCGGGTCGCTATTACCGGTTCTTCGCGTTCCTGTCATTATTTTGCTTTTCAATGCTGGGACTGGTGCTCGCTGGTAATATTTTCCAGGTCTTCGTGTTCTGGGAACTCGTCGGCATCTGCAGCTACCTGCTGATTGGTTTCTACACCGAACGCAAGTCCGCCTGTAATGCGGCAAATAAAGCGTTCATCATGAATCGCGTCGGTGACTTCGGCTTTTTGATCGGGCTGATGGTGCTGTGGACGTTCTTTGGAACGTTCCGCTTTGGCGAGACCGTTGACCACAACGGCGAAGTGGTGCAGGCGGGTTTGTTCCAGATGCTGCCTCGCGACGAGACGGGCAATGTGCTCCGCGATGCAGAAACCGGGGATGTCAAAATTGGTGCGGTGACGGCGGCGGCTGAACCCGCTGGCAACAAAACAATTCCTTATTCTCTGCTCGTGGTTGCCGGACTGGGAGTCTTCGCAGGTTGCGTGGGTAAGAGCGCTCAGTTTCCACTCCGGACATGGCTTCCGGACGCGATGGAAGGTCCGACGCCGGTGAGTGCGCTCGTGCATTCGGCGACGATGGTCGCGGCGGGCGTGTATCTGGTCGGACGATTCTATCCGATGTTTGTTCAGGAAGTCTTACTGACGATTGCCTATGTGGGCTGTATCACGTTGTTTATGGCCGCCACGATCGCGATTGTGGCGACTGATATCAAGAAAGTGCTCGCCTATTCAACCATCAGTCAACTGGGCTACATGATGCTCGGCCTGGGTGTGTTCGGTTGGGGTGCCGGATTGTTTCACCTGATCACTCACGCATTCTTTAAGTCATTGATGTTTCTGTGTTCTGGCAGCGTGATCTACGGCTGCCATCACGAACAGGAAATGCCCAAGATGGGCGGGCTTTGGCGAAAGATGCCGATCACCGCATTCACAATGCTGGTGGGAGTGATTGCGATCAGTGGTCTGGCGATTCCGGGGTTGATCAGCCTGTCTTCGGTTTTTGCGTTTTCCGGTTTCTTTTCCAAAGATGCCGTGTTGGCAACCTCGCTGGCCTTCGTGAAGGGCAACCCCTCGCATTTTCTGCTCTTCATCATGCCCCTCGTGACTGCGGGAATTACGGCGTTCTACATGTTCCGTCTGTGGTTCTACACGTTTGCCGGTAAACCACGCGATCAGCATATCTATGATCACTGCCATGAATCACCGTGGATTATGACGGGCCCGCTGCTGGCGTTGTCATTCTTCGCCGCATTCTGTGCCATTGGTGGTGAAGACGGTCCTTTGTACCGCCTGATCACTGGCGATCAGCCAGCCCATGTGGCTCATGGAGTGGCAGCGGCAGCAGGTTCCGGTGAAATCACACTGCCGGGGCATGAGGCGATTCATGCGGTGCATGGCACGGCGGGCACGCTGGCGTTGATTGCTGCGGCTTCGGGAACTTTCATCGCATGGCTTTTGTACGGCACCACGCTGGTGAACGTCGCGGAGATCAAACGTCAACTGTCCGGCCTGCATGGCTTCCTTGCGAACAAATGGCACTTTGATGAACTGTACGATGCGCTGTTTATGAAGCCCTCGCACGTTGTCGGAAAATGCTGTGTGTGGATTGATAAGACGATCTTTGACGGCATCATTCATGCTTCGGCAAAGGTGATGATCTTTGTGTCCAAATGGGACAAAATGTTTGACGAAGCTGTCGTTGACGGGTTCGTTAACCTGCTTGGAAATTCCACATTTGCCGTCGGGCGTTCGCTGCGAGTCATTCAGACCGGACGACTGCGGCAATATGTGATGTTTATTGTTGTGGGTGTTGTGGCTCTGTTTGCAATTCTGTACACGACCTTTCCGGGTTAGACGATGAATCCTGAATTCTTATTGACAGCCATCATTTTCGCCCCCTCTGTCGGCGCGCTCATTCTGGCGCTGCTGTTTGACAGTAAAAATGCGGAAGCGATGCGATTGTTCGCCTTTGCGACGACGGCCGTGACCTTCGGCCTGACGCTGGTTCTGTGGTTAGGCGAATTCCAGTCTGACGCCCCGGGCATGCAGTTGGAGGTGGTGAGGGCATGGATTCCAACGTGGAATGTCTACTACCGTCTGGGAGTTGATGGCATCAGTATGCCGCTGGTGTTGCTGACGAGCCTGGTCAGCATGCTGTCGATGGGTGCCAGCTGGAGTATCACGAAACATATCAAGGGCTACATGGTTCTGTTTCTGCTGCTGGAAACGGGCATGATGGGCGTGTTTCTGGCGCTTGACTTCTTCCTGTTCTACGTGTTCTGGGAAGTCATGCTGCTCCCGATGTACTTCCTCATCGGCGTCTGGGGTGGGCCTCGCAAAGAATATGCTGCCATCAAATTCTTCCTGTACACACTGGCGGGAAGCGTGTTGATGCTTGTCGCCATGTTGATGTTCTACTTCAAGAGCGGTGTCCAGGCGGATGGCTTCAATCTGATCAGGCTGGCCGAAGCGGCGACGACTGGTACATTGCTGAGTCCATCCATGCAGATCACCGCGTTCATCATGCTGTTCATTGGTTTCGCTATCAAACTGCCGGCGTTTCCGGTTCACACATGGTTGCCTGACGCTCACGTGGAAGCCCCGACGCCGATCAGTATGATTCTGGCAGGTGTGCTTTTGAAAATGGGTGGCTACGGCATCATTCGGATCGCCTTCCCGTTGTGTCCCTATGGGGCTCAATACCTTGCTTATACGATGGTGGCGATCGGGGTGGTTAGCATCATCTACGGTGCGTTCGCAGCTCTCGCTCAGACGGACTTCAAACGTCTCGTCGCGTATAGCTCCGTAAGTCACATGGGTTATGTGCTGTTGGGTCTGGCTGTCTGGAAGATCAACGAAACGACCGGGGAGACGATGAATTCTGAGTACTGGCAGATGGGCCTGAATGGTGCCATGTTCCAGATGATCGCTCACGGGATTTCATCCGCTGGCATGTTCTTTATGGTGGGCGTCATTTACGATCGAGTCCACCATCGTGATCTGAACCGGTTTGGTGGTTTGATGGGCAAGATGCCGCTGTACGGTGGTCTGTCGGCCGGGCTGTTCTTTGCTGGTCTGGGTCTGCCGGGTCTTTGCGGATTTATCGGCGAAGTCTTCGTGGTGCTCAGCACATGGAGTTACAATCCGGCTCTGGCAATCGTGGCGGCCTCCGGCGTGATTCTGACTGCGGGATACATTTTGTGGGCCATGCAGCGTGTCTATCTTGGCGCAGAATACAAGGGACCACATCCTGAAGATCTGACGCCGATGAATATGCGTGAAACTGCAATTGCGGGCACTCTGTTAACACTGGCGATTATCCTCGGTGTCGTGCCAGCCATCATGTTTAACGTGATGACGCCTTCGATCAGCCGTATGGCAAAAGCGGCAGAGGCTGGCTACCAGCAGTCGGCAACTCAGTTGAATCAGGATGAAATGCAGGCTCAACGCTAGTCATCCGCCGGTCCCCTCATGGTGTGTACCCTGTTCTCTTGTCGGTAAGTTTCAAAAATGCTGTTTCCTCAGCTGCTCGATAAACTGATTACTGAAACAACATCGTTGTCGTTGCCAGGCTTCAGCGTCGAGTTGTGCCTGAGTATTGTAGCGATGCTGATGATGCGGCTGGTCAATCTTGACCGCTTCGTTCCAGCTTCGGTGACGGCGGTTTTCGGAGCATTCGCGGCTTTGATCTTTACGTGGCTGCAGTTTGTCAGATCGGCACTTGAATGCCATCGTATCACTGAAAATCTTTACCGGCTTACTGATCCACGATGCGTTCACCGTCTTCTTCCGCGCGTTCCTGTCGCTGTTTCTGCTGCTGACAATTGCGCTCACGTCACTCACCGGCATCCCGGACAACGAAGACGGACCGGACTTCTACACGCTGCTTTTCGGTGCGACCATCGGCCTGATGATCATGGCGAGTGCAAACAGTCTGCTGATGCTGTTTGTGGGTGTGGAAATGGCGAGCGTACCAAGTTATGCGATGGTCGGCTTCCTTAAAGGCCGCAAGCCCAGCAGTGAAGCAGCCTTGAAGTTTGTGATTTACGGTGCCGGTGCGGCCGGCGTGATGTTGTATGGAATCAGTCTGATTGCGGGGGTGCTTGGGACGGTCGACATGTCCTTGCTGGCAGAACGTCTTGGAGAAGCGGCTGCTGGCGGATCCGGTGGGCTGAGTGATCCGGAATTGCGAGCTGTCTCACTGGGAATTTTGCTGGTGATGGTCGGATTGGCGTTTAAGTTATCACTCGTCCCGTTTCATTTCTGGTGCCCGGATGCATTCGATGGCGGCACCGAAGTGGCCGGGTTCCTGTCCGTGGCCTCCAAGGCAGGGGCGTTTGGACTTCTTGTTCGCTTTGCTCTCGCATTGTCCGGAGCTCCGGGAACAGAATCGCTGATGATAGCCTTCGGTGTGGGGATTGGTTTCATCGCCTGTGTCACGACGACCTTTGGTAACCTCGCTGCTTATACCCAGACAAACTTGAAACGGCTGCTCGCTTACTCCACGATCGCTCACGCTGGATACATGGTGATGGCCGTCTCCGCCATGCTGGTGATGTCGAACAGTTCCAAAGCCGCCGCAATGCAGATCGACATCAATCGTTCCGTGGAAGGGCTGCTTTATTATCTGTTCGTGTACCTGTTCATGAACCTTGGTGCGTTTGCCGTTGTGGCAATTGCCCGCAACCACACGCTCAGTGAGGAAGTGGACAGCGTCAAGGGACTTGTCAGCCAGTCGCCTACATTGTGCATCGTGATGTTGATTTGTATGTTCAGCCTTGTCGGGATGCCTCCGTTTGGTGGTTTCATCGGTAAACTGATGATATTTGCATCCGCCTTCAAGGCTGGCGATATTCATTGGTTCATGTACGTCGTGGTCGCGTTTGGAGCATTGAACACGGTGTTTAGTCTGGTCTATTACATTCGCGTGCTGAAGACGATGTTTATGGATGTACGACCAGCTGACGCCCGACCGGTGCCGGTCCATTTGGGATCTCTGGAATCGATCTACGTAGTGGCGCTGGCCGCGTTTGTGTTTCTGCTTGGTGTTCTTCCGCAGTTCCTGAGTGCTACCGCAGGTGCTGCGGCTCAGTCGCTGGCTAAGTTTTAGTTTCCGCAGTGGTTTTTCTTGATTCATACGCAGGTTTGGACATGACGTGCCAGGATAATGAAATCCTTCTGAACGGCGTTCTGATTCAGATGGCCCGCAGCTTTCTGCAGTACGTATCCGAATGTTCGACGTGGGTCGCTGTTGAAGCAGCGTCAGATGAAGCTCAGGTCATTGTCCTGGCAGCACGTCAGCGACAGGATGTGGCAGACATAGCGGCCCTGCTGGATGCTCGAGAACACTACATTGATTTCGGCTCATTTCCGACCGAATACACGGACCAGCAGTTTCTGTCATTGCAGTCCGTGATGAGTGTCCTGAAACGCAGCCACGAATCAGTGTGCAATCGAATCAGCACCGCCGTCGTTTCCCTTCGCACCGCCGGCGACTCTGAAGCCGCTGAATTACTGGCCACAGTGGAA
>JBBJME010000438.1:0-3861 GCA_037719765.1 Planctomycetaceae bacterium
CGGCTGCAGTCACATCAAAGTCACTCTTCAGAAACGGGCTCAGCGCGATGCGTTGTTCATTCAGGTCGGCTCTGACCCGCAGTGCCGTCAGTTGCGGTGTGGAGGGATGAGCGGCCGCGAAAATCGTCAGATCGTGAATACCTTTGTCCAGCCAGATATCGACCGACTGGTTACCCGGTCGAACTTCCATCTCCAGCGTGCCATCGAGAGCCAGGGCCGTGCAGAAACCCTGGACATCGAAACGCACAGCGCCCGGCCGAGGCTGGACAAATTTTCCGTACCAGATTATCGACAGGAATTTCTGCCGCCATTCTTCGTCCGCAGGACGGTCCCATTTCAACTGCCCGTCAGTAATTTCACCCTCTTCGACCGGCTGTCCGCCTGCAAGATTCAGGACCTGCTGCCAGGTTGTGTACCCGGTGGCGTTGTCGCCAAACATACGATACCGCATCGAGCCGTAGTTGTCAGCAATCGGCGTCGCCGTCGGGATCGCAGGATGAGCGCCGACGCGATACCAGAATTCGCCATCGTAACTGGCTTTCAGGATGGCGCGCACTGGCTTGTTTTCACCAGTTTGCGGCACGAAAAACTTCGCTCGCGAAATCGTGCGAAGGTCCTTCATATCCACGGTCAGCGTCTTCGGCGTCGCTCCGTCCGGCTCGCTTTGCCAGTAGGTATTCGGATTCTTGTCGATCGCCATCAGAGGGTTGTGGTCAATCGCCGTGTCGCTGGCCAATGCTCCGGCCGGGAGTTCACCGGACTTCACCGTGCCTTCGAAAACGCCGGAATGCGGCTCGGTTTCCGTCAGTTTCACCTGGACCTGATCGCCGCTGTCTGCAACCAGCTTAGTGACGATGATGTCCGGTTCGTCTCCGAAGTCGCGGTCGCCGTCTTTCACACGCAGGTAGATCAGATTTCCGGGCTTAATCTGGTTCGTTGGCCGCTGATCGGCCTGCCGGGCACTCGACTGTTGTCGTTCACGTGCTTCACGCTCGAGTCGCTCACTGAACGTCTCCTCGTCTGCGTCCACGATACGACTGCTGGCCACTTCGAACTCTGCATCTGATGCGATACGAATTTCCACGTCAGACAGCGGAACGCTCTTGAACTCGGATTTGAACTCTTCGGGATAATCACAACGAATGACATCGTTGCCTGTCAATTGCAGCACTTTATCGTTTTTGGAGACCGGTCCGAGTTTTGTATCCACATCGGCCCGGAACACACCTTTGCCTGCGCCACCGCTGGTCAAATAGATCATTTCTTCATCACCGCCAGGCTCCGTGCGCACAATCACCGGAACTCGATTGTGACCACGGCTGATTCCCAGATCGCTGTCCTGCACAACGATCGAGAGTGACGTTCCGGGGGCATGCTGACGTTTGCTGACGCGACCAAGGCGTCCGACCGTCATCAGCAGTTGCAGCTGATCCATATATCGCTCTTCGTCGCCGTACACTTCGGACAGATTGAAAAGCGCCTGATTTGCGAGTTCAATGTTGGGAACTCGTTCCAGGACACTGCGGAAGATCCCGCGAGCTTCTTCGTTGTCACCTCGTTTATGTGCCAAAACCCCGCGCAGGAATTCAGCCCGCACGATAATCTCGGGATCGCGGCTGTTGGCCAGCTTCTCGAACACGATCGCCGCCTGGTCGTAGACTCTCTGAGCCATGAACGTTTCGCCAATGCCGAATTCCGCCTCCACGGCGAATGTGGTGGCGGGGTAGCGATTAATGACGGTCGTGTACTCACTGCGCGCGACATCATACCGCTTGCTGCCGAAGAAGTTCTTCGCCAGCAGGAACTGAACTTCCGCCTTCAGGCTGTCATCGACGGTCGCCGCCTCGCTGTTCTTGATGATCCATGATCGCAGCGTGTCTTCAACTTTGTTGTGATTTTCTTCGCCCCCGGCGGCCAGCAGATTTTCGCAGACGAAGAGCAGCAGATCGACAGGCACTTCGTCTCGGTACTTGTCGAAGAGCGCTTTGTGAGCGAGGAACGTTTCGAGAGCCAGTCCTTCATCGCCGAGCCTTAAATATAAAGCAGCCTGCAACAGCGGCGCGAACGGACTGTTCTCGTCGATCGTCAGGCCGACTGTGCCGAGTCGGGTGTAGCACTGGCCAATCATTGCCCGTCCCTGCACCTTACGTTCGTCGTTGGTGGTCGTCAGGTTTTCAAGCATGCCGGTCAACAGCGTTGCAGCGATACTGTAATCCTGCCGCTTAATGGCCTCCTGAGCGAACGGCATCAGTTGATCCCAGCGGTGTGAATCTGAAGGAATCCATCGCGTCACTCGCTGCCATGCCAGCGCCCGCTCCATCGGCTTGCGAGCGCCAGGAGCTTCGCTTTCGAGCAGCATCAGTGCGGCCTGCGCAGAGGGCCAGTCAACCTCAAGATCGCGGATCGCTTGAGCCACGCGCAGAACATTTTGCGGGTCGTTTTCCTTTTCCTTATCGACGCGATAATCCGGCTGGCTCGACCGGTAGTTGTGCAGCATGCTGTGCAGACTCGACACATCCATGTCCCAGCCCTGAAACGGACGGTTGCGGGATCGCTGCAGAGTCTCATTCATGGTCTTCTCGAACGCATTGAGATCGCCGACTCGCAGATACGTGTCGGCCAGCCACATCGCATAGCGCCCGTGATGGTCAGTGTCCCTCGCAAAAAAGCCAGCTGCAAATGCGATCTTCTCCTGAGGCATTTCGATCTTCTGGAACAAGCGCCAGGCCGATTCGCGCGCTTCGGACGGATTGACGTTCTGACTGGCAACCTCTCTCCAGATGGCCGTCGCTTCGTCAGGCAGTTCAAACTTCAGAAACAGATCTCCGAGTGTGGTCAGGTTGCCGAACTCAAGGCCATGTTTCTGCTGCGACTTCCTTGCGTAAGCGAGTGTCTGCCGCGCAAGGTCGGCGTCTTTGTTCTTATCCGCCGCGATCGCAAGTCGCCGCCAGATGTCGTTGTTGTTGGCCGGTGGTTCGACTGACAAAATCGCCAGTGCCGCTTCTTTTGTGACTTCAGGCTGACCATAATCTGTGGCGACCTGCAGGTATCGATAGCGGTATTCAAATTCCTTCGGAAACATCTGCACAAGCCGACCATAATGCGGCGATGCGTTCGCGCGTTGATCTCCTGGCGAGTAATGCTGAAAGTATAAACCCTGATCCCACAGTACGTACCTCTTCAATTCGGTATTCATCGTGTCGAATACGGCGGGCTGAAGCAGCTGTTCGCGAACAGCTGCATCGCTGGCGTCATACGGGCCTCGCTTGATCTGCAACACCAGAGCCGTGACGGGATCACGATCGGCTTTCTCAATTTCTGCCTGAACATATGACGCGCGGGCAAGCAGCTCCGGATTGCGACTAGCGTCCTTCGCCCAGTTGCCGGGATATTGCCGCAGATTCGCCCAGTGAATGTACTCACGACGCACCTTGATGATGCGTGCCACGTCCGCACGAAACTCGTCTTCTGTCGCGGCAGACGACAGCAGCCATGAAATTGTATTCCATGCGTGGCCATCATCTGTGGGTGACTGCTCAAGCATTTCCCTCAGGACCTGCTTGGCTTTGCCATCGTCTTTCATGCGGTCGCGATAGAGCAAAAAGCCCATCTGATATCTCCGGTACCAGACGTCCTTCGGATTCTTCGCAATCGCTTCCCGCAGTGCATTCTCCGTGTCAGTCAGTTTCTCCGGTTCGGCACCATTCAACTGGATGAAGTAAGCAGCCACACTCTGAGCCTGTGGAGCGACTGACAACAACGTGCGGAACAGGGCCACAGCACGTTCAGTGTTTTGTTCGCGATGCCAGGCAACCGCCAGCAGCGCGATTCGCTCGTACCGGTCCTCACGATCGGGATACT
>JBBJME010000028.1:0-41218 GCA_037719765.1 Planctomycetaceae bacterium
CCGTTGACAAAAACCTTTGCCCAGACTGTGGTTATGAATAATTGAACGGTATTGGGATTAAACGGCAGCTGTCGATCCGTGATCCACGCGAGGCGTATTGCGGCTTCCAAACCGGCCGCACCGGCTTGTGACGCAGTGGCATTTGCGCCTGTTCCGGTGTTCGGTCCGTTTTGCCGGTTCGTCATCATGGGGAATCCCGCGGCGTGAAGTGAATTGATCAAACGTGGATCCCGGTTCACAATGAGCCTGGCTCATTGCGTTTACGGATACGAGTGAGCAATGACTGCAAATCCATACGAACCGCCTGAGAACAACGAGTCCCAGACCACCCGCGTATCAGGGAGATGGCAGCTGGTGGCAGGGGCATTCTTTTGCATCTTGGGTGTTGCAATCACAGCGGCTGGACTCCTTCCGGTTTTAGCCGGCATTGTGCTCGCACTGTTTCTGATCGCGATTGTGATCGCTGCTGGAGTGAGTCGTTGAGGCAATCGGCGATGACAGACAATCCGTATGAACTGCCTGAGAACTCCGAACGGCCGGAGACTCGGAAAAGTACCGAATCCAAACGCACCAGCATGGCATGGCCGATCGTTCTTCTTGTGGTGGCTCCAATCGCCAGTTATCTGATATATCTTTTAGTGGCGTTGGTTTGGCTGCAATGGCTGGTGAAAGGATGACCGGAACTTCAAACATCCCGCAGCCCTCACGGCAGCGAATCGTTCACGCGATTAGATTCACGATGCGAGGCGACACTGACACTTCAGTGATCGTCTGGCCACGAGAGACGGTCAAACTTTGCATTCGGCTGATCAATTCACGTCGCACATGGAAGTCATGCCACCTGGTTCATGTCAGCCTGAAACGGCTGGCGTATTGTTGGCGTTCGGTTAAAATTTGGAAATGGCGTCTCCAGCACCACAACGGAAACTTCACTTTTGTGCTCTCGCACTCATTACGTTGATCGTTTCGGTGAGAAGTGAAAGAGCGTTGGCTGATCCGGCGGACAACATTTCCTTTGACCAGCAGATTGCACCACTGCTAGCCAGCCGCTGTTTGAGTTGCCACAACGCAACCGAGAAGAAAGGCGGCCTGGACCTGCAGCGCGAGGCATCTGCAAGGGTTGGTGGCGACAGTGGTTCGGTTATCACGGCGGGAACACCGGATAAGAGTCTGTTGTGGGAACGAATTGCCGCTGACGAGATGCCGCCCAAACAACATCTCTCGGCGAAAGAGAAAGAGATTGTCCGCCAATGGATTGCTGACGGTGCGCAGTGGGGTACTGATCCGATCGATCCGTTTCGTTCCTCTACGGTTGACCGAGCCGGATACGACTGGTGGTCGCTGCAACCGATTGCTCAGCCCGACTTGCCCTGGGTGGAAAACACTGACTGGGCGCAAAACGAAATTGATCGGTTTGTCTTATCGAACTTGGAAGCGGCACAACTGGCTCCAGCCGAACAGGCGGATTCACGAACTCTGCTCCGACGTTTGTATTTTGATCTGATCGGGTTGCCGCCAATATTGAAAAACGAAGACAGCAAGTGGAAAGAAGAGGCTCTGGGCATTGAGATCGACCCGCGTTCGTTTCAGTACTATGGCGCATCCTATAACGCAGTCGTCGATGCGCTGCTCGACTCGCCGCATTACGGTGAACGCTGGGGACGACACTGGCTGGATGTGATCCGCTTTGGCGAGAGTCAGGGCTTCGAGCGAAACCGTGTACGCCACAACGCGTGGCGTTATCGCGATTGGGTCATACAGGCACTGAATAGCGACATGCCGTACGACGAGTTCCTCCGTCAGCAGATTGCGGGCGACGTTTTGAAGCCTGACGATCTCGACGCACTCATCGCAACGGGCTATCTGGTTTGCGGAACCTATGACATGGTCGGCTACGAGATGGGCTCGGCCGAAATGAAGAAAGCCGTGAGACTGGATGAGCTTGAAGATATGGTCGCCGCTTTGGGCCAGTCGATGTTGGGTCTGACGATTAACTGTGCTCGCTGTCACGATCACAAGTTTGATCCGATTTCGCAGCGCGAATATTACCAGGTGGCTGCACTATTAGGGGGCGTCACTCAGGCCGTCGATGAACGCAAGGACATCGCGTTGAAGTCCGCCGATGGCAGCGCATTTGATGGCGTCGCACATGTGATTATTCCGATGCAGCCACCGACGTTTCATGTCCTGATTCGTGGCAACTCGCGATCTCGGCGAAGTCGTCTCACCGAGTGGCTTGCAAGCGTTTTCGGCGGCTGGTTTATCCGGCGACTTTGGTCTGAAATCCGATGCTCCCGATGCCGAGCGGCGAGTCGCCCTGGCAAAGTGGATTACTGACGGTCGCAACCCGCTGACGCCAAGGGTGATGGTCAATCGCCTTTGGCATCATCACTTCGGTCAGGGCCTTGTTGATTCGCCCAGCGACTTTGGATTTTCCGGAGGTCGGCCCAGCCATCCGGAACTGCTTGACTGGCTGGCAAGTCAATTGGTCGATGGAGGATGGAAGCTGAAGGATTTGCATCGGCTGATCTTGACCTCGGCCACATATCGTCAGGCGTCGAATGTTCACAACGTCGCCGCCGAGGAAAAAGACGGCGACAATCGGCTGCTTTGGCGAGCCAACGCGCGCCGACTGGACGGGGAGTCGACTCGTGATGCCATGCTGGCCGTCAGCGGTGCGCTGAATCGTAAACCTGGCGGGCCAAGTTTCTATGACGTGAAAGCGAAGCTGGAATACGATCACACTTTTGCTGGCCCAACGGGAGAATTCAACGCTGAGGTAAACCGTCGAACCGTCTATCGACTGTGGGCGCGCTGCGGCAATAACCCGCTGCTCGAATCGCTGGACTGCCCCGATCCGTCAATCATGCTGCCGCGTCGTTCGCAAACAATCACGCCAGTACAGTCGCTGTCGCTGTTGAACAATCGATTTATTGAACAATGTGCGCAAGCGCTAGCCGAACGGATTCGTCGAGATACTGGCGACGATGTGGATCAACAAATCCGCGACCTTTATTGGCTGCTGCTTCTGCGAAAACTTGATTCACGCGAGCTTGCGTTGGCTCGAACGTTTGTGCAGAAGCAGACGCTCCTGCAGTTGTGCGTTGTGATGCTGAATACCAACGAGTTTTTGTTTGTCGAGTAGATGCCAAACATGAGTCCGACACACGCTTCCCGTCGCGATTTCCTGTCACACGCCGCTTACGGTGTCGCAGGCATGGCGGCCCTGCAGCTACTGGGGCGCGAAGCGTCTGCGCAAGCCGATATCGTAAAAAGCTCCGGACTTCATCACTCGGCGCGTGCCAAACACGTGATCCACATTTTCCTGGGTGGCGGACTGAGTCAGGTCGATTCGTTCGACTACAAACCCGAGTTGGAAAAGTATCACGACAAGGAACTGCCTGCCGAATTTGGGACCGCCGAACCTTTCATGGGCAAAGCAGGCCGCCTGCATCGTTCGCACTTCGCTTTCAAACAACGAGGAAAAAGTGGGTTGTGGATGTCGGAATTGTTCCCGGAACTTTGCGAGGTTGCTGATGAATTGACGCTGATTAACTCCATGGTCGCGGAAACGGCAAACCATACTCCGGGGAGCTTTCAGGCAAACACTGGCTTTCGGCAAATGGGCTTCCCGGCCATGGGTTCGTGGTTGTCGTATGGACTGGGCAATGAGAGTGATGATCTGCCGAGCTTTGTCGTGCTGCCCGACGAACGGGGGCTGCCGCATCCGGTGGGAGGTGCGTTCAGTTGGTCGAGTTTTTTTGCCACCGGAGCATCAAGGCGTGACGTTTAACACGAAAGGTGGTCCGCCGATTCTCGACCTTCAGCCGGCAAGTGGAATGAATGCGGACGCGCAGCGAGAACGTCTGGAACTGTTGAGTCAGCTCAACACGATGCACCTTGAACGTCAGGTTCACCGCGAGTCTTTGGCTGCTCGCATCCACAGTTATGAGCTGGCAGCGCGGATGCAAACCGCGATCCCTGAAGCCATGGATTTCGCTTCTGAACCTGAACACATTCACAAACTGTACGGCCTTGATCGTAACGAATGTCGCGGCACTGCCAGCAATTGTCTGGCGGCACGTCGACTGATCGAACGCGGCGTGAGAACCGTGCAGGTGTGGACCGGCGACGGCATTTCCTGGGACGCACACGAAGACATCACCGGAAAAGGTTACAAGAGTCACACGGGGGAAGCCCTGCGAATCGATCGGCCCATCGCAGGATTGATTCGCGATCTGCGACAACGCAACCTGTTGGATTCAACGGTCGTCATGATCACGACCGAGTTCGGTCGCACGCCCTACGCGCAGGCTGCTTCCGGAACACTGAGCAAAGGCCGTGATCACCATCCGGATGGATTTACAAACGTCCTGGCTGGCGGTGGCCTCAAGCGTGGCTTTGCCTTCGGCGCAACGGACTCGATCGGCTATTCAGCTGTCGAACACCCGGTAACCACCTACGACATGCACGCGACGATCCTGCACCTGCTGGGCATCGACCACGAACGACTCACCTTCTACCACAACGGCATCCAACGTCGTTTGACCAACGTCCACGGACACGTCGTGAACGAGATTCTGGGCTGACGCGCGGAGAACCTTGGCATTCGCCTGCGGACAACCGCATGCCCAATCCGTCTTGTCGTTGGTGGACACGGAAATGCAGGACAGGATGCCCGTTGGAAAAAGAATGAACGCCAATGGTGACTTATCGATTCGAATAATGGACAACCTTCGGCGGGAGAGCCAGCATTCTCACAAAGAATGGCGACCACAGCGTCAGTGTCCGTAGCGCGTGTCGCCTGCTTTCACAAAACCACCGTATCACTTTCAGGTCAGTCAGTCGTCACTGTTTCGGCGGGGACGCCTCTCGCAATGGCACCGAATTCCTCACTGAGGACAAGGATCGAGAATTTTGATGCGACGTCCAGTTCGTTGGTGTTGAGTGAGGCGTAGTCAAAACGACCGCGGAGGTCGGTGTAGCCATCTTTGTAGAACTTCACCTCTCCCGATGCCATTTGAGCGTAGACTTTCACATACGCCTTCGACACCGGCTTCTTCGTCTGGCTGTGTGTCACCGCCACCTGACCGTAGTTTTCGATGACCTGTACGGACAGCGAATTCGAGAAATACGGCTGCGTCTTTGCCTGTCCGCCGCCGACCACCTCGACCAGCACATTGCTGTTCTGCAGGTCGTCGGGCAGGTCAAGCACATGCAACGCATCGTCTTTCTTTAGTTCCACAGTCAGCGACCTGTTGGGCCGGATCGACGCAAAGTTGCCGCCGACCTGCTGCACGAATGGATTCCGGCTGAAGAGCAGTTCGACGTCCATCTCGTAGAAGTTGATCTGCACGGATTCGAGGTTGCGGTAACTCAGGTTGATCTTCTTCGCTTCGACCGTGAAGTCCAGGCTCGGTTCGGTCGCGGCGAGTTGCCCCTGCTGCTGCTCGCGATTTTCCGGATCGATGGCGGCGGCGTTCTTGCCGGAGGCTTCATCCAGTTGCGCGGTGATCACAGCAAACGTGTTGCGCCAGCGATCGACAGGATGATTGGCGTACTTCTCGGCGATCTGCCGGGCAGCTTCCGGTTCATCCGAGAAGAATTTTACATAGGCGGCACAGTAATCGTACTGCATCTTCTCCGTGATGTTGTCGCGGTTCACTTTCGCAAATGTGGACAGGGCTCCTTCGATACGGTCCTGCAGGAATAGGTAATATGTCACAGCCAGTTGCTCTTCTTCCAGAAGCGTCCGTTCGTAGGCCAGCTCCTTCATGAAGCGATGGTACTGCCACAGCAGTCGCTCATTGACGATCTCACGGCGTTTTCCCAGGCTGTGAGCTCGGGCATTCACCAACGGCTTGTATTCAAGATGTTCCATCGTTCTCCGATGCACGGGATTAATCGTCAGCAGTGAACTCTTGAGTCGCCCTCCGGCTTCGTTGACGATGTTGTCAGCATGCTGCAAGTATTCATTCGCAGCGGCCGTTTCATTGTGGAGCAGCGCGTAGGACCACAGCGTGTGTTGATAGATGTGTCGAGCCGCGAGCAGAGGCAGAACGGCGTCAAGTGCGGCCTTGTCGTGCATCCGCCAGGCAATGCGATCCAGATTCACCGCGTTGATGTTGTGCGTATTCAGGAACGTGACAACGTCATCGAGCGTTCCGTACTGCGAAATGTAATCCCACGATTCCTTGTCGATTTTCGTCAGCCTGTCCACGACCGTCAGCGTCACTGGCTCCGCGGCGGCGATCAGCTTTTCGTTCTTGGCGACATGGACCGGGAAGTGTGGAAACTGGCCCGCGGCCGGGAAGTAAAAGTGATACTCAACCGTCTGCGTGTGATAGGGCTCCAGATCCAGATGCAGAGTCTTCGTCGTCTGGCTGTTGAGAACTGGCAGGGCTCCGCGAGGAATCTGGACGAGCACATTGAGTTTCTGTCGTGCCGATGTCGGATTCGTGATGACCACCTGACAGCCGTAGACCGTGTGAATCAGGAATTCCTCGCTGACGAATTTGTCAACGGTTTCGCCGTTCTCAATCCGCTGGCGATCACCATGCCGGAAGAAATTCTGGCTGACAAGCACCTTGGCCACTCCGTCAGGAGCTGCCGCCGGTTCAATCTCTTCGTGGAAGACAACGATCGGTCCGACGGGTGTCAGCGTCATCTGAGTTCCGTCGAATTTCGTTTCATGCTTTGGTGCTTCGAACGGCAGATCCAGGACAGCGAGTGCCAGCAGCATTTCGGGGAAGTTGCGAGAGGCTTCGGCGAGATTCCGCGACAGAAACGGCGTCTGCGGATCATGCGCCGCGAAATCGTTCCAAAAAGCGTTCACGGTGATCAGGTCCGCATTCTGCTGGTCGATCGTGAGGTGGTGATAATTGTTCTCGGCCCATTCCCACGTCTTGTCGAGTTTGCGATAGAGCTGGCGGAGAGATTCACGGTCTGCGACGTCGCCAAAGAAAACATCGGTCGGTTTATCACGAGCCGACAACAACTCGCCGAGTTCACCGCCATCCAGCATGTTTCGACTCAATCCATCCTTTCGGCGGCCAAGCTGCGTTCGACCCTCTTTCGATAGTGCATCTAACTTGGCCATATCGAGCGATTCCTCAAGCCGTTTCGCCTCCATCGGCATGTTCTCCGCCGCACCGAGCCCAGCAGCAATTGGCACCGGAGCATCTGCCGGTAACAAGTTTGCGGCGAAGGCTGGGATCTCATCGTTTGACAAGTTCCGGATCGTATGCGATCGCAAACTCAGCGATTTCGTCAAAGCTTGCTTCAATCCGAGCGCGTCACCGATCTCCAATGCACTCCGCTGCGACGCTGTGTCGAACAGGTGAATGAACCGATCCGCATCGGGCGGCAGCAGGGCCAGCAGATCGCCCACATGTCGAGCCGTCTTCGCACGTTCTCCGTCAATCCGCTGCGCCAGCAGAATTCGTTCGACGATATTCAGCTGCCCGAACTTCCACGGCTGCACAAAACCGGAAAGATCATCCTGCAGCAGGTAGTGATCCAGAAACGTCTTGTCCTTCTTGTTGGCAAGATAAGGCTTGATCACCGCCTCGAAGAATTCGGGATCTTTCTGAGCAATGAAGAAACTCAATTCATGGCTGGCATACTTTGAATACTGCGTCCGTTTTTCTTCAGGTTTCAGTTTCGGCCAGTTCAGGATGAACGCAAATTCCGCCAGCTTTGGATCGTGGTTGAGCGTCGCATACAGTCCGTAGACTCGCGCCAGACTGTCATAGGCTTCGAATTTCGCCGTCGTGATGTCGCTGAGCGTGAAAGCCTGGCCTCCGGGAACAATACTGATCTGCTTTTGTCGCGTGAAATGCGCAGCCGGATCCAGCCCCGCAATCAGGCGCAGATCGACAAAGGTCGGCATCGGCTCCGGCAGCGTGAGGCTGCGATAGGTTGTATTGAGCGGATCAACGGCAACCACATGGATATCCTGCTGCAATCCAAAGGCGTCCCGATCCACTTCCACCACGCCGTTCTCATCGGGAATGAGATTCATCAGCACGGCAGAAGCGGACGCCAGAAAATCCAAATCGGCGAAGTTCTCTCCAGTTCCGGGGACGGCTCCGGCGTCTGCTGAGAGTCGAGCGGCGTCGCCTGCAGCCATATCTCCTTTGGGAGCGAAATCCTCGCCAGCAGCGGCAACTTGTTCACCGGTTTCCGTTTCGCGCACAGCCCATGGATTTAACAGAAGCGATGGTCGTTCCAGCATGTTGCCGGGGAACTTGTTGGCATAGCGACGGTCAATGATGTAGCGGTATTCATCGCCGATATTTCGGCCTGTCAGATACACCGACTGCGCCGGGCTGAACTGATAAAGATACGGCTCCACATCCCGCACGCGGCTCAGATGACCATAGGCATCATACTCCGAAACATATCGCGTCGCAAAAATGTGGACGCGGGCAAATTTTGAGATATTCCGCAACTGGATTTTCACCTTTGCGTCTGCGACCGTGATCGATTCGATCTGCAGCGGCTTGAGTGGCTTTGTCTCCAGTTGCCGCTGTTTGCCAACGACAAAACGCCCGAGTTGCTCGCCATCCGAGATACGCAGGGTGATCTGCGTGCCTGCTGACTTGAGCAGCAGGTCAAAATCGCCCGCCGGAAGCTTTTCAATGACGAGCAGTCCGTCTTTGATCGCAAGATGTTCAAACCGATCAATGCCGTAGGATCCACCACTGAGTTCCAGCAGCGACAACTCGCTGCGCGACGGCTCCTGGCCTTTGCCAAGATACGGCAGTGTGATCGAATCGCCGACTTTGGCGTGCATCGTTTTCGAATACGTGTGCCGATCGCCCAGCAGCGTCCAGACGTGGCTTGTTCCTTCAGGACCGCTGGCTGTCAGCGTGGCGATGCTGTCCAGTGTGCCGAGAGCAATTCTGCCTTTGGGATCGGTCTTCAGCACGGTACCGATGGCGTCCCGAAAATCGCGGTGTTTGAAGCTGAATGAGACTGGCCGCGATCCTTTCGGTTCGCCCGTGCGGCCACGCACTTCCAGAACATAGCTGCCATCGGCTCGCAGCAAATGCAGGTCTTCCACTTTCTCAGTGCGGTCGATGCCGTTGAGCGTAAAGGCTTGCTCTGCGGCGACATCAGTCTTGGCGCCGGTAATCACCTGTTTGATCTTCGCCGTGAGCCGGAACGACCGTGCAGCCAGCCGCTGTGGGACCTGGAATTCATGAACGGATTCCCGGTCTTCAAACAATTTGAAATCCGCCACATCGACCGACGACGCCACGCCGTCGAGATCGATAGACGAAATCGTCAGTTTGACTTCTTCCAGCAGCTTCAGTGACACGGGCGTTCCATTGACGAATAAGCCCGGGCGGATCAGCAGGTCCGCCGTTTTGCGATCAGCAGCGATTCCCGATCGACATAGAATCCCGCACTGAATTGGTAACTTTCAGGTTCGTGCTGAAAGAATCCCAGCGACGAATACGTGGCACCATCGCCACCGGGCGCTGGCGCTGTGATCACGATCGGCTGACGACCTGGACTGCTGCTGAACGGGACCGCAATCTGACCATCTTCGCCAGCAGCGTACTCATGTCCGGCAAGCCAGATCGAAGCGTTCTTGACCTGCTGTCCCTGCTCATCCAGAATCGTAAACGACTGCCCGGCCGGAGTCGTCCGGACGAGATGCTTCAAATGCCCCTTGCGAATCAAAGCCCGGCTGCTCTGGCCGTTACCAATAAAGTCGACGACGTAGATTCCGGGCTTGTTGAGCATCGGAAACTCAAAGCGGCGTGCCACTCGATGGAGCGGTGAATCGTCGTACTGATGCGACTGTTCCACGTTCGCCACCAGACCGTCGAGATTGATGTCGGTATCGACTTCCACGCCGTTCTGGCGGTAAAAATTCTTCGCGTTGATCTCGAACACTTTGACGATCAGCGTCGAAACATTTTTCACGTGCAGGTCGAGACTTACCGGTGCCTCGGCAGTGAATTGCGTCTTGTTGGCGGGATCAAAATCAAGATCCACTCGGTCCTTCAGCTGACGAAACAATTCTGGCGGCAACTGCGACGCCCACTGTTCCGGTTCGCCCAGGCCGTTGACAATCTTCATCTCAGCGAACAGATGCTTCAGGTAAATGTCGTTGACGTACGGCTCAAACTCTTTGGTGTTTCCAGCATCGACGAAGAAATGCGCCAAACACGACCGGATGAGCGGCTCATCATTCCCGATGACAGGCAGCAGCGTCGTGCCGTCATAGTTCGAATTCAGATCGGAGGCAAAGAGTCTGATCGCTTCGGATTCCTGCATCGCTTTGGACAGGTATCCCACCGGCCGAGGCAGCTTCAGATACGCCAGCAGCAATTCTTTACTGCACTTGCCCCGACTGCGTTCGAGCAACAGGCGATTGTACAGGACATGTGCCTTGAGCGAATTGTGAACGGGCTCGAGCCTGTCGGCGAACGCCTGGAGTCGTTCCAGATATTTCTGCAACTCATCAGCATCGTGCCGCCAGTCCACATCCGGGCCGGGCTGCAGTTTCGTGAGGTACGCTCGCACAAAAAACTGCTGGTTCAACAGGTCCGGTTTCACCTTCAGAGCATCATCCAGCTGCGCCTTCAGCAACTGACGATGGATGCCATGCGATCCAAAACCGCCGGAGTTTTCATGATTCAAATCGTCGATCACCAATTTGACCAGTGAGTCATAATCCGGGCGAGTCAACCGCGCCAACAATTGCCGCCGCTGCTCCGGATCGAGTCCGTCTGCAATGCGCCAGTCCAGGGCCGTATCTTCGAAGCCGTTCAGCGAGTTGGCATGGATGGCCAGGGCCTGCTGCTGGAACGTTGCGCGCGAGACGCCATTTGGATCCAGCGTCGTTGGCAGATTTGGCTCGGCATTGAGTTCTTCCTTCTGATGCGGATAGTGAATGCCGAAACGACCACGCAGGTAGTCGAGCGATGCCTGTGGATTACGGTCATACGTCAAAATTGCCCGGCGCGTCCGAATTTCCCAGACTCGCTGCGTTTCACCAACCGTTGCACCCACGGAGCTAGCAGCCCTTCGACTTTCTCGAACTGCTCCGTATTCAGCAGATGCAGGCAGTTCCAGTAGTAATAATCTTCCGTCCCGGGAATCAGCTGCTTGAGAGCGGCCTCGCGGTCCGCAGACAGGGCAAACGTCTCAACAAACTCAATCTCTCCGCCCCAGGTGGTGGCAATTCCCTGAATCAGAATGACTCCGAACAACACAAGACGTTTCATGGAACACTCCCAGGACAAATTCAAAACCCGACGACAGCATTTCCACAAGAGACTCAGCCGCCCGCGAGCAGACGAAGAAGTCCATAGTCCAGCGCGAGCGGCATCAACTCTGCCTGCCGGGAGCCCAGTTTCGGAAACAGGACTTCCATGCGTCTGGCGCTGCTGACGGACGATTCATAGATATACGAAACGGTGTTACCAGTATACCGCTGCTGTTGGGCAGGAAGATCCGTGTTCTCCCAGGATTCATCCGGCACGTGGGCAAATAGACGGCCAGCAGAGTGAAATAGTTCCCGGTTTCCGCGAAACAGCCCGCAAATTGAACCCGCACCGCCAACCGATCGCAATTCTCCTCCGTGGCCTGAGGGATGAGGAAAGTCCGTCCAACACGCCGCAAGCAGTTCGGTTTGTGCCTTGGCGCGCGTCGGTGGCGCACACCGGAGCAGCGAGCAAGCCACGTTGGACGCTTCGGTGGGGGCGTCCGACGCTCGCAGACGACAGGTGTCTGAAATAGGACCCGCGGGCTGAATGAGTGTATACAGGATACAGCCATGTGCTTGCGATGGCCACCGAAGTGTGATTCCAGTCGCCGCCCAATCCCCGCAATCACACCGACTTGAATCGATTGGCGGCTTCGGTCCAGTCAATATGAGCCATGAACTTTTCGATGTACTCAGCCTTGCGATTCTGATAG
Organism: Planctomycetaceae bacterium; assembly: GCA_037719765.1. GTDB lineage: Bacteria > Planctomycetota > Planctomycetia > Planctomycetales > Planctomycetaceae > SXXK01. The sequence goes on from JBBJME010000028.1 coordinate 11,941, forward strand.
TCGATGTAGAACGCATGTTCGTAGGTGTCGATGACGATGATCGGCTTTGCCATCCAGAGCACCCCCATCGCATGTTCGTCGCTGACGACATTGTAGAGTTTGCCGTTGACCGGATGTTTAACGAGCATTGCCCAGCCAGCGGCCTCTTTGGCTGAGGCGATGAAGTCTGCGGACCATTTATCCAGCGATCCGAATCGCTGCTCAATGGCGGTTCGAAGCTCTTGCTCTGGATCAATGGCAGCGGGCGCTAGACCGTCAAAATAGTACTCGTGGAGCACCACGCTGTTGCTGCGGCTACTAATTAGCCGCTTGAGATGGGCGAATGCCGCCGGGTCAATGGCGATTCCGGATTCTGTCGATTCCTCCAGTTTTGCATCTGCGGCCATGGCGGCTTTGAGTGCTCCACCGTAGTGCGCTGTGTGATGGGGGGCGATCTGAGCGGCGCTCAGAAAGCCGGGAATCTCTGCGTGTTTGAGGGGTTTAAGTTGGCCGGTCACCAGACCGCTCTGCGAGAAATCGGACTGGCCGGATTCCGACGCCTCGATAAGTCCAGGCACTGCCATCGTTCCGGCAACGGCACCAGTGGACGCGAAGAGAAAATTCCTTCGGCTTGATTCACTCATCGTATTACTCCTGTTAAATCGATCAGAATACAACAGCGACACACGGCGATTGTCTCGCCCTTTCCTTCATATTGCTACCCGATCGATTTTTTGACGTTCTCGGGTAATCCACTATATGGCTTGTTCTTCAAATCCTGGGCCAGTCGCGCGTAAAGGGCGTGATAGACAAGCTTGCCACGTTCGAACGCGTTGAGGTCTTCCGTGCTGATCAGGCGCACGCCTTCACAAATGAGGTCCAACCCGGCGGCGGCAGGTTCTATGTTGACGGCTTGAACGGTGTCGGCTTCGTCGATAATTCGTGCGATGCGATGCAGGATGGGATCTGTCATCTTGTGATCCGCAACAATTGCGTGGAACGAGCAGTGACCGCCGTGGTGAGAGAACCGTACTCCAGGAATGTCAAACGGTTCGGCATCAGTTGGTAACTCGCCTCCGCGAGCAACAAACACGAATTGCGCCTTGGGGTCGATCGCCCGCAATATGAGCCAGGCACATCCGATGCGGTCAATGCCGACGTTTTCCCACGTGACCCATTTCATGAAATTATCCTCCGGCTGCCAACAGTTTTTCACGGGTCTCGCGGCCCAGATCTGAACCAAAATAATCTCGTGTCTGCGCTTCCTGAAAGCGACGCGAAAGTGCGGCCAGATCGCGGTCTTTTGTCCTGAGCTCTTTCAGAATCTCACGGTATTCAATTTCGACAGGCCCGGTGAATTGCCGGAGAAGTGATTCGGAGTCGGTTGCATAGAGTTGCTCGGCGACCCAAAGCATCGCTTCCCCCTGAAGTTCAGTAATGCCAGCCGCCAGCCAATGGAATTGCTCCTGAGTTCGCGGCGATTTTGGCAAAACCCAGACGGCATCCTGCAATGCGATTGCTCCCAACTGTTTGAGTTTCCTCCAGACGAAGACTCGTCCCGCAGTGGGTTTTCGTGGAATTCGATACGACAGCAGCAGCCATTTGCTCATGCTATGATTCCTGCCTTATGCACGGAAGAACGGATAGATAATGAGTCCGACAATCGCAGCGCAAAGAACAATGACAGGCTCCGGAAGCTTCTTGAACTTCAGCAACAAACAGATCGTCACCACCAGCAGGATGACCTTCGGGAGCTGGGGTTCCCAGCCATTTTCGAAGATCGTGCGTCGGCCAAGCACCACGCAGGCTCCCGCGATGGCTCCTACGGCAGCGGCCGTAACACCATCGACAAATGCCACGATGCCCGGTCTCTTCCCGTGCTTCTTAAAGTAGGGAGCCGGAATGATGGTCAACAAGTAACATGGAAGGAAAGTGGCGAGCGCTGCAACGGAAGCTCCCATGAGCCCACTTGTGAAGTCCGCCCCGCGTGATGTGACGATATAGCCAATGAACCCCACCGTAATCACCACGGGGCCGGGTGTGATCATCGCCACGGCGACGGCATCGAGGAACTCACCGTCGTCAAGCCAGCCGTATTCCTTCACAACTCCCCCGTAAAGAAACGGGACAATCGCAAGTCCGCTTCCAAAAACAAACGCACCGGCTTTTGTGAAGAAGACGGCGATCTGCGTCAGCAACTCGTTGAGCGTGGCCTTTGCTGCAGGCGCCAGCGCCAGAGACACCGGGACGATGCTTGCCGCAGTTGTTGCAGTCCGGCGCCACGGTGTTGTTCGCACGGCCCGGACGACGATGCCCGCTCCCAGAAACGCGAGAACGCTTTCTGTTTCGGTAATCACGGTGGCAACAGCGCTGATCAGATAGATCGCCCACAGGAGCCAGCTAGTGCCGATTGTCTTGAGCGTCAACTTATACGCACTGACTGTAATGATGCCGATCACCGACGAGCCGACGCCATAGAAGACAGCCTGCATCCCACTGATGCCTCCGAATTGCACGTAGGCCCACCCTAGCGCCACGACCATCAGAAATGACGGAAGCACAAAGATCACACCGACCAGTGTCGCGCCCAGGACGCTGTAATGCACGTACCCCAGATAGATGGCCAACTGGGCCACAAGCGGTCCCGGCATCAGTTGAGCGAGCGTCAGTCCCTCTTTGTATTCGGCCTCGGAAATCCATTTCCGCTGTTCCACCAGATCACGGTGCATGTAGCCGACCAGCGCCACCGGACCTCCGAACCCGATGGTGCCCAGTTTCAGGAAGTACCGAACGATGTCCCAAAGACGATAGATTGGCATCGCCGTCGAACTTTGTTCCGATGACACGGAATCTGCTGTCACTGCTTTTCGCCTTCTTCAAAATGTAACCACGGTTACACAGCCGGAGAATAGCGGCAAATGCGGGCGTGACAAGTCAGAGTGTATTTCAGAGATACTGGAGTGTTGGTTATGGCAAGGCAGGTGCTGCCCATAACCACAGACAAATTGTCGCAGCGGCCAACAGCCCACCGATTCCCATCGCAGGCCAGAATCCCAACCCCAGGCGCTCAGCAAACGCCAAAGGCACGAAGAACGGGAGGCCGAGCGGCACGAGGATCAGTGTCTCGCGGGCCATCTGCGACAGACTCTTTACGTCATGATCCCGGCTCCACGCAGCTCCAAAGGCCAGAATGCTGACCAGCGGAAGTGTGAGCAACAGTGCCCCCAGTCTCGGCGACCTGCGCGAGACTTCGGACACAGCGAGGATCATTACGACCGGGATGACCACGCGAAGCAAAAGAGAAAACATAATCGACTTTCGGTTCAGGAATTCGATGATCGCACGCCAGCAAGTTACTTCAAAGAGTTTTCACACCCTGCAGATGGTGCTGCAGGGCGTGATGATCTATTTTTTCCGAACGCGGTTCCGATTACTTATGGTCGTGAGCTTCTTCTTTGAATTCTCCCGTGTACGGCGTTCCTTCAATTTCTGCCGTCATGGTTCCTGCGTATTCCTGCACGATTCCGAGTTTCTCGTGTTTGCCCACGAAGCGTGATGACAGGCCATCTGTTTCACCTTCCAGCGGTACGGGCAACAGGTCGGCCTGAAGTTCCGGGTCTCCGATGCTCAGCAGGATTTTCTCTGTCTTAATCGGTGAGGGAGACTTTTCATCGCTGCCAAGGACGTAAACCGTTGCTTCCTGTTTGTCGTGGTTGACTGTGAATTCAACGTGATATTTGCCTCCGCCCCAGTCAGCCAAAGTGCCGTCATGTGGTCCGGCTCCGTGACCATGCGCGTGTTCACCTTCACCTTCGCCTGCGGTATGTTCGTGACCGTGTTCGGCCGCAGCGGTTGCCGCAGGTGTAGATGGAGCAGCGGTTTTCGGTGCTGCCGTGTCCTGACATCCCGTGTTCAAGCCGATAAGACCAGCAGTCACGAATGCCGATGCAAGGTTTCCAAATCTCTTCATTTCAAAATCTCCAAAAGGGTTTGAGACAAAATCGTCAATCAAAAATCGAAACTCATCACTCTAAAATTCTTCCGTCACACTTGATTTCGCGATCTTCACAGCATCCTGCCCACTAAATTTCCAGAACAGGCCCGGATGAATCAGGAATTCGCAGAATGTCGATGTGACCAAGCCACCCAGGATCACGGTCGCCACGGGATACAGAATCTCACGACCGGGTTCCTGACCGCCCAGCACAAGTGGCACGAGTCCGATCCCGGCTGTCAACGCCGTCATCAATACAGGAGCCAATCGTTCCAGACTTCCACGCACCACCATCTCCTGCGTAAAGTCTTCGCCTTCTTCTTTCATCAAGTGGAAGTAGTGCGTCACGAGCAGAATGCCGTTTCGCACGGCAATCCCGCCCAGAGAAATAAATCCGACGAGACTGGCGACGGTCAGTGTCTGCCCGGTCAATACCAGAGCCATCACTCCTCCGATAAACGCCGTTGGCAGGGCGTTAAGAATCTGCAAGACCACTCGAACCGAGGGAAACAGAACCATCAGCACGACGAACATGCCGACAACGGAAACTCCGGCCAGTACGCTGATAGTTCGAGTCGCATTTTGCTGGCTTTCAAATTGGCCTCCGTACTCGACAAAATATCCTTCCGGCAGCACAACCTGACTATTGACGCGCTGCTGAATCTCGGCCACCGCACTCGCCAGGTCTCTGTCCTGAGTGTTGCACCGAATCACGATGCGACGGCGAGCGTTTTCCCTGTTGATCGAATTTGGGCCGCTGCCTTCACCGATGTCCGCTAGTTCACGCAGTTCGATTTGCCCGCGGTCGTTTGGCAGGTCGATCCGCAGTCGTCCCAGATTAGCATAGTCGGTTCGGTAGTTTTTTTCGAGTCGCACAAGCAGGTCAAATCGCCGTTGGCCTTCCAAAACCTGCGACACAACCTCGCCCTGCAGCGCGGTTTGAAGAATCTGAGCCACATACGCACGCGTGAGTCCATAAAACGCAAGATCATCAGACCGCAGTTGAATATGCAATTCTTCGGTCTGGCGAATGGGTTCCACAATCGGCGGAGTCACACCTGGCACGGACTGCAGCGTGTTCCTCACCTGTTCAGAGAGTTGTTGCAGCGTGTCCAGATCGTCGCCATGAATCTTGATGGCTATCTGAGCATAGACACCAGAAACCATGTGACTGATCAAGTGCGCCAGTGGTTGCTCAACTTCAATATCAACGCCAGGTGCTTCTTCCCCCAACTCGTCCAGCAGTTTTTTCAGGATCTCTTCACGCTGACCACGAATCTCCGGATTCATGCTGAGAATGTATTCGCCCGTGTTGACCGGTGATGCATGCTCATCCATTTCTGCTCGGCCCGTACGTCGCACAAAGTTCAGAATGGACCCGTTAGGATTTTCTTCCGACTTTTGCATCTGCCGCAGTTTCTGGTCAATGACACCGGAAACCTGATTCGACGCATCCAGGGAGGAGCCCGGTGGCAATGTCAGATTGATCTGGACACTGCCTTCGTCAAACTGTGGAAGAAAATTGCGGCCAAGTTGTGACAGTTCCCAGCCGGCGTATGCGACTGTCAACCATGTGATCGCCATGAGTAACAGCGGATGAGCAATGCTGAACCGGATGAGATAACCAGCGGCCCACTTGAATCCCCGAAGCAGCAGGCCGTCGTGTTGAGCGTGTGTCGCCCGCGACTGTGGCAACAGATAAAAGGATAAGACAGGAGTGACAGTGAGGGATACCACCAGCGAGGCAAGAATTGAAACGATATAGGCCACTCCCAGCGGCGCAAACAATCGTCCTTCAACTCCGGAGAGAGCAAACAGGGGCAGGAAGACGAGAATCACCACAGCCGTTCCGAACACGATGGCGCTGCGAATTTCTTTACTGGCTTCGTAGACCACAGTCATTGCCGATTTTTGATTCTCGATTTTCGATTGTTCTGAAGCGCCAGCTCCGTTCAATCGACAATCATCAATCGCCATTCGCCAATTCCTCAGCCGCCGAAAGATGTTTTCCACGTCCACAATGGCATCATCAACCAGTTCTCCCATTGCAACAGCGATGCCCCCCAGAGTCATCACGTTGATCGAAAGATGTGTGCCCGTGACCATGCCCCATAGTCGAAACACGAGCGTGGTAATCACGAGAGACAAGGGAATCGCAGTCAGTGTGATGAACGTGGTTCGAAAGTTGAGCAGAAACAGAAACAGGATGATGACGACCAGCACGGCCCCAATAACCAATGCCTCGCCGACATTGAAAATGCCACGATCGATGAAGTTCTTCAGGCGAAACAGTTCGGAATTGATCACGATATCAGCGGGCAGTGACGCTTCGGCCTCCTGAAAGGCCTTCGCCACGCTGTCCGTCAGCGATCGTGTATCCACATGGGGTTGTTTCACAACCGTGAAAACGACGCCCGGCAGGCCGTTCACGCTTCCATCACCGCGTTTGAATTGTCCGCCCTCGACGATTTGAGCCACCTGTCCGAGCAGAATCGATCGATCTTCATGAACCTTGATAGGCACCTGACGCAGATCGTTCAGGACTCGGTGAACGTCGGGGCCAAGCCGTCCCAGGATTCGAATCGGCCGTTCTGATTCACCCTGCACGGCGAATCCACCGCTGGTATTGATGTTGCTCTCTTTGAGAGCCTGCTCAGCCTCTTGCAGAGTGATTCCGTATTCCAGCAGCGCCTTCGGGTCAATCAGTACCTGGTATTGCTTCTTGTCACCACCCAGCAAAAACACTTCCGCGACACCCGTGACTTTCAGGATGCGTGGTCGCACGACCCAGTCGGCGGTGGTCCGGAGGGCCATCTGGCGATTGATGGCCGAAGGGAATTCGACGTCGTAAGATTTTCCAGAAATTGTGACGTTGGCTCGGCGATCGGTCTCTGTCGTATTCAAGTCGTCATGACGTTCCGGGACGTGCCATTCCAGCTTCTCCACTGCGACCGGCTCCCATGTCGACACACGATGTCGGTCGATGGGTCGCCAGACCCGAACCTGATCGGCATTGGACTCGCCGGCGACAAGTTCTGCCATCAGATCGGTTCGCTCAATGGGGAACAGTTCGCCGCCGCGCGGGCCTTGTTGTCGGTAGAGTCCGGCTACGACAATCTGCCCCATGATCGACGCAGGTGGAGTCATTTGCGGCAGGATCCCTTCAGGCAAGACACTGCCCAGAGTTGTCAGGCGTTCCTGAACGGTTTGGCGGGCTGCGCGAATCTCGGTGTTCCAGTCGAATTCGATGTAGATCACATTCAAACCGGCTGTTGACTGACTGCGCACGGCCTGAACGCCGCTGGCCCCCAGCAGGGCAATTTCAATTGGCTGTGTAACGAGTGTCTCAACTTCCTCGGTCGCCAGTCCGGGGCATTCCGTGATGATGATGACTCGTGGCCGATCGAGGTCCGGAAACACGTCAATCGGCATTTGCGTCGCAAGATACGAGCCATAGACCATCATGGCGATGCTGATGATCAGCACCAACATGCGATACTGCAGCGCAAAGCGAATTATGGAGTTTAACATTTTTGATTGGCGATTTTTGATTGCAGATTTGAAACGCAGGAGCAGAATGATTTTCGAATTTAGATTGGCGATTTCTGATTTTCGACGACCTCAATCGAAAATCGCCAATCATCAATCGCAAATCCCACCTCCTCATTTTTGTGCTGATTTTCTCGATGCAACCATGATGGCAGTGATCTGGTTGGCTTCGTCGAGCAATTGTTCCACTTTGTCAGTTGGAAGCAGTCCACCTTCAATTATGAGTTCCATCCAGTAACCGCTCTCGTCCGCTTCCTCGATGACGATTCCAAGTTTGGCTATGAACTCCGCTTTTGATCGCCCTCGACAAGCCGCCCGGTAATTGGCCCCCACCGACGTTCCGCTCCGCACAAGCTGTCCACCAATCGCTCGTCCAACCGAGTCATTTGGCAAAGCGCCCACCATCTTCATTACGCACAATCCAAACTGTTTCGTCCGCTTCTTCAGTTCCGTTTGATCCATCCCTCACTCCTCGTCCTCAAATTGCCAATCATCAATCGCCAATCGAAAATCAATGCGCAGCATGCACTGTGCCGTCGGCATGAACATGAACATCAGCACGAATTCCGCTCGCGGCCTGAGCTTTCATGACACGATTGAGTGACGCCGCAGCACTTTGTGCGAGATAAAGTCCCGGCTTTACGCTGCCGTCGTTTGCAAGCACAATCTCAAGGCGTTCTTCATGCAGAACATGCACTGGCAAGCGATTGAACAGGTCTCCATTTTGCTGGAAGACATACGCTTCAGGACCTTCACGAACCACGGCGGGCGCTGGCACCACAATGATATCCCTGAGTTCCTCAACGGGTACATGCAGTCGGACTCGCTGCCCTGGCCGGAACCGCCAGACGACGAATGTCTTGTCATTCTGAACGTAGGACCTGGATTGATTTGTCAGTGGAGTGAAGAAGTCGAAAGTGCGACTGGACGTGTCAATGGAATTCGAAAGATGCCTGATCCGAAATGTCTGATCAAGCGTCGGCCAGTGGGATGCATCATCTTCGGCAAACTCCATTTCAATCGGCCACCCCTGCTGAGCAGCCTGCTCCAGATACGTGGCTTCTCGTTTGAAAGCATGCCCTGCGATGTAGAGCGAACCATGATTCGCGAGGACAGAAAGCAACTGCCCCGCCTGCACCTGGTTCCAAGATCGACCTGCAGATCCTGAACTTCATAGGCAATTGAGTCTGGTGCGTCTTCGTTAAGTGACGCAGTTTCGTCGGAAGTCTTCGGAGGCGATGACTGCGTCTGCGTCAATGATTGAACCGACAGTGCTGGAGGAGCGACGACATCAATCGATGCGACAAAGCGACCTTCCTGAATCTCCCCAATTTGTTCAGGATTGAGTCCCCGCGTCAGTAAATCCTGACGATATCCGTCAATCGCCGCCTGTTGCCTTTTCAATTGCTGTTCAAGTTCGATGAGCTTTGCCTGCGACAGCCCACCAGTTGCGGCAAGCGGACGGAGCCGTTCGAGTTGCTCGTTAATCAACTCTGTTTCTCGAACGGCTCGGAACAACTCCGACTGCGTGTTCTGCAGGTACTCGCTGATCAGTCGCAGTGTGAAGAGTCGTTCGCCGGGGCGGACTGTGTCGCCGGGAAAGGCGTGGACCTGCGTCACAACGCCAACGGCGGGCGAGGTGACTCCCCGATCAGACAATCCAGGGCGATCGACGACTTCTCCCGGCACAAGGATCTTTCGCCAGAACGACTGCGGCTTGACTGGCTTCGAAAACAGTTTCAAATTCTGACGCGCCTGCGGACTCAGCTTCAGCACTTTGGGTTCCTGAATCGGCGGTGGACTGACCTTCTCCGCAGATGCCGTTGGGGCCGCAGGACGCAGCAGTGATTTCAGCCGATCCTGATTCCGAATTGCGGCCCAACCAAGACCAACAACCACGGAACACAACACGATCCATCTAAGCGAACGCAGGACACGCGACATAGGTCACCATAATCGCTGGAGCCAGAAAGTCAGCCAATGGAAATGCCGACAACACGCGGCACTCAGGCTGCACTCGAAGCTGAAAATCGTCCTGACAAGAAGCGGCCATCGGCCACAGCGAGGACGAAACGAGTGATATCCGCCGATTTACAGGCGCAACATGTGCGGCAAAACGACCAACGGCGCAAAAATGCTGCCTTCCGGCGGCCCCGGTACGCTGTACGCGATACACGGCGGGAGGACCGAATCTGCTACGCGACCGAAATCTGAATCGAGCAATGAATTGCCGTTGGCAGTTGGCAACTCGACGCGTTCAACAGCCGCAGTCAGTACATCACAACCAACGTAGAGTGCACTCTGGTCATGATTCGGCGATGGAAAGCTCGGGGCTGGCAATTCGTCATGATTGTCATGCCGGTGTGAATGGCCATGCTTGTCAGCATTGCGATCAGAAGAATGCGAATGGCCCGTCACGTGAATGTGAGGACGTTCCGCGTGGTCTGCCGCAGATGGCAAACTATCATGCGCATGGCAATGCGGAACTGCAACTCCTCGGAGCAGCAATTGGACAATTGCCAGTATTATGACTGTCGCGCGCACAAAACCATCCCTAAAAGCACATCAGAAGTCTAGGCCGAAGTACTGTGGATAACAAGATTCATTTGATGATTCAGATATCCGCCGTGTCAAATTAGTCGCATCCTTGACATTCGACACCCCAAACATGGATGTCGATGCCATCGAATTGTGCAAATCCTGCATGCCAATTGAGCCCGTCGGTCCGACATCCCAAAATCAGCGTAGTTTGTATCTTGGCACGCGTCGGTGGCGCACACCAGCACAACGAACAAACCCAGCGGACGACAGCTTAATGGCAATTGCTGCAAATCAGGTTAACCATGTGACGTTCATCGATGCGACCCAAGCAGGCAGGGCGCACGTGTCGGCGTTTGACGGCGCGCTTCTTCGCGTCAATGCCAAGGAGCGGACGGTTGATTTGGTGCAGGTGACAGGGGCAGGTACGTTGAGTTTTCAGAGTGTTGGATAACTGGAGATCGGAAAAAGGCGGGGTGCAGAAACAATGGTCGATCGGTTGCAGTTCGAAACCCAGCGGTATGAACAACGAGTCTTCGCGATGACTATTGCGTCCGGCACACTTTGCCATTCCGTCCCGCAGATGTCTGTCGCTGATCGCACACGGCGGAGAAAATCTGCATGTTCGCGGCAAGTTTTGGCGCAAATCACAAATTTGCGATTTTTCTTGCCGCCATAGATCGAGCAATTCGAATCAACCTATTAGGTCGCGAGGGCAACACGTTCGCCCTGCGAGAACCGTTTGGCCCAAACATCAGGGAAACATCCAATGCAACTTTCAACATCTTTCAGAATCTTTGCGTCTGTGACTCTGCTGCTACAGGCTTGTGTCTCATCTGGGCGGACATTATGGAGAGATGTGTGACTTGTCCTTCAGCAGTGATGGGAAACACCTGGCATCAACGAGTCGCACGTACGCGAATGACCGATGGGCGGGAGATCTTAAGGTGTGGCAGGTGGCAGCCGGAAAACGAACGCTGTCGATCCCTTCACATACCTGGTCCCATGTTGCAGTGGCCTTTCATCCGACCCTTCCCCTGATCGCCTCAACGGGCAAAGAACACACGCTGATGATTTATCATGCTGAGACGGGACGTTTAATGCTCAGCGTTCCGACCGGCGGATACGAATGCGGAAGCATGGCGTTTAGTCCGGATGGCACACGACTTCTCGCGCCGCTGGCCAACAGGGCGACGCTGATCGATCCGACACCGGAGGAATCAGTATTCGGAAATACCGCTCCCCGTCAATTGGAGCAGGATCCGATCTGAAGAATTTGACCAATTCCGGTTTCAGATTTCTTGCGGAGAACACAGATCTGCAGGAGTTATATGTCAATGGAACACAAGTGACAGACAAGGGATTACGAAACTTCGCGAATCTGAAGAAGCTAAAAGTTCTTCAAATGAATGATACAGTTGTCACCGGTACAGACTCGCACAAACAGTGATTGGCGATGCCGCCAACATGCAATCCGCGACGTTGATTGGAGATGGCGAATCGACTTCTGACATGCGCGGCCCGGGATTTCTGGATATTCCTGGATACACCGTTCGTCGCAAGCTTGGTGAAGGCGGGATGGGGGTTGTCTATGAAGCACTGCGACACGAGCAGAAGGATCGTGTTGCCATCAAGACGATTATTCCGGCTCAGGGAACTCAACGTCGCGCCATTGACCTGTTTCAGCGGGAGATGACTATGCTGTCCCGGCTCGAACATCCGCACATCGTTCGGTTTCTTGGCGGTGGAGAATTTGCCGGTCAAATCTATCTTGTGATGGAATATGTTGAATCGGTGGATGTGCAGACGTTTGCGGCTGAACTGTCTTCTGAAGGCAGGATCCGACTCTACTGCGGTATCGCGTGCCAGATCCTTTCAGCTCTCGATCATGCACATCAGCAAAAACTCGTGCATCGGGATGTGAAGCCGAGGAATATTCTTGTGTCACGCGAGAAGAACCGTTTCTCGGCGAAACTGGCTGATTTTGGTCTGGCGAAGAACTTTGAACAAGCAGGACTAAGCCAACTCACCGCGGACAACGAAATCAGAGGTACACCGGCCTTTATGCCATGGGAACAGTTTCAAAACAGCCGTTACGCCAAACCCGCCGTCGATATCTATTCCACAGCGGCGACGCTGTTTTATTACCTCGCTGGTAAATCTCCGGGGCATACGAATCCAAGTGGTCGCTCGACAACCACACTGGGATCTTTCATCAGCCATTTTAAGCGTTCCCAATCAGACAAGGCACAGAGCACCGAGATTCCTGAAGGATTATCGACGCTGCCCGAAGGGCTGGCTGAAGTGCTGAACCGTGCATTGGCTTCGGCGCCTCGTCATCGATTTCCGACTGCGACTGCGATGCGTGAATCGCTACTGCCGTTTGTTCGGGCCACTCATCACAAAGACACGCATTGATCACTTGGAAAAGCGATGTACTGGCGCTCTGCTTATTACACCGGTGAGTCTGTTCCTTAATCAACAAAAGACGATTCCCACATTTCCCGAATCGCGTTGAGTTTGCGGTCGATCGACCGCTCTGAACAGCGAAACTGGACGGCAATCTCACTGTTGCGGTATCCCAGCAGACGGAGCACCGCCACCTCACGAAGTTCTTCGGTCAACAACTGTAGTAACTCAGCGCTCATCGCTTCATCACACATTCGTCGTGATTCAGCAGTGCCTGAGCCAGTATCGCAGCGGCCGCGGCATCAATGGGGGTGATGTTCGTGTCGTGGGGGAACTGGCCAATTTTGAGCAGCTCATCTGCGTCCGTCGGATGACTGCGAAAATGTTCCAACTGCTCATGGTACAGTTGTGTCAGGATCTCTGTTTCACGTTGATCAGGTCGGCGGCTTAGGCATCGCAGGCAACCTCGCTCAATCATCGCTTCGACGGTGCCTGAGGCATCGCGGTGCAGTGATTCGCCGAGCACTCGGGCGGCTTCAACGTACTGGATGCCGTTGAGGAGGATCAGGGCTTGTAAGGGAGAATCGGTTCGTTCCCGTTTCGCGGCACAGACAGCCCGTCTTGGCGCGTCGAAGGCGACCATCGCGGGGGGCGGACCTGTACGACGCCAGTTTGTGTATATGCTCCGCCGGTAGACATCGTCCCCACTGCTGGCCGCAGCGGGTTTGAATGCTTCGGCCATTTCATAAGGATTTACCGGCGGACCTCCGATTGAGCGTTTCAACAATCCGGCAGCAGCCAATGCATTGTCACGGATCATTTCTGCAGGCAGGCGAAAACGTGGGCCCGGCGCCAGCCATTCGTTGTCGGGATCGTCGGCCATCGTCCTGTCATCAGCCATGCTGCGTTGACGGTATGTTTTCGAAAGGACGATCGAGCGCACCAGCCGTTTCGTGTCCCAGTCTGATTCAATCAACTGCAACGCCAGAGAATCCAGTGCCTCCGGATACAGCGGGCGACTTCCCTGACTTCCGAAATCCTCTGCCGTCTTCACCACTCCACGTCCAAACAGACTCTGCCAGACACGATTGACCGTCACCCGCGCGGTGAGCGGGTGTTGTGGATCTGTCAGCCATTTTGCCAATCCCAGTCGGTTCTTTGGGGCATCTTTGGGAAACGGCGACAGCACGGCCGGAGTTCCGGCAAAGACCTCTTCGCGTCGCTGAGTGTATTCACCGCGATACAGCACATACGCCTTCTTCGGTTCCGGCAGCTCTCGCATCACCATGATCTCCTTGAGGCCATCATGGAATTGCGCGAGTGCTCCGCGGACTGACTGCAACGCTGTTAAATGTTGCGTCCACGCGTCGTCGGTCGTCATCAGAAAGTGATCAAACAAAGTCGCTCGCTGGATTTCATCAAGTTGCCCGGCAGGCAGAGTGACGAGACTGGTCGCGGCGGCTTCATCGAACATGGCCAGTGCTTCGAGGTCGCTCAGTCGCCTTGAGAAGACGCGGAAGTCATCAACCATTCCGCCTTTGAAGCCACGATCGCGAAAGCGTTCCCCCAAGGCGATATTGTCGCCGCCGCCTCCCGTGATTTCCCGAGAAAGATTGTCTTTCACGACCTCGACATCGGTTGTCCTGCCGTTGATTCGGATCGTCAATCCGCTAGCCCGGCTGCTGCCGTCGGACGACACGACGACATGCACCCATTCATTTACCGGCAGAAGTGACTTTGCAGCGATCGACGCGGCATTTCCTGGCCAAAAGTGAATGAGCGACCATTTCAATCGTCCGTTCTCGATCAGTAGTTCATAGCCGCGACTTGCCGCATCGGTCCATGCTCGTGAACGATGAAATACCACGGCCCGATCTTTGCCATCGGGCGTCTTCAGCCAGAGTGAAACAGTGAACGGCTCTTCGCGTTTGAAGTTGCCGAACGGCAGATCGACTGCGTCATCACCTGTGAATTCCACAGCGTTGCCGTCGCGTCCGGGAGCGAGTTTGTTTTCACCTTTCAGGAGGGCAGGTTTGTCTGCAGCCACGGAATTCGCCAGTTTGTCACCATCGAGCGTTTCAAACTGAAATCGGCCCAGTTCCGGCATCGACAATGGAGTCTTGCCGCTTCGATCCGGCGAATTCAACCATGCCGCAAACGCGGGTTCGCGGCTTCGACGAAGTTCTTCGCCTGCCGCCTCAAGGTTGGCGACAGCCAGGCTCAGTTCCGTCAGTTTCTGATGCGATGAAGCATCCCGCATCGTCAGCGCCGGTGTGGGCGGGGATGTGGTGAAGTATGAATACAATCCGGCCTCGTCGATGTTCTGAAACATGGCGAAGAACTGATAGTACTCTTTGTGCGTGAGCGGGTCGAACTTGTGATCATGGCAGCGGGCACATTCGAAGGTCAGCCCCAGAAAGGTCGTCGAGAATGTCTGGACGCGATCGCAGACGTATTCGACGCGGTACTCTTCTTCGACGCTGCCGCCTTCGGATTCCTGTTGATTGAGGCGATTGAACGCAGTGGCCAGAATCTGTTCGTCAGCAGCTTGCGGAAGCAGATCACCGGCAAGCTGCCAGGTGATGAAGTCATCGAACGGCATGTTGTCGTTGTAGGCTCTAATCACCCAGTCACGCCACGGCCACATTTCCCATGGTCGATCGACCTGAAAACCAAAACTGTCCGCGTAGCGCGCCGTATCCAGCCAATCGACCGTCATCTTTTCGCCGTACGCGGTTGATGCCAGCAGGCGATCCACCAGCTTCTCCATGGCATCCGGTGACTGATCTGCGACGAACGCATTGACTTCGTCAGGAGTTGGCGGCAATCCGGTCATGTCGAAACTCAATCGGCGAATGAGCGTATTTCGATCTGCTTCCGGCTGTAACTTTAATCCACGTGCAGAAAGACCGGCCTCGACGACTTCATCAATGCGAGGCGAGACATCGCTGCTGGAATGAGTTTCCAGGGCGTCCTTCGAAAGCGAAAGAAACGCCCAGTGCCCTTCGTATTCGGCGCCCTGTTCAATCCACCTGCGCAAGGTTTCGATTTCGACCTGCGTGAGTTTCGCCAGCTTTGCCGAAGCAGGTGGCATTTGTTCTTCCGGATCGTGACTCAGAATCCTGCGCAGCATTTCACTTTCATCGGGCTTGTCCGGAACAATGGCGCCTGCGGCTACGGCCACATCGCGAACATCCAGCCGCAGCTCTGCCTCTCGTTTAGCGCTGTCCGGCCCGTGACAGAAGAAACATTTGTCGGACAGGATCGGACGGACGTCTCGATTGAACGTGACGCGATCGTCAGCGGTGGAAATAGTTGATGAGAGCCACAACACAGCAAGGACGGTGACGCACGCGGTTCGTGGAAAATTCAGCTTCGCTATGATCATTTGCATCACCTGTTCTGGCTATCCGAAAAGGGGTCTGACCCTCTCTGGCAAGCGGAAACACCAACATAAACGACTTGCCTCCCAAAGGGTCAGACCCCTTTTCGGATAGCCATTCTCTGCAACATCACTTGATCGCGGCAATCAGCAATTCACGAACCTGCTTTGGGTCCGCTCCGGCAACCTGTTTCATAATCATACCGATGAGCGGGCCGACAGCATTTTGTTTTCCCGCACGAAAATCGTTCACGGCGTCTGGCTTCGACGCAATTGCAACTGCGATCGCTGCGTCCAGGGCTGCGGTATCGCGGACAATCTCAAGGCCGCGTGCGATAATCAGCCTGTCAACGTCCGCGACATCAATCGTCCGCTCGCTGGCCGCATCCTCTTTCAATGCTGCATAAATGTCCCGCGCGCTCTTCGTTGTGATGCGTTCCGATGTGACGCACTTGAGCAGTGTGCCGAGGATCTGAGCCGTGATCGGGAACTCATTGATCTTCACGCTGTCGGCGTTCAGGTCACGAAGAATGTCCTGCGTCACCCAGTTCGCCGCTGTTTTGCCGTCGCCGCACAATTGCGAGACCTTCGAACCATGCCGTGAATTCCGGTCCCTGATCAAGGATCACTGCAGCATCGTATTCGCTCAGACCCAGTTGAGCTTGAAACCGTTCACGCCGCTGCCGGCGTTTCAGGCAGTGACGCACGGATCGCTGCGTGATCTGTTCAATCGTCGTCGTCACGGGAAACAGATCCGGGTCCGGGAAGTATCGATAGTCGGATGATTCTTCTTCCTGCCGCTGCGAAAGTGATGCTGCGTTCTGCATCCCAGCCCCGCGTTTGCTTGGGAGCATCGCCGATTTTCTGTCCGGATTTCTGCCACTGCACAGCCTGGCGGCGCACTTCATATTCCACGGCCAGCTCGACATTACGAAAACTGTTCATGTTCTTCAGTTCGACAATCGGCGTTGCCGTGCGACTTCCGTCAGCGTTGTGAATGTGGAGGTTCACGTTTGCATCGCATCGCAGACTGCCTTCCTGCATGTTGCAGTCGGACACTTCAATAAACAGCAGCAGCGAACGCAGATTCTCCAGATAACGGCGCGCTTCAGACGCCGACCGCAGATCCGGTTCGCTGACAATTTCCAGCAGCGGAGTTCCCGTCCGATTGAGATCGACTCGACTTTCCGCACCGCGTCCACTTTCGTCGCGAACGTTTTTACCGGCGTCTTCTTCCAGATGGGCTCTCGTGATTCGAATTCGGCGGGGCGGCTGCGTCGGATCATCGGCAGCGATATCGAGCCAGCCACTGCTGCTGAATGGCTGATCGTATTGGCTGATCTGATAGGCCTTCGGCAGATCCGGGTAATAATACTGCTTTCGATCCCAGCGAGTCCACGGCGCGATTTCGCAGTTTAAGGCCAGGGCCGTCGTTAACGACAGTTCAAAGGCATGACGATTCATCACGGGAAGCGACCCCGGAAGACCGAGACAGACCGGACATGTCTGCGTGTTCGGATCGTTTGGCCGGAACTCCGTGGAACATCCACAAAACAGTTTCGATCGGGTCTTCAGTTGCGTATGAACTTCCAGACCGATTATCACATCATATTCAACGTTCGACATGCATTCCCCCGAATTGGCCATGGCCGCAAACACCACAACGCCCACGGAGGTGGAGTGTAGATGGACAAGTCCAGTTTGTCGCCTCTCTGGTTTTCTGGCAAACGATTGAAATAATGCCCAACTTTCGTGCATCGTATGGGCATACGCAGCTTCTGGTTGGAGGGAACTTGTTGACGCAGGACGACGAAAATCGCTGTGAAGACGAGTCCGGATTGCAGCAGACGCCAGATGTCATGCGGTCGATGGTTGAGGATTCATGCGTACAGTGGGAATCCGATTTGAAGGTTTTTTTGCTGGGTGTGCTTAAAAATCGTGACTTGGCGGAAGATGCGTTCCAGAAGATGGTGATTCGAGCGATTGAGTCGGCTCAGACAGCACGTGTTGCGACGCTTCGCGGCTGGTTGTTTCGGATCGCACTGAATGAAGCGAGGCAGTTCATCAGGGAGCAAAAACGCGACACGAACCATCGCGCAAAAATTGCAGAACAGGTGGCGAGCGGACATTTAGAAGGTCAGGCGCGTTCAAATACTCGATGGGCTCTGAGTTATGGAGTTGTCAACGAAGAGACCATCCAGGCGATTCAGCGGTCATTGGTTCGGTTGCCCGTTGAACAGCAGGAAGTGATTCGAAGACGAATATATGGTGATCAGACATTTGCGGAAATTGCCGAACATATGCAACAGCCGCTGGGAACTGTGCTCACATGGATGCGTCGAGGCCTGCTGCGACTGAAAGAGGATTCGCAGTTGCGGGCATTCGTGGATGATTCGTACAGACCATGAACAACAATGAGATGAATATGAGACAAGACAGGACAAGTGCTTCACAGCCAGAGATTGATGACGCGCAGTGGTCAGCGATGCAGTATGTGCTGGGCGAATTGTCGGACGAGCAGACGGAGTTGTTTGAATCGGCGATGGCGGACGATGTGACTTTGTGTGAAGCGGTACTCGCGGCGACGCAGTTAACCTGTGGGATTGCTCTGGCCTGTAAAACGCAGCCGTCAACTCAGCCAGTGATCGCGAGTGTGACGATGATTGCGGCACCTGTCGCATTCCGTCGTCCCACGTTCGCGCGATTTGGCGTTTTCGCAGCCTCAGCCGCAATGGTTCTGGCAGTGCTCGCGGTGGGCACGCTGCAGACACGACAGGGCGGCGGCGACCTTTTGGCAATCGAAGATGCAACGGCAGACGCTCTGGCGTTGCTGCTGCACGATGCCGAATCGAACGACATGAACACTGAACTCGAGGAATTGGTTGCTTCTGACGATTCGGTTTCCAGTCTTGTCGCGCCGGAATGGCTGCTGACGGCTGTCGATCTGGATGCCGCGGCGGCCTCTGAAGATCATCCTGCGATCGGGCCAAATGATGAAGCAGGGGTGTATTGATGAATCAAACACCCCTGTTGACACTGGCAATCTGCCTCCTTGCCGTCGTCACTTTCGGTGGGAACGTGACAGCGTTCGTGCCGGAGCCGCCTGCCGATGCGGTGCGTTCCGACTCGCCGAAAACCGGCGACAAGACGGCTGATAAGAAGCCGCGTGCAGATGTTTCTGAATCTGATCTTACCCTCACGATGGCGTTTGCTTCTGAACATCATCCGGAACTGGCTCGGTTACTTGAAAAACTCAGGAAATCTCGACCCAACGAATTCCAGCGCGCCGTTCGTGAACTCAATCAGCAGATCCAGCAGCTGGAAAAGCTGCGGGAAAAGAATCCGACACGCTACTCACATCAGCTTGCGTTATGGAAAAACGACTCGCAGATCCGTGTGATGGTCGCCAAGTGGTCGCGCACTCAGGATGACGCACTCGAACAGGAGATTCGCGCACTAATGCAACAGCGTCGTGACATGAAACTGGCTCAGTTGAAGGCTGATCAGCAGCGATTGAGCGAGCAAATGCAAAAGTTGGAAAAGCAGATGGCGACATTGTCGGATTCGCAGCTCGAACGCGAATGGGAACAACTGGCAAAGAAAACAAATGCCAGCCGAAAAGCCGGCAGCAAGAACAATTCCAACTGACACAGGATGAGGTCTCAGGATGCGATTGAATATGAATCGAATGACAGTTCCGTCCATGGTCGCAGCGGTGATGCTGTATCTTCCTGCCACCGGGTTGGCACAGCAACCAACATCCGACTCTGCCATGCGTGAGTCTGTTGTATTGCGGTTCGTACAGTCCGACGCGGCGGGTGAGGTACCGGATTTCCAGCAGCATGTTGTTCCGCTGCTGGGAAAGCTCGGCTGCAACGGGCGGGCGTGTCACGGATCGTTTCAGGGGCGTGGTGGATTTCGCCTGAGTCTGTTTGGATACGACTTTGAAAGTGATCATGATGAGATTTACGGGCGAATTGACCCGGAAGTGCCCTCCGACAGTGGCATACTGCAGAAACCATTGATGCAGGTTCAGCATGAAGGAGGCCAGCGGCTGAAAGAAGGCAGCTGGGAACATCATCTCCTGATGAGATGGATTGAAGGCGGCGCAAACGGCCGGATTGAAGAACCACCCGCATTGGTCAGTCTGGAAGTGAAGCCGAACGAGATCCTGTTCGCAGCGGATGGTCAGCAACAGCAACTCCAGGCGGTTGCCGTGTGGTCGAATGGGATGAAAGAAGACGTGACAGCGCTCTGCCGTTTTCAGACGAACGACGATCAGATCGCGGAAATCTCTCAGGACGGACTGGTGCGGGCCGGAACATCCGGCGACACTCACATTGTCGCCTTCTACGACAGCGCGGTTGTGCCTGTACCCGTGATTCGTCCGGTGTCGGATCAATTCGGCGATCGATATCCGGCAATACCGACGCCGACCAAAGTTGATGAACTCGTGGTGCAGAAACTGCGCAAGGTTGGCATCGTGGCTTCCGATCTCTGTACAGATGCGGAATTCCTGCGGCGGGTGAGCCTGGACGTGACGGGAACACTGCCAACGGCAAAAGAAGTTCGCGAGTTTTTGGCGGAGACAAATGCCGACAAGCGCAGGCGCAAGATTGACGAACTGCTGGAACGCCCAGGTTACGTGGCGTGGTGGACGACTCGACTGTGCGACTTCACCGGAAACAGCGACGACAAACTGAACAATGTGACTCCCGTGCAGCAGGAAGCGTCGAAGCAATGGTATGCCTGGATCAAAAAGCGTGTTCGCGAAAATATGCCGTACGACAGGATTGTCGAGGGTATCGTGATGGCAGTGAGTCGTGATCCGGGCGAATCGTACCAACAGTACTGTGAAAATGTTTCAAAGCTGTATACCAAGGATGGCCCGGGAGCGGCTGCCTATGCTGACCGTGACAGTCTTCCGCACTACTGGGCGCGGCAGAATTTCCAGACGTCCGAAGATCGCGTGATCGGTTTTGCTTACACTTTCCTGGGAACTCGCATCCAGTGTGCGCAGTGTCACAAGCATCCTTTCGATCAGTGGACCCAGAACGATTTCAAGCAGTTTGAAGGCTTCTTCAAAGGCACAACCGCTCGACAGAATGCTCGTCCGGACGCAAAAAGCGAATACGATGCCATGGTGGCCGGATTTGAAGGGACTGAGGGTCTGAAAGGCAATGATCTGCGAAAACTTCTGGCGACAAAGGTGACTGCAGGCGCGACGATTCCGCTGGCGGAAGTGTTCTCGGTCAAAGCAAAATCATCCCCCGCAAAACGAGACAACAAGAAACAAAAAAATGGCAAGCCGGACCGCGGTGGCGTTGTTCCGGCGACTGCGAAGATTCTTGCCGGCCCCGTTGTGGATTTGACATCGCATGACGACGTGCGTCAGCCGTTGATGGACTGGCTGCGTTCGCCGGACAATCCGCTGTTTGCCAAAGCATTTGTGAACCGGGTATGGGCAAATTATTTCAATGTTGGCATTGTTCAGCCTGCGGACGACATGAATCTTGCCAACCCGCCGGTGAATGCTCCGCTGCTGGATTATCTGGGGAAGGGGTTCATCGAACACAATTTCGACATGAAGTGGCTGCATCGCGAGATTCTCAACAGCCGTACGTACCAGCTCAGCTGGATTCCGAATTCGACCAATCGTCTGGATGAACGCAACTTCAGCCGTGCCGTCCCGCGTCGCCTGCCGGCAGAAATCGCTTACGACCTGATGACTCAGGTCACACGCAATGATGTGAAAAACACCGAATTTGTGACTGATCTCGGCAAGCGAGCCGTCGCCATTCCCGGTGCCGCATTGAAGCAAAGAAACCGTAATCCGGCGGACTACGCATTGACCGTCTTTGGCCGGTCGATTCGTGAGAGCAACTGCGACTGCGATCGAACTGAAGAGCCTAGTCTGTTGCAGACAATTTTTGTCCGCAACGATGGACAGGTGCTGTCGATGATCGACGACGCTGATGGCTGGCTGGCTCAGGTGGCAGCGGACAACAACCTGCCGTTTAGTCGGAAGTCTCAACCGGATAATAACGCTGGCAGAAACACGCAGGCCGGGGTAGCCCGTCAATTCAAAGCCAGGATTCAGCGTCTGCGGCAGCAAATCGCCGAAGCCGAAAAAGCAAGCAAGACGAAACAGGTGGCAACTCTCCGCGACCAGCTCAAAAAAACCAGAAAGGACGCGAAGAACCAAGGCGCATTGGCCCCTGAAGACGATGAAGAAAAACCTGTGGCTGATGTTGAATCCGATGCCACAACGATCTCTGCGCCTCCTGTCCCGACATGGAATGTCACGGAAGTGATCAACGATGCGTACCTTCGCACAGTCTCGCGGTTCCCGACCGCTGACGAATTGCAGACCGCCCGGACTTTTATCTCCGAATCCACGAATCCGATAGATGGTGTTCGCGATGTCCTGTGGGCACTGATGAATACGCATGAATTCATTGTGAATCACTAAGAGTCGGTCGCGGTTTGCTGGCATGGCTGAGCAGCCGCTGTGTCCCCCTGCAGAGGGATTTCATTATTACTCAGGAGTTTCCCCGATGTCATTTTATAGAACAAGTGACGGAGACGGACGACGTGATTTTCTCAAGGCAGGCGTGGTCGGCGGGACCGGGCTGTCGCTGGCCAGTTACGCGCAGCTTGTCGCTACCGGCAATTTGGATCCTGGTGCCCGGGCGAAGTCCGCCATCTTTGTGAATCTGAACGGTGGTCCGTCGCATATGGACACGTTTGATCCCAAACCCGATGCTCCCTCGGAGTATCGCGGCGAATTCAACACGATTCAGACGTGCCTGCCGGGCATCGCAATCTCGGAACATCTGCCACGCATCGCGACATGCATGGACAAATTTACGCTGCTTCGCGGCGTAAGCCACTCGGTTGCAGCCCATGAATTGGGAACGAAGTACGTCAACACTGGCAACCGTCCGCTGCCGTCGCTGGAATTCCCTGGATACGGTGCTGTGATCACAAAGGAACGCCCCGGTATTCCGGAACTGCCTCCTTTCGTCGCTGTTCCTAACAGTGCTCAGCGAGCCGGATACCTGGGTGTGCGGTATGCTCCGATGAACACCACTGCGACGCCCGTGATCGGCACGCCATTTCGCGTGCGAGGCATCTCCATGTCAGGCGGCCTGACCGTGACGGATGTCGAACGCCGACGAAATCTGCTCACGCAACTCGATCGCACGTTTAGTGATGTGGAACAGAACAGTCAGTTGCTGGAAGGCATGGATGAATTCGGCAAACAGGCCCATACGGTGATTACCTCTGAGAAGGCACGCGATGCGTTTGATATCGGGAAAGAGTCCCCGGACTTTTCAAAGCCGTTTGGCTCTTCGTCGCTGGGTGCAAGTTGTCTGCTGGCTCTGCGGCTTGTCGAATCCGGCGTGCGCTTTGTGACCGTGTCGAACGGCGGCTGGGACACGCATCGTGACAACTGGAACGTGCTGAAGACCAGACAGTTGCCAGCACTGGACGATGCGTTGTTCGGTTTGTTCACCGGACTTGCGGCGCGTGGTCTGCTGGATTCGACAGTCGTCTATGTGACAGGCGAATTCGGACGAACACCGAAAATCAATACCGAACGAGTGGGACGCGACCACTATCCTCGCAACATGTTTATGCTGCTGGGCGGCGGTGGCGTTAAAGGCGGACAGGTGCTTGGCGAGAGCGATGAAACGGCAAGTATGCCAAAGGGCGATGGTTTCTCGCCCGACGATGTCGCAGCCAGTTTCTACCACGCTTTGGGAATCGATCACAAGCAGGAATATTACACCACGACAGGCCGCCCGGTGATGATTGTCCGCGATGGCCATGTGATTACGGAGTTATTTACATAACGGGCGGCGGTCTCGCAGACCAAAAAAACTTCAAACGAGACTTCCTGTTTTTCGCAGGAAGTCTCGTTCTTTTTTTGGTATACTGTTTCTCATGATGGTTGCCAATGAATATTGCACGGCACAGGTGAAGTTATGATCATTCAAAAAGACTACAAGTTTTACGCCGCTCATCGCAATGAAACACTGAAAGACAAATGCAGCAATCTGCACGGGCATCGTTACGGTCTGCGTTGCTTTTTCGAAGTCGAACGCGATGGCGATATCAGTACGCTTTTCGGTGCGTTCGATGAAAAAGTCGAACCGTGGCTGAAAGAGTATTACGACCACGGGATGCTCATCAACATTAACGACCCGCTGCATGAATCCTTGAAGGATCACTGTCGGCGTACCGGGGAAAATTTCAAGATGAAACTGTTCGACGGCCCGACCAGCGTTGAAAACCTCGCATGGATGCTGTTCACAGAAATCACCGAAATGGGATTCCGTCTGTCTCACGTCGAAGTTCGTGAAACCGATACTTCGGTTATCTCCTACACCCGCGAAGACTGGATTCGGGATAACCGTTACTTCGCTTCAGTTCGCAGCCCGGCCGTCGTGATGCCGTAGCCGAACAACCTCCCATCAGTGATGATTCCCTGCGTTTTCGCCACGGAATGCAATCCGTAGTTGCCCGTTGTTTGCGGTCAGCGTACACTGCCCGACCGCCAGCGTGTCGCCGGAACCCGTGAACGAACAGGAAATGTTTCCCAGGTCGTTTTGCGCAAGTCCATCACATGATCAAGGTGATCGGGTCATGGCAACGTGGCAAACGGCGGCATCCTCGAAAGACTTTGGAAATGAAACACGTTCTCTCTGCTTTGGTTATGAATCAACCCGGTGTGCTGGCTCACATCTCCGGCATGCTGGCCTCTCGCGCGTACAACATCGACAGCCTTGCTGTGGGTGCCACGGAGAATCCGGATTTTTCCCGGATCACGTTCGTCGTCAATGGTGACGAAAAGACCCTGGATCAGGTTCGCAAGCAGCTGAGCAAGATCATTACGGTCGTCAAGGTTCAGGATTTCTCAGGTCACGACTTTGTCGAACGCGACCTGATGCTGATCAAGGTGAGCACGGAAAATGGTCGACGCGGCGAAATTCGCGAACTGGTCGATATCTTCCGCGGCCGCATTGTGGATGTCGGTGCGACACATGTGATGATTGAGATTTCCGGTCGCGAAAACAAGATCGAAGCCTTCATCGAACGCATGCGGGAATTCGGGATTCTGGAAATGGTCCGCACCGGGCGGATCGCCATGCTGCGAGATCGGACGATTACCGAAGATTCAGTCGCCGATGAACTCAACGAAGCCGCCTCTGCATCTGCTATGTAGTGCCGATGGCCGTCATTTAAATCGTGCAGACACCACAAG
This sequence comes from Planctomycetaceae bacterium, assembly GCA_037719765.1. GTDB lineage: Bacteria > Planctomycetota > Planctomycetia > Planctomycetales > Planctomycetaceae > SXXK01. The sequence goes on from JBBJME010000028.1 coordinate 37,063, forward strand.
GGCCGATCTCACTGCAGTGCATTGAGACCGGCCTCTTTCTTTGTTGCCATGTTCAGACCTTATCGGCCGTCGGGCAGACGTATGGTTCTCGGTATTCACGCGTCAGCATTGCATTGGCAGCATCGTTGTTGGTGAACAGTTCTTTCTCGGGGTCGAATTCCAGAAACGCTCCGAGTGACATGCGGTACTTGTCCAGATCAACGCCGTTCTTTTCGAGATGTTTGACGGTTCGATCGAGCGTCGCCTGATTGTCATCCAGACTCTTGATCCCGCTGAGGTACGAGGAAATCTCTGTCACTGGCAGGCGATTTTCTTCACCCATGTAGTACGAGATATTGCCAAGATGGCTGATTGCGGCGGACAAATGTCCTTCGCGCACGTCGGCATGCAGTTCTTCCACTTTTCGTGACTGCACAGCTGAGATGAAATTCTTGAAGTGTTCGCCGCCGCCTTTGAACTCACGAATCAGATTCTTGTCCTTGTCAAAAACCGAACTGTGATCATATTGATCCTGCACCAGATAACCTTCGGATCCATAAAACACGACGCCGATCTTGTTGTCCTTTGTGCTGCGGAACAATGTGTTTAACTCTGCATCATCGCTCTCATCCACACTCAGGCCGCGGGTTTCGAACACGATGCATTTGTTGCCGTAATCGTAGATGGATACTTCCGTATTGCCGGTATCGCCTGCATCAACGTAGTCCGGATCTTTGCGTTCTGCCTGATACCCCAGGCGTCCACCGTAAGTGAAGATCGTGGAAGGATGCGTGTCGATCCCCAGGCCCCAGCGCGCGACATCGGTTTGATGTGGCCCCTGGTTGCCAAGGTCACCGTTTCCGTAGTGGCGTTGCCAATGCCAGTCATAGTGGAATTTTTCCCGCGTACATTTAGGGTCGGTCAGCGTTGCCGGACCGCTCCAAAGGTCGAAGTTCACATTCGCAGGAATGGCGTAATCGCCTTTTGGTCCGATGCTCTTACGGCGTTTGTAGCACAGGCCGCGGGCAAAATTGACTTCACCAATACCGCCTTCCCGAATGAATGCAAATGCATCAATAATCGCCTGGCTGGAGCGGCATTGCGTCCCGACCTGACACATGCGTCCGTACTTGCGAGCGGCTGCGATGAGCGCCGACCCTTCATGTACGTTGTGACAAACGGGTTTTTCGATATAGGCATCTTTGCCGGCCTGCATGGCCCAGACTCCTGTGAGAGCGTGCCAGTGATTCGGTGTGGCGGTGCTGATGAAGTCGATGGACTTGTCGTCGAATGCCTGACGCATATCAATGACGGCCTTCGGGCGGACACCTTGTTTCTTCTCGATTTCATCACATCGTCGATTGGCGACCGCTTCGTCCGCATCGACGATGATCCGAATCTCCGTGCGTTCATCCCGGAGGTATTCATCGATATGTGAACCGCCGCGACCGTTCGCACCAATGACGGCCACTCCGAGCTTTTCATTCTGCGACATTCCCGCGCGGCCAAATGCCGGAGCGACCAGAAAAGCAGACGTCGCGACAGCAGATGACTTCAGGAATCGGCGACGATTGAACTGACTCATGGCGAAACCTCTCAACACGGTGGGAATAGAGAACTGGCGGGACCTCAAGTGTGAAAGATGGATGTAGTGTGGTACAACCATCAATGTTCTGATCCGCATAGAACTCGATTTCCACTGCGGATGCAAGTGAAGACGACATTTTCATCGTCCGTCAACGCTGTCGATGGCAGGCAGGATGTTGACCCCACGCATGTGAGCGATCAGGAAAAACGAGGCTTGCGATGACCGGAAGAATTTTGATTGGAACGGATGAGGCTGGATATGGGCCGAATCTCGGGCCACTCACAGTCGTCGCGACTGCATGGCATCTGCCTGACGGCGTCGAACCGCTGGACTTATGGCATGAACTGAAGTCGGTACTCACCTGTACGCCGGAGCGAGGTGATCAGCGATTGTTTGTGGCGGATTCCAAGAAAGTCTTTTCGCCCGGCGAGGGCCTGGAATCACTGGAAGTCGCGGTCCTGTCGTTCCTGAATCTGCTCCATGTCGACACGGCGTCCATCGATCAGGTGTGCCGTGGCATCAGCATGGCGGCTCAAGTGGCTCCATTTTCCGATGCGTATGAATCCGAACCATGGAACGCAACTCCCGGTCAGACGCTGCCGATTGATTCCAGCGACGATCACATCCGCGAATGGGTAGCGACGCTGAACGCCGAATTGGAGGAGCGCGGGATTCAGTTGCTCGGCATCCGGGCAAGGATCATGTTCCCGGAAGAATTCAACCAGTTGGTGGCGCAGTCAGATTCCAAAGGAGTGGTTCTGTCGAATGCCACGCTGCAGTTGGTGCGTGATCTTGCAGATGCGTGTGCTGCGAATGCCGAGCTAAGTGATATGGCGACGCTCGTTGTCTGCGATAAGCACGGAGGCAGAAACCGTTACGACGAACTGATCTCACAGCACTTTGACGATCAGTTTGTGTTTCGGTTGGAAGAATCGCGTGAACGGTCGCGATACCGCATGGGTTCGATGGATTTCTGCTTTCGCACAAAGGCTGAAGAATTCCTGCCGGTGGCGCTGGCGTCGATGGTGGCCAAGTACACTCGCGAAGTGCTGATGCACCAGTTCAATCACTTCTGGGCGACGCACATCCCCGGTCTCAAACCAACGCAAGGATACCCGCTCGATGCCAAGCGCTTCCGGGAAGACATCGCCACAAAGGTCGAGTTGCTCAACGTCCCCGCCGATCAACTTTGGCGATGTCGATGAACTTGTCGCAGAAAACACCGACGGACTCCACATCACTCGAATTCCAACATCGAAGATTTCGCGATCAGTTCTTGACTCAGGTTCCCCGGCTCATCAGCGTGTAGTAAAGCCCGAGGTTAACTGAGGTCCGAGCCAGTTGAACTGATTTCCTGGGTCGACATAGTGAGAGGAATCGCGTTATCGGAGTGTTGATTCAAGACCAACCCGAAGCGTCAGCGAGGCAAAAAGCCAGCAATCCTCGCTGATGTTTCGGGTTGGTACTGAGAGCAATCCTCGTTGACGCTTCGGGTTAGTATTGAGAATGCCACCCTAAACATCGATCAAAACAACAGTCCGCTATCCACCGGTAACTGTTCCCAAAAACATCACATTCCAGTCGACGTCCGCCAGAGCAATCCGGACCTTCAGAATCTCGTCTCGCACGGCTGTGAACGCGGCAACGACCAGTGGATCGAATTGCGACCCACCGCTCTCATTAAGAATCGAGAAACACTTTTGGATGGCAACGGAAAACTTCGCAAGGACGATTACGCAAAGGAGATCGCCCAGCGCGATGGCATCACGCAGGGACTGATCTGTGTCCTGCGGATTCTGGAACCCTGTCAGAGCGTCACGATGGTCCCGGGGGGAGAAGCATGGTGGGATTTCCATCGTCATCGCTATGATCTTGTGACGGCACAATATGTTGTTGACGAGTGCAATACTGGCAACCAAAGATTTGCCGCCGAGCGTCTCGAAGACCTGGCTCAGATTCCTTTGCTTTCCCTCGGTGAAGACATTGATCGACTTGCCACTGAAATCATTTCGCATGCAATCCTCCCGGCGGATGCGTTGCTGGATGCTCTGCATATTGCGTGTGCAGCCGTGAACCGTGTAGACTATCTGCTGACGTGGAACTACCGGTTGTGGTCAACCGTCGTCATTGGCTGTCAAAAAACATGTTCCTCGGAAATGAAACGATGCCCCCGCAGTATCGAAAACCTCCGGTACACGCACCCAAATCCACTGCGGTCGGTCAGCAGAAAGAGAAAACGCTGCCGGAATCCGCCTTCGCTTCGACCGTCATCAGCGAGTCTCCGGGCACCAGGTCCCGCTTCGGAAGGCATGGTATGGATTCCAGGCGGGGAGTTCTCCATGGGAAGTGACGCGGAATCCGAATCGTTGTGCAGTCTGCCGGGCGTGACACGTGACGCGATTCCCATCCATCGTGTGGCGATGGACGGCTTCTGGATGGATGCGACAGAAGTGACAAACGGGCAGTATGCACAGTTCGTCAAAACCACAGGCTATGTGACAGTTGCTGAGCAGAAGCCGACGCAGGAAGAATTCCCCACGGCGTTACCCGAGAATCTCATCGCGGGCTCCACCAGGACATATCCCACCA